>CAJXPD010000019.1 GCA_913057785.1 uncultured Lewinella sp. | reverse complement strand
ATTTTTGAACAGAACGAGGCAAAAAAATGGAAGCTAGCCTAAGCTACCTGACATTTTTTTAACGAAATTATGGACTAAAAGCGCTATTTACAGCCCGAAGTATAGTTTTGAGATACGCTCTAGTTAAATTCCTGAACACGTCGGTTTATTTGGCAGATTTTTACACCTGCCATTGGGATGAAATGGTTTCCTTGTAAAATTCAAACATGAAAACCGCCCATTGTGCAAATCACTACAGATAACCGACCTTGGAATGCGCTCGAGCAAATAGGATTCCGTTTTCTTTTTACCTTCCTGTTCCTCAATATTGCACTCTCCACCTTCTTACCATTCATTGGAAGCTTATGGGGAGATTATCATTATTACCCAGCCTTTGTGGTTCAAAACTACCTGCTAGATCTTCATGAAACGCCACGATGGAAGCATTCTCTTACCGGGAGTGGAGACTCACTTGATGATTGGACCTTACAATTGGCTTATTTGGGAATAGCTTTGATGGTTACCCTTATTTGGACGCTAGTCGATAGAAAAAGAAAAAATTACACATTCCTTAGCTTTTGGACCAAGATAGGGGTAAGGTATTACTTAGCCTATGTGATGTTCGTTTATGGTATTTTGAAGATGTTCGTCCTTCAGATGCCCTATCCCTCTTTAACTCAATTTTACACACCACTAGGTGATTTTACGCCCATGCGGTTTACCTGGATGTATATTGGATATTCAGAACCTTATCAGTTTTTGAGTGGTTTCCTGGAAGCTTTGGGCGGATTATTAATCCTTTTTCGGAGGACTTTGCTTGTGGGGTTGATCTTATTGCTAGGTGTACTCGGCAATGTAGTTCTACTCAATTTTTTATATGGTGTGCCGGTTAAGCTGTTTTCAGCTACCCTGTGGCTGATGTGTATCTATTTGCTGGCCGAGTACATTCCTAAGCTCATCAATTTTTTCTTATTGAATAAACAGGAAACCATTGAACGTTTTGAGTTCAACTTGACTACGCCTTGGAAAAAGTATGGAAGGCTCTTCCTGAAGTATGGTTTTATGGCGTATGCCATTTTCACCCTGGTCCGGGATGATCTGAAATATTCCCAGAGAAGACAAACACTTGTTCCTTTTGAACTGGAAGGGGCCTTCGATGTATATAGCTTCAAAACCAATGGGATAGATAATAAGTTAGCTGTTGATACGACTCGTTGGAATCAGATCGTAATCAACAATAGTAGAAATGGGACTTCGGGCTTTGGTCATGTTCTTTTGGGTACCTCAATCAGAGAAGGAGCAATATTTAAGTTGGATAGTTTAAACAACCTAAGCATCACACCTAGAGGGGATAGATTAACGGCCTTTGAGGGAACGCATGTGAAGGCAGGGGATGGTTTTACCTGGGAAGGACTGATGGGTAAAGACTCGGTGCAACTAATGCTTAGAAGAAATGAAAAGGAGTTTACCTTAGATACAAGGGAGTTTATGTGGATAATGGAGCAGAAAGATTTTTAGACCTAAAACAAGCAATCGTTGGAAGCCATCATAGTCGTCTATCGGACTTCTACTCTGTAAAGGGCTAAAATGCAGTTGCCATTTAGGGCCTATTTGTATAACAGAAGACGATTTAGCCATCGGTCTTCCCTTAATTTTGTGTCCATTCAGTAACATGACCTCTGCCATATGAAGCGAAACGCGTATTTTTCCTCTTTGATCGTACTCCTCTTAGGTATCAGTAGTTGTGTGGGCACCGATTTTGTCGACGAACCCCTCGGACCGGTACCTTCTCGATTAGAACTTAGCCATGCATCTCTCATCCTCTTAGAGGGAGAAAGTCAACAGCTTTCAGCTCAGGTTATTGCCTCCGATGAAAGCATACTGAATGCATCGGTGGATTGGAGTAGCCGCGATGCTGCTGTAGCTACTGTGGATCCCGCCGGGCTTGTGATGGCAGTTGCCGCCGGACAGACTTGGATTGATGTGTTTAGTGAAACCTTGGAGGATTCCATATTATTGACGGTTTCGGTTGACCCTGAAGCCCTTGCCTCCATTACCATTACCAATAGCGTCAACGAACTCTCCATCGGCGATATGTTACAGCTTGAGGTTGAATTGAGTGCCACTAATGGAACACTACTGACGGATAAGGTAGTGACCTGGGCCAGTACCAATCCGGATATTTGTTCCGTCGATGTCAATGGCCTAGTAACGGCCTTGGCCAACGGTATGACGCAGATCACTGCATCTTCCGAAGGAGTAAACAGCTTACCCTTTAACTTGATGGTGGGAAGTGATTCTATGTCGCGAATGGGAATGTTCAGTGGCCTTAATGGATACAGTGTGGAAGGAACAGCCGTGCTGGAGCGTTCTGGTGATCAGGCGAAGGTCGTATTTAACGAAGACTTCCGTTCACAGAGCGGACCTGGACTCTACGTTTACCTCAGCCCTAATGCGAATAATGTTACTGGCGGAATAAGCCTAGGCGAGCTCAAAGCTACCACAGGCATACAAGAATATCCACTTCCTTCTAGCGTGAATCCGGATGATTTTGACCATGTCCTGGTCTACTGTCAGCCTTTCCGGGTACCATTTGGAACTGCTAACTTTCAGTAACGCTCTAACAACCTTTCTTCCATGAAACGAGTACTGTTTTTTGTGCTATTCACCTCAGTCCTTTCATCTCAGATACAGGCCCAGAGCGCTTGGACCCAAGAACAGCAGGGTGGATACTTTAAGCTCAACCAAAGTGCCATCCGCGCTGACCAGTTTTTTAACCCTAATGGTGACCTCATTGACATTACCACCACCTCCGTATACAGCACGGTATTCTATGGTGAATATGGCCTTAATGACAGGCTTACCGCTTTGTTAAATGCCCAGTTGTTCGTGCGAAGCACTATCAACAACCTGGAAAGTCGAGTCGATGGAGCTATTATTCCGGGTGATGAATTCAATGGACTAGGAGAAATTCAATTGGGATTAAAGTACGGCATAATCAAGAGCGGCCCCATTGTCTTAGCAGCTTCTGGACAGCTGAAATTGCCTTCAGGAGAAAATGTCGGTGGGGATACGGAGCTATTGCAAGCCGGCGATGGCGCATGGGGTGCATTAGGGATGCTCCACGCTTCTCATTCTTTCTATCCTAAGCCATTCTACGCTTCCTTATCTGTAGGCTATCAGTGGCGTGGTACCGCAGATCTCGCTTATAGCAGCGGTTTGCTAACGGTGGATTATGACGATGCCTTTGTTTGGTCGGGAGAACTGGGCTGGACGCCAAACGAAAAATGGGCTGTTGCCCTAAAATGGACCCAAGTTGAGCCCTTTGGAGCAGACGTATCTGAGGGCGTTACGGGCAGCTCTTCTATATTTGGAAACCGCTTAACGTATTTCGCGATTATCCCAGAGGTAAACTATATAATGAATAATTGGGGCTTTTCAGCTTCCGCTGGTGGGGTCTTTTCGGCTAAGAACATTCTGGCGGCTCCTAGCTGGAACCTGGGCGTGTTTTTTGTACTAGATCCAAAAGAGTGATTTCAAACCAAATGCGCGCCAAAAAGTGCTCAAAGAATTTCAATCACTAGTCTTCATTTGAGGTTTGAAAATCGTCAACCAAGCCTGCTGAAAGTCTAGGGTAGTTATTGTACCTGCAAGGAATATTGCTACCTCAGATCTTGTCTAAAGTGGAGAGATCAATTCTCCATTTTCACGGCGGGGATATCGCGGAAACACCTAAATCAAGACGACTGTATTCGGACCACGAATGCAAGGATATACTCGAATTTTTCTTGCTTCTTCCTTAATTTCCTTCCCCGCATCTTCCAGACTCCTTTCTGAAGTTCCAGAACATGACCTGATAGAAATGTTTTCTCAGCGGTAGATTGGGACTGGCAGTCTAGCAAAAATTGGCAGTTTTCTCCCCTTAATGCCATTGCTAAACATAGCCAAAGTACTAGAGCATTACTTATATTTACCGGCCTTGGGTTAGTATCCAAAAAATTCTTGATACAGAGGTTGTTCCATAATATCTCATTGGTCGCTGTAAAGTACAGCAGGAATTCATAAACAACTTCTTACAAAAACCTTGATAATGCATTCTTTAAAACAGAGTAAGAGATTTCTTCCCCTACTGCTGTCTTGTCTCTTCCTTTTAGGGACTTTCACGGCAGATGCGCAACGGAAGAAAAAGAAAGAAGAAAAGAAAGAAGAAGCACCCAAAGCCTGGGAGGCTAACGCATCGATGGTTAGCATGCTTAACTTCAGAAGTATTGGTCCGGCAGCCTATTCGGGACGGATTTCCGACCTGGCCGTCAACCCAGAGAATCCTTCAGAGTATTACGTGGGGGTAGCTTCAGGGGGGCTGTGGAAAACAGAAAATCACGGCACCACCTTCAAACCAATTTTTGATAATCAGGCAGTTTATTCTATTGGTTGTTTGGCGATGGATCCCAACAACTCAAATGTAGTTTGGGTGGGTACTGGTGAGAATAACTCTCAGCGGAACCTGGCATATGGTGATGGTGTCTATAAGACCACGGATGGTGGGAAGACATTTACCAATATGGGGCTAAAGACAAGTCGACAAATTGGTAAAATCATGATCGACCCCCGTAATAGTAATACGGTGTATGTAGCAGCTCAAGGACAGGCCTGGGGACCGGGAGGAGAACGCGGTTTGTACAAAACGGTTGATGGAGGCAAAAATTGGGAAAGGGTGTTGCATGTGAGTGAAAACACTGGTATTTCGGATATGGAAATGGATCCTCGCAATCCTGACATTCTGTACGCTGTTGCCCACCAAAGAGAACGCCGGGTGTTTTCAAAAATCAATGGCGGTCCGGAATCAGCGCTCTATAAATCCGTTGATGGCGGAGCCAATTGGACGAAACTCAAAAAGGGCCTTCCGCGGGGGGATGTAGGTAGAATTGGTATTGCGCTTTCTCCTGCCAATCCTGATATCCTTTATGCCGTGATCGAATTACCGGGAAGCAAAAGTGGTTTTTACCGCTCCTCCGATATGGGAGAAAGTTGGGAAAAGCGAAGTGATAAAGGAACAAGTAGTCCTCAATATTATAATGAGGTGTTTGCTGATCCAGTTAATCCAAATCTAGTTATACTGATGGATACCCGTAACTCCTTGTCGGAAGACGGAGGAAAGACTTGGACCAGAATTGAGGGTTCGAATAAGCACGTGGACAATCATGTTATTTGGATTGATCCGAATAATACGGATCATTACCTGGTGGGTTGCGATGGTGGTTTATATGAAACCTATGATCGGGCTAAGACCTGGCAGTTCAAGAGCAATCTGCCAATCACGCAGTACTATCACGTACGAACGGATAATGATTATCCTTTCTACAATGTGTATGGTGGTGCTCAGGATAACGGATCCTGGTTTGGTCCTTCCCAGACACACCGGAGATACCTGGTGAATTCAGACTGGACCTATACCATAGGTGGTGATGGATACCTTTCCATCCCTGACCCAGATAATCCAGATATCTCCTATTGTGAATCACAATACTGTGGCTTAAGAAGATATGACCGGACCACCAACAATAGTGTGTCGATCAAACCACAACCCACCATTGATGAAGAGTATAGATGGAATTGGAATACACCTTATTTCATCAGTCCTTTCAACTCTAAAACCCTGTATGTTGCTGGCAATTATGTGTTGAAAAGTACGGACATGGGCGATTCGTGGAAAAAGATCAGTGGGGACCTAACTCGTCAGATTGATCAGAACAGTTTGCCGATGATGGGGAAAATGTGGCCACCTGAAGCCGTAGCAAAAAACTTGTCGACCTCAAAATTTGGCAACATCTTTGCCTTGGCAGAATCTCCCCTCAAGCAGGGAATGATATATGCCGGTACGGACGATGGCTTGATCTGGATTACAGAAAATGATGGGGGGGACTGGACAAAATATGACAAGTTTACTGGCGTTCCCGATACCACCTTTGTTAACTACGTGCTACCATCTATGCACGACGCCAATACGGTCTATGCCTGCTTTGATGGTCGGAAAAACAGTAGTGATTTTACCCCCTATTTGCTTAAGAGTACCGACAAAGGGAAAACATGGACTTCCATAGCGTCTAACTTGCCTTCGGGTACAGTCTATGTAATTCAGGAGGACCATGAGAATCCGAACATCCTTTTCATCGGAACAGAATGGGGTGTATGGACTACCATCGACGGTGGAAAGAAGTGGATCCAATTGAAGAAAGGCCTTCCTACCATTCAGGTGAAGGATCTCACCATACAACGAAGAGAAAATGACCTGGTTGTGGCTACTTTTGGTCGTGGGTTTTATGTGATGGAGGATTACTCACCCCTACGTGAATTGAGTGAATCCCTGGCAGCAAAGGACGCGCATATATTTGAGGTCGATGATGCTTTCCTATACTTCCCCGCTAGCAACATCAACTACCAGGGAGCAGTACATTTCAGATCCCAGAATCCTTCCCCTGCTGCTACCTTCCGCTATTACGTGAAGGACGGATTTGAAACGATGAAACAAAAAAGGGTCAAAGCCCAGAAGGCCGCTGAAAAAGAGGGTGCTGCTTATCCGTACCCAACGGAGGACGAGCTACTGGCTGAGCGGCAAGAGCCTAAGCCTTCGCTGGTCTTCACTATTTATGATACCAACGATAAGGTTTTACGAAAGATCACTTCCCCGCTGAGAAAAGGGTATCAGAAAGTAAGCTGGGATTTGAGTTATCTCAATGGTCGAGGCCCTAAAGTCCCTCCCGGTGATTACAAGGTAGCCATAGATAAGATGTTCAAATCTGAAATTGAGCGTTTAGTAGAACCCGTGCCATTCAAGGTGTTTTCTATCTCCAATGCCTTAGGTTCACCTGATTATGCAGCCAATTACGAATTCATGCAGGGGGTTGTAGATTTAAATGCCTTGGTTTCTTCTGCTCGTGGTAAGCTCAATGATATGCGTACCCGTTTAAGAAACATGAAGACTATTCTAGCTAATATGCCGGTGGAAGCGAACTTTATGGTTCCTAAAATTGATTCTGCGCAGCAGCAGATCGACGATGTAACAAAGGTTATTTTAGGTGGGTTTGGTGCAAAGAATACGGTATCAAGCAGATTAGGATTTGCTTATTTCGCGAATCGATCTGCTCAGGTTAATGTAACCGGTTCGCAGCGCGAGCAATATGCTTTGGCCAAAGAAGCTTATGATGGGCAAGAGCCGACCTTGAATGAGCTTTATAATAATACCCTACCTGCGCTGGAACAAGAGTTTATAGATGCTGGTGGTCAATTGTTCAACCTGCCGCCTCGATCGCGGTTCTTTGAAGATGAAAACTAGGTAGATCAAGCCTCAGTTTACGCGCTTATAGTGACCTATAACTGACTTGTATTTACTAAGAAAAGCCGCAATTCGCTCAATAGGAGTGAGTTGCGGCTTTTTTGGTTGATGACCCCAAGCGGATAATTTCCTGATCCGCTAAGCGACCTCTTTCCTGGCACCAATATCAACGCGCAAAGGAGTTCTTTACCTATGTAAATGACATCCATCTTTCTAGGCCTTAATTTTGAATGCTATCTACTCAGTCTTGGTTTAGCAAATCAAGAATACATGAGATGCTAAATCACCCTTTCATCTCATCAAAGGGAGAACTAAAAAATTAAGAACATGATCCAGGAGAGTATGCTTTTGTTGTCCAGTTTATCATTAGGTATATTTTTAGGGGCCCAGCTTACCGAAGCGATATTATTTGTACCCTATTGGAAATCCTTACGGGCAGGCGCCTTTTTTGATTTTTACCAAAATTATGGTGGGAAAATTCACCGATTTTTTGCGCCATTGACTATTATAGCTACTGTAATTCCCTTGTTAACAGTTGTTTATAGCTTGGTGAGCCAAGGTGAAAATCATGTTTTATTCGGATTGATGGGCTTCTCTACTTTGTCATTTTTCTCAACCTATTTTCTCTATTTTAAGCAAGCCAATCAACGTTTCTTTGATAGAAGTTTATCGGATAAACAACTGCTCACGGAATTGGAGCAATGGGGACGTTGGCATTGGATAAGGGTTGGTTTTGAGTGCTTAGCATTTGGATTATCCTTATTCCTTCTACTAGAAGCTTGAAGAAAATGGAACTGCTTTCAATCCATATGGCCGTAGTGCCTGACTAAAGGTGGTTATGATCTGGATTTATTGGACAGACCCAAAGCAATAGAAAGAAGCCCAAAATCCATTGCAACCTAAATAACACACAGACTTTGGTTAAAAAGTTTGGTTACTTTTGGGCGAGATCATCTTCTAGTAAAATTACCGATCCATGTCAAGTACAAACAAAACGAGAACCGCCTTTATTTTTTTAGTAGTGCTCTTTTTTATGTGGGCCTTTCTGACGGCCATGAATGATATTCTTATCCCCTTTGTAAAGGAACTATTCGATTTCGGTTATACCGAGGCAGCCTTGGTACAATTCTGTTTCTTTGGTGCTTTCGCATTGATGGCCATTCCTGCATCAAAAGTATTGGAGCGCGTCGGTTATAAACGAGGTATTGTTATCGGTTTAGGCCTAATGGGGGTAGGAGCTCTATTATTTTACCCGGCCTCCATTGCACTGTATTATCCCTTGTTCTTAGGAGCGCTCTTTGTATTAGCCACTGGGGTGACCGTATTACAGGTTGCGGCAAATCCATATGTAGCGGTGCTGGGACCTGCTGAGACCGCTGCAAGCCGACTAAACTTAGCACAGGGTTTTAATTCTGTGGCAAAGATCATTGCGCCACTATTCGGTAGTGCTTTAATTCTTTCTGGTATTGAAAACCTACCACAGGAACAACAGGCCGAGGCGGTGCAGGCGCCTTATATCGGCCTGGCAATCGCCTTGTTTGTATTGGCGGGTGTCTTCTCCTTTCTCCACTTGCCGAACATGAAGGACCTGGACTCCATGCAGGAGGCAGAAGGAACATCGACTAAAACATCTATTTGGCAGTTTCCACATTTGCTCTTAGGGGCGGTAGCGA
The DNA here is from genome assembly GCA_913057785.1 of uncultured Lewinella sp. GTDB lineage: Bacteria > Bacteroidota > Bacteroidia > Chitinophagales > Saprospiraceae > DT-111. The sequence goes on along the minus strand of CAJXPD010000019.1, from coordinate 52,722 downwards.
TCTTTATGTATGTCGGTGCCGAGGTCAGTGTAGCAAGTTTTATGGTAAGCTTTTTGGGAGAAGATCATATCGCTGGCCTAAAGCCGGAAGATGCAGGCTGGTACCTTTCTCTCTTTTGGGCAGGATTAATGGTGGGGCGATTTATGGGGGCAGCTATTTTGCAAAAGATCAAATCACAATTTCTGCTTGCTCTAATGTCTGTTCTTGCTATGCTATCTATAATTGTGGGAATAAGCACTAGTGGTTGGGTGGCTGCTTGGGCGATGATATTTGTAGGTTTTTGCAATGCGATATTTTGGAGCAATATTTTCACTTTGAGCATCGATGGACTAGGGAAATTTACAAGCCAAGGATCTGGCCTGCTAGTTACGGCTATCGTTGGGGGAGCATTTGTACCGCTGATCCAGGGAGTACTTGCAGACCGAATTGGCTTACAGGCCAGTTATGCCGTCGTGCTTATATGTTATGCCTATATTCTATTCTATGCTGTGAAAGGCTATAAGGTGGGCAAATCTGCCTAGCTATTGAGGTGCCATCACAATACGGAAGGAAGATTTGTAGTACAGACTATAAGGGGCATCGATGCAATTGCTGGCTCACAGGATGTTTAAGGTCTTCCGAAAAATCAATCTAAGTACAATTTTTATGTAACTGCCATCCATTGCTATGATAAAAGCCCCACCCTACACTTCGTAAAGTACAAGCAGATTTTGGATGGGAGAGTGTAGGTGTTTGATATGGCAGTTTAACGCTAAACTTTTGTGAAATGTCAGAACAGGATTTAACGATAGGAGTCGATATCGGAGGAAGTCACATCCATTGTGCTGCGATCAATACGAAAACGGGTGCCCTACTCGAGGATACCCGGGTTTACGCTAAGGTAAATAATAAGCTATCCAAGCCAGAAATTTTTAACCAATGGGCAGCCCCGCTCAATCAAATATTGGATCGTTTAGCAGTAGATCGAGTAAAAGGTATTGGCTTCGCCATGCCGGGGGCCTTCAACTACAGAGAAGGAGTAGCCTTATATAAAGGGAATGACAAGTACGAAGCGCTCTACGGCACCAATGTTAAGGATAGTTTTCCAGCCTATTTGAACCGGCCTGAAACGCCGATACGCTTCTTGAACGACGCCAGTGCTTTTGCTGTAGGGGAAAACTGGTTTGGGGAAGCTAAAGGGGTACGACGATCCATAGCCATTACCTTAGGCACAGGTTTCGGCTCGGCACTGCTAGAAGACGGTATACCCATAGTCAATCGAGCGGATGTACCTGAGCAAGGTTGTTTTTGGCACCTCCCCCTTGCAGCGGGTATCGCAGATGACTACTTTTCCACCCGATGGTTTGTTAATACCTTTCGTTCCAGAACGGGGCAAGAAGTTAATGGCGTGAAGGAGATAGCTGAGCTGGCCCGAAAGGAGGAGGGTGCAAAAGCTATATTTGACCTCTTTGGTAGCAACTTGGGGGAATTCTTAGCTCCATGGCTGAAGAAATTTCCGGCGGAGGTTATTGTTATGGGGGGAAATATTGCAAAGGCTTTTGATCTATTCTCTGGCTCTTTACAGCAGGTGTTCAATGACAATGGCCTTGACACCGCGATCAAGGTCTCTCAACTTATGGAAGACGCCAGCTTATTTGGAAGTGCGCGTCTTTTTGAAGCGTCTTTTTGGGCAGCTGTAAAAGACAATTTACCTACCATATAGACCCGGTAGGAAAAACAACATTTATGGATACGGAAGCCCGATGAGGATCTGGATGGGTATTGGATGGTCTTTTAAGCAGTAAGGACATCTCTATACACCTTCCACTGGCAAAGGTCATAACTGGGTATTGATCATAGACTCCTCATCTTGCACATCTTGGTGCCTCCTAGATTAGAATTTTCGATAGAGGAAAACGAAAGTAAATAAGGCTTTAATTCCACAGCCACATTAAAATCGCATCAGGCAAAAAAAAACGAAATATTTTTTGGTCAACCAATTTATTGGCTTATCTTTGAAATGAGAATAATTGGTTGACCAGTTTTTGGCCAACCATTTTAAACTAACTCTTTACTTGCTAAGTGAAACGAATATGCTCCAGAACTTTCGAGAAATAGCTGTAGATACACCAGTAGACAAAATCATCGAGCAGATTAGAGATTTGATTTCAGGAGGACAAATTAAACCAGGTGATCGTCTTCCTTCCGAGCGGAAATTAGCAGAAACTTTTGGAGTAGGTAGAACTTATGTACGGGATGCGATCGCCAAACTGGAATTCTATGGCATCCTGAAGACAATGCCACAAAGCGGGACAGTAGTAGCAGGTATAGGGATTACGGCCTTGGAAGGTTTAATTACGGATGTTTTGCAATTAGAAAATAACGACTTTGCTGCTTTAGTAGAAACTCGAGTCTTATTGGAAGTGCAGGCCGCCAGACTGGCTGCCGAGAGACGAACCGTGGACGATATCGTTACCATCCAGACCGCTTTGGATGCTTACGGTAAGAAGGTGAAGAATGGTGAACCAGCGGTTGAGGAAGACTTGCTATTCCATTTGAAGATTGCCGAAGCCAGCAAAAACAGTGTTTTGAAATCACTCATGATGGTGATCATCCCCGATATAGTACACAACTTCACAAAATTGGAAATTTGTAAGGATGGACGCTTTTACCAAGCCATGGAAGAGCATAAGATCATTTTACAGCATATTCTTGATAAAAATCCTGATTTGGCAGCCAAGGCTATGGAAGAACATCTTAGTGATGTAACCGAATATAGTGCTTCGTTGAAGAAGAAGGATTCGTAAGATATACCTATTAACTGCTCAGATTCATACCCCAGGAGGGTACTTGAACTGGGTATAAATTAACATTGGGCCAACAAAAGACGACAAAGGAATTTTTCCTTTCTTTTTGGGCACTTTTAAGCAGACTTAACTACGATTAAGGTAGGGATTCTCAATTCAGTTTCAGTTGGTTGGGAAAAGAAACCAAATGCCTGAGGTGACATTGCTGTAAGTAAAACATACACTTGCAGCCTTGTCCATCCTATAGGAATGATTGGCGTTCTCACTGTTCAAGCTTAGGGATAAGCTCGGATGGGCTAGACTGTTTTGAAGAAAATTATGTTTCAAGGTTTACTATGACCTTGAGGGGGCCTCTCTTTGCCCTTGCTAAAGATTTCCTACCTGTTGGAACTTACTATAGATGAACCATTTGATCGAAAGATCTAAATCACTAAATTATGGAATACAAGTTGACAAAAAAGCTTAATGGCATAAAAAGTATAGGGATACTTTGCTTTATTATGCTTTTTGCACCCCTAATCTACGGAGGAACCTCACCTGTTCCTAACAATTTAAATACGGGGGTGAAAAACATTTCTGGAACAGTCACTTCCGCTTCTGATGGTCAGCCTTTAATTGGGGTGACTGTGGCCGTTAAGGGAACCTCCTCCGGTACGATTACAGATATTGACGGTAAGTGGGAACTAGAAGCAGAGGAAGGTACGGTGCTAGTTTTTTCTTACACGGGTTTCAAGGCACAGGAACTGACCGTTGGTCCGGAAACCACCTACAATATCTCTTTGCAGGCAGATGTGGCTCTATTGGATGAGGTTGTCGTGGTTGGTTATGGTACCCAGAAAAAATCTCACCTAACGGGTTCCATTTCAAAGGTGAAAAATGAAAAACTGGATCAAATTGCAGTGTCAAGGGTAGATGATGCCCTGATTGGTCAGGTATCTGGTGTTAATATCCAGGCCACCTCAGCAGAAGCTGGTGCTGCGCCAACTATTACGATTCGAGGTTTTGGATCGATCAATGCTGATTCTGGACCGGCCGTAGTGGTCGATGGTTTAGTGGTAGATCCAGATTTTTTGGGTAACCTGGACATGAATGATATACAGTCCTTTGAAGTCTTGAAAGATGCTGCTTCAGCTGCGATCTATGGTAGCGAAGGGTCAAACGGTGTGATCATGATTACGACGAAAAGTGGTCAAGCCGGCAAAACGCAATTCAGCTATGAAACTTTCGTTGGCAGAAAAGATGCCTTCGGAAGTGATGATTATCGTAAAAGTGTTGCTGACTGGGCTGATTTTGAATTAGCCCAAGCAGGCTTTCTAACCAATAATACCCAGTATGCGCTTCAGTTGGTGGAAGAAACGGGTGTTGACAGAGATTGGCAAGACGTATTCTTTGATGGCGGCTACATTTCTAGCCACTCTTTTTCTGCTAGAGGAGGAAGTGATGCTACCAAGTTTAGCGTATCCTTACGAACACTGGGAGATGAAGGCGTTGTACTTACGGATAATTACCGTCTTTATACGGGTAACATAAAAATGGATACCCGAATTACCAATAATCTGAAATTCGGATTCAAGATTACGCCCTCATACTCTAAGCGGCGAGCACTACCAACATCCGTTCATAACCCGATCAGACAATCTCCGTGGTTGCTTATTTACCATACCGAAGAAACCATAAAGTATGTCGATAGAGATGAGTATCCGGATGTTAAGGTGGGAGATTACTTTAACGAAGATCACCTTGATAACATTGATATCGACCCTACCGATGATCAAGGTTCCAGTAGACCACGGACTTCTGGAGATATGAACCCTTATGCTCAATATGTAGAACGAGAACACTACGAGTATAAGACCAATATTTTAACCTCAACCTACTTAAGCTATAAAATTGCAAAGGGACTAACCGCTAAAACATCACTTGGACTAACGACCGAAAACCGTAAGAGAACAAGATATGATGGCGTTATGCACCATGCTTCCGGTGCGGGTAGAGCCCAATATAATTTGCAAAATAGAGTACGAAATAGAGTTATTTCTGATAATACCATCTCCTATAATCGGGAATTTGGCAAGCACGGTCTAAATGTCTTAGCAGGTGCTACTTTTCAAAGAAGAGCAGTAGAGAATAGTAACATCTCTGGCTCTGGATTCACCAATGATTTGCTTAAGAACTTACAAGGAGCTACCATCGTCTCCGAATTCGAGGAGATCAACTTTGAGAAGAATAAGATCGGTTACTTTGGAAGAATCAATTACGTCTTCGACAATAAATATTTGGTTAATGCCTCTTACCGTAGAGATGCAAGTTCTGTATTTGGGGTGAACTCCAAATGGGGTGATTTCCCAGCAGTTTCTTTGGGTTGGAATGCCCATAACGAGAAGTTTTTAAATGGTAATGGCTTTTTGAGCAGATTGAAGTTCAGAGTAAGTTATGGACTTACAGGTAACGAGAACTTTAGCGTAGGTGATGATATCGTCAATAATTATCCTTATTTGGCTTTGCTAAGCACTACCAGCGCCATTACAGAAGGTGGAATTACAGCGGGTGTTTCTCCATTAAGCATTGTAAATCCCTTGTTGCAATGGGAAGCTTCTGAGGAATTCAACCCAGGTCTTGATTTTGGCTTTTTTGACAACCGAGTACAAGGATCAATAGACTATTACGTCAGGACTAGTGATAAATTACTGTTAGAAAATCCAGTTTCTTTCGTAACCGGGTTTGATGCAGGTATTGTGAACCTAGGTGAGGTTGAAAATAAAGGATGGGAGTTTGAATTAAGAACGATAAATATTGCACGTGCAGATCTTAATTGGAGCAGTACTTTGATCGCTTCTACCAATGAGAATACTTTGTTGAGCTTTGGAGAATCTAACGGACAATTGACGGTAGATGGTTGGGGCAGAAACTCCCAATGGATCAATTCAGTGGGTAATCCCATCTCATCCTTTTATGGCTACGTAGTCGACAGAGAATTATCCACTCAATACTATGACTCTCCTTACATTCCGATCAACGGTTTATCAGAAGATGTAATCGTCAGAGACCTTAACGGTGATGGTTTGATTTCAGATGAGGATAAAACCATTCTTGGTGATCCTTATCCAGACTTGATTTGGAGCTTTACCAATGAGGTTGGATTCGGCAACTTTGATTTCTCCATCATGATCCAGGGAAGCCTTGGGGCTGAGGTGAGGAACGTAGGAGATCAATACTTCTTCACGCACTGGCAAGGAAGTACTTCCGATGTACAGCAAGTCGTTGAAGACGGAATTATTTCAGATCCATCTTTCCTACAGCAAAGAGTACACACCAACGACATCGTGCAGAGTGCCAATTACTTTTCATTGCGAAATGTCAACATTGGATACAACTTTACTGAACCCCAGCTGGCGAAATTTGGCCTAAGAAGCCTTCGGCTATATGTCTCCGGTCAGAATCTGATCTACAGAACTTCAGATGCTTACAAAGGATTTAATCCTGAATTTATTGATGGCAACAATACGCCGATCTCGTACGGTTCTCAGCGTGCAGGTACGCCATTATTTAGAACAGTTACAGCTGGCCTAAACGTTCGGTTCTAATCTTAAGCCTAAACAACATTACAATGAAATATTCCAAATATATACTATTCACACTACTAGGGGTTCTGCTTTACTCCTGTGATGATGAGTTCTTAAATCCACTACCTGATTCCGCTATTGTTGTCGACGCATTTTTTGAATCAGATGATGATGTACTGGCAGGGATAATCGGGATATATGATGCGATCCAAGGCGTCAACGTAAATACCGAATCAAATACTACCCGCTTTAATCGTGGGATTCAATTTGAGTTTATGGTGACCGAAATGCGTAGTGATAATACGCGTACGGCAACCCTAGAAGGTTCTAGAGCTGATTTCCATCGGTACAGAGTAGATGCTAATAATGTACAATCAGAGGATTTCTATCAATCCATGTACGAGATCATTTTTAGAGCAAACAATGTCTTGAACTTCATCGATGTAGCTGATGCCGGTAATCAGGCTGCCTATACAGCTGAAGCTAAGTTCTTAAGAGCTTTTGCTTATTTCAAGTTAGTAAGACTGTACGGTGCTGTTCCTTTGGTAACGGAAGTAGTAGCTCCAACAGAAAATGAAAAACTGTTTACTAGAGCAAGTGAAGAACAAGTGTATCAGCAGATTATCACAGATTTGCAAGAAGCGGTCAATAACCTAGATAATTCCTTTAAATCTAGAGCTTCGAAAGCGGCAGCGCAAGGTATTCTAGCAAAGGTATATCTATCACAGCCTAGTCCAGATTATCCCGCTGCTCAGCAATTGTGTGAGGCCATTATTAATGGTGGCGAGTTCAGTTTAGAAGACAATTTTCATGATGTATTCTATGATGAGTTGAATAACGAAATTCTTTTTGCCATTCAATATGAGTTTGGAAATGTCCAAGAAAGTCAAGGTTTTTCTGCTGAATTTACAGCGACCGTTCGTCAGGGCCGACAAGATGGTTTGAATATCGTCAATAGCAACCTGGTGGAGGATTTTATCAAGATTGGCGGCAACAGAACAGAAGTATCTTATGTGACCTTTCCAACCTTCACGGAAGTGACCAAGTACTTACCAGAAGGGTCTGATGTATCTGTCTTTCCTCCGACTTATGGCCAAAGCCCGGGCAATGCTGGCAACGACGTGATTGTGTTGCGATATGCAGATGTCTTGTTGATGCACGCAGAGGCTATTATGGCAGGTGGTACTCAAACATCGGATGGTAGCGCGATTGAGTCGTTCATGAAGGTGAAAGCCAGAGCAGGTTTTGACCCCGTTGATGATCGCCCTTCCTCACTAACCAAAGATGCACTATTAGCCGAAAGGCGAGTGGAATTGGCATTTGAGAATCAGCGCTTCTATGACTTGTTGAGATTTGGAGTGGCAGATGCTGTCCTAAGCGCCCACGCTGCCGACAATGGCTATACGGACTATAATGCGAGAAAACTGCTTTTACCCATCCCTGCAAGAGAAATCAACTTGAGCGGTGGTTTATTAACTCAAAACCCAGGGTATTAAGGAAGTAGTCTAAAGACGCTTCAATGAACCTTTGATAAATCATTGAAAGCCAATACGGCGGCAATCCTTTGCTCCAGAAGACTAAGAAATAGAGTGGGCAGGAACGGAGCAAAATTAAAATTTCAAAAATGAAAAAAGATAAATATACATACCGTAAAGCAATGAGGATTCTCCTTTGCTTTTCGATGGTCTTTTTGTTCAATAATTGCGACAAATTTGAGTTTGAGTTACCGGAATCAAACTCTATTCCGGATACGATTTTTCCGACGGCTAATTTCTCCTATGCGTCTACTTTGGAAGACTTCAAAACCATCAAATTCACCAACCTTTCGGCCGAATCCATCATTTTTGAATGGGACTTTGGGGGAGGAAATACTTCTACTGATAAAGATCCAACCTTTACTTTTGAGGCGGGAGAAGGCACCTACCCCGTAACGCTCACGGCTAGTGATGCCAATGGTGAAACAGGTACCGTAACCATCGATGTGATGGTGGTGGAAGGTCCATTCCAGCCGATTATATTAGAACCAGGTTTTGAGGACAATACCTTACCGGATGGCTCTGGTGATGGACGAGATTCTTGGCGGAAGAGTGAGTTAGGTGGGGTGATCCAGATTACCGGTAGCCCGGTACAATTTGGAGATCAAGGAGCAAAATTGCCGAATGACCAATCTCGTGTCGGTTATCAAGAAATTGCGGTTGAGCCCAATCAGAACTACGATCTTCGATTTTGGTACACTATGTTGGATAATTCGGCTGACCCATTTGTTACGGTATCCATAGTAGGGGTTACGCAGTTTGGACCTATTGATAGCCGGGAAAAAGCGGCGGAAGGTACCATTGCTTCCGTGACGGTGAATGATACCTCTGATCCTTCGACCTACTTGGAGCAGAAGCTATCATTCAATTCTGGAGATAACAATACGGTTGCCATTTACTTTTTCAACGGGCCAGTAGAAGCTAGATTGGATAATTTCACAATCGACGTTGGAGCGGAAGGTTCTGTACCTCCATCCGCTGGATTCAATATCGAGCAGAGTGAGGAAAACTTCCTGGAATACGCTTTCACTAATACTTCAACCAATGCTACAAGCTATGAATGGGATTTTGGTGATGGCAATATGTCAACCGAGGAATCTCCCACTCACGTCTATGCCGTTGCTGGAGAATACACGATTCCCTTGACTGCTTCTAGTGATGTGGGCTTATCGACTGAATTTAGTAAGAGTATCAATATCCTAGCGCCGGTGACCGCTGCCTTTACTTTCCAGGTAGATCCGGACGATTATCGTACCTACGATTTCATGGATGCTTCTGAAGGGGCAGTGATGTTACTGTGGGAATTTGGAGACGGTTATCAGTTTACCGGAATGAACCCTTCCCATACCTATATGGAAGATGGGGAGTACACCGTTACTTTAACTTCCTATAGCGTAACGGGGAATACGGATGTAGCTACTGAAAAACTAATCGTTTCTCAAGGATTTGTAGTACAGGTACTCAATGGCACCTTCCAGGAATTTACCTCAAATACCAGTGACAATGCCGATGCCTGGGACATGACGCCCAACAGTACCGTAGTCGACAATAGCGGAAATGAAGTGCCTAGTCCTTACAGAGAACTATGGTATAACTCTGAGTTGAATAATTACATTGATGCTACCTATTGCACCAATGAGCAGCCTAATTCTACTTCAGATGGTGCCTTTGAAAATGGATCAAAAACTCGAGGAGCGAAATTTAGCGCTAACTGCCGACGACTATATCAGGTCGTTCAGGTGGAGCAAGGCGTTGAATATACCTTTTCGATTGATACTCGCTCAGAGGCAGAAGGAATCAACACAGAAGTTTTCATTTTGAATACCGAAATCACCACAGAGGAAGGCATCAATGCTTCAACAAGCGACCCTGCAATAGACGCATATTTCGATATCACCAACGACTTCAATACAGATAAGTCGATGTTTACCAACAGCTCTTTCACCTTTACAGCTTCTACCAACAAAGTTGTGATTTATGTGAGAGCGCTGAATGCGGTGGATAGCAGCAATGAAGTCTTTCTCGATAATGTAAAAATCGTGGAAAGCGAGTAAAAATGGAAAAACGAACTTATAAAAGAAGGAACCACTCCGGGCTAGGTATAGTCCTGGGTGGTTTCACTTCCCTTTTGTTTGTCCTACTGTTTAATGTGGGGTGTTCGGTTAAAGGGGAGATAACTCCTGCTCCGGATAAGGAAGAAGAAGAGCCTTCGGATCAGTTAGTGGAAGGGGTCGACTACTTCTTACCACATATTGATCTTAATAACTGGAAAGTTACCTTACCCATTGGAAATCCCACAGAAGTCAAGCCGCCGGAAATTCTGAATTACGGCAACTTGGAGATTTTGAAGGAGTTTATGTACAATGATTCCATAGATGGTTCCTTGGTGTTTTATACCTACCCTGGGGCTTCTACTAGGAATTCCAGTTATTCTAGAACTGAACTCAGAGAGCAGATGGTTCCCGGCAGTAACAATACGAATTGGACCTTTGCTGAAGGCGGCCGGATGAAAGGCACCTTGAGTGTCCCAGAGATGTCGAAAGATAGTGACGGTAAATTTCACCGAGCCATCATTATGCAAATTCATGGAAGGCTTACCAACGCACAACGGGATCTAATTGGAGAAGATGACAACAATGCTCCTCCGGTCCTGAAAATCTATTGGGTTAATGGTAGAGTACGAGTTAAAACAAAGGAGTTAAAAGACTTAGATGCCTCTGCCACTGAAATCCTGCACACCAGTGCTTGGACGGATGATGATGGACATTACTTTGCGGAGGAAGTAGGGCATAATAAATTCACCCTTGAGGTCAAAGTTTCTGAAGGACGGATGGAAGTTATCCTCAATAATACCGAAACGATTGTATACGATGGTATCCACATGGAAAAGTGGGGCGTTTTTGAAAATTACTTTAAGGCAGGAAACTACCTGGTAACTACAGAGGAAGGTGCTTTTTCTAAAGTGAAGTATTATGACTTAGAGATAAGTCATTGACAAAATTTGCGTTTCATAAATCAGTTTGTAACAGGTCAGTGCTGCCCAATGATTGAGGGCAGCCCTGTTATTACGATAAACACAAGAACTCCCAACTTTGAACAATTACTCCAATGGTTGATGGGCATCGGTCCTAGCATTTTGCCTTCTCGGACAAATGGCTAAGCCAGTGAATGTGGGGAAAGTTCAGTTGTTTTTGCAGAAACTTGGCTAGTACCTAGCTTGTAAACCATTCATTCTTGAAGAACAAATTTGACATAGCCCTCCTTATTTTTTGCCTTGCCTTGGGAATCAATTCCATTTTGGCTCAAAATCACCCCAAGCTGATTTTGACTCAGGAAGGCGTTAGGAATATCAAGTCTTCACTAGGTAAGGCACCCTTATTTGATAAAGTACTGGTCGAAACGATAGTTGAGGTAGATGCCGAAATATCGCGAGGGATAGCCGTGCCCATCCCAAAAGATATGGCCGGGGGATATACGCATGAACGCCATAAGAGAAACTGGTTCATGATGCAAAAAGCGGGAGTGCTGTATCAAGTAACTGAAGAAGATAGATATGCAGTGTACGTTCGTGATATGCTGCTGGAATATGCGGAGATGTACCCCAATTTACCCTTGCACCCAACGAATCGTTCCTCTGCTACCGGCAAGATCTTTTGGCAATGTCTAAACGACGCTAATTGGTTGGTCTATACCAGCCAGGCCTACGATTGCATATATACCTTTTTGACCAAGGAGGAGCGTAAGCAGCTAGAAGAAGATCTTTTCCGACCCTATGCGGATTTCTTGTCCACTGGCAATCCTAAATTCTTTAACCGCATTCATAATCATAGCACTTGGGGCAATGCTGCGGTTGGGATGATTGGCTTAGTGATGAATGATGAAGAATTAGTGTCCAGGGCATTATACGGCTTGAATATTGAGAGCAATAGCAAGAATGAACGGGATAATGATGGGGGGTTGATTCGGCCAGATGGAATGAAAAAAGCTGGCTTTCTCGCGCAATTGGATGGCTCCTTTTCACCAGACGGGTATTTCACGGAAGGACCTTATTACTTACGATATGCCATATTCCCTTTCTTGCAGTTTGCTAAGGCTTTAGCAAATAACAAACCAGAATTGGATATCCTAGCGTATCGCGATAAAATATTGCAGAAGGCCGTCTATTCTCTTTTGTATCAGACAGACGCCAATGGCCTTTTCTATCCCATCAATGATGCGCAAAAGGGGATGTCCTGGAACGCAAGGGAAGTAGTTACCGCAGTTGATTTAGCCTATCTACATTTTGGCAAGGATCCTATGCTATTGTCGATTGCAGAAGCGCAAGGAAAAGTGGTACTGGATGAAGCCGGTTTTGCAGTAGCTAAAGGCATAGCCGAAGGATTGACACAGCCGATGCAACAAGTATCCATTGCTTATACCGATGGCCCGAATGGGGGGCAAGGAGGGATCGGCATCTTACGAACTAGCACCACCCCAGAAAACGAATTGTGTGTGGTCATGAAGTACTCGGCCCAAGGTATGGGACATGGTCATTTTGACAAACTGTCCTATTCCCTGTATGACGAAACGGGGGAGATCATGCAAGATTATGGAGCGGCTCGCTGGGTCAATATTGATCAGAAAGGAGGGGGACGATATCTGAAAGAAAACAATACCTGGGCGAAGCAAAGCATTGCACATAACACAGTAGTTATCAATGAAACTTCGCACTATAATGGGGATATAAAGATTGGGGAAAAATACCATCCAGATCTTTTCTACTTCCATGGGGAAGGGGAGGTTCAGGTTGTTAGCGCTAAATCCCAGCATGCATATCCAGATACAGAACTGCATAGAACCCTTGTTTTAGTAAACGACGAACAGTTTAGCCATCCGATCCTGATTGATGTATTTAAAGCCAGTTCGGATACGCCTAAGCGGTTTGATTTACCGGTATGGTTTCAAGGGCATTTACTGCAAACTAATTTTGAATATGAATCTAAATTAAATGCGTTGGAATGTCTAGGTGATGGGCATGGGTATCAGCATATCTGGAAAGAAGCTGCCGGAAATGCAGCAGATGGGAATGCACATATCAACTGGTTCTCTAATCAAAAATTCTATTCCATGATCAGTGCGGTCAAACCTGGTGATGACTTGATATTTGCCCGACTTGGTGCCAACGATCCTAATTTCAACTTGCGCCATGATCCAGCTTTCATCATTAGAAAAAAGGATCAGAAAGAGGCCACTTTTGTCTCCATCATTGAACCACATGGGGCATATGATCCGGTGACTGAACTATCAGAACAACCCTTCACCAGTTTAGAAGAGGTTAGTGTATTGCATGATGATAAGGGGTACACTGTCATTCAATTCAGCAACAAAGCTGGTGAAAGCTGGACGTTGTGTTTGGCTAATAATAACGCTTCCAAGGAAGCAAACCATCGGCTGGAAATAGAAGAGGTATTGTACTCGTGGGAGGGCCCATTTATTTTGAAAAAAAACAAGGGGTAGGCTTGTCCTTTTCTGCTTGTTGAAAATATTACGGTAGTAAAAGATTAATTGCAAAAGACAAATTAAGATGTCAAAAAAAACAAAGGAATTCTTCTTTGATGCGGAAGAAAAATGGGAGCAAGTAGATCCCAAAATTCAACGGCAAATTCACGGAACAGATGATAAGATCATGTTGGTGAAAGCCAAATTTGAAGAGGGAGGTGTTGGGCAATTGCATCAGCATTATCATTCCCAAGTAACCTACGTGGCTAGTGGCGAATTTGAAATGACGATTGGCGATGAAGTTAAAACAATTAAAGCAGGTGATTCCTATTACATTCCTCCCCATGTAATGCACGGTTGTACTTGCACTAAGCCCGGCGTTCTGATCGACGTATTTAGTCCTGCACGAGAAGATTTTCTTGGGTAGCAATCAGATCGACGGGAGATGGATTATAACAGACAGGAGCAAAAAGAAAAACAATGAAAGTTAAAGGCTTAAGATGGTGGGTCATTACATTGATCGCTCTGGCTACAATTATCAATTACATTGATCGTCAGTCGCTCAATGTGCTCTGGCCAGCAATTTCAGTAGATCTCTATCCAGAAAAATCGGACTTGGAACGCAAAGAGATCTATGCGTTGATCTCCGTTATCTTCGTCTTCTCGTACGCTTTTGGACAAGCGATTTTCGGAAAGATCTTTGACTGGGTCGGAACACGCATTGGTTTTGCACTGTCTATTGGTGTCTGGTCCATTGCTACAGCACTTCATTCAGTAGCGAGAGGACTACTCAGCTTCAGCATTTTTCGTTCTATTTTGGGTGTGGCAGAGGCTGGAAACTGGCCGGGGGCTACAAAAGGAAACGCAGAGTGGTTTCCCACCAAAGAACGAGCCTTGGCCCAGGGGATCTTTAATTCTGGGGCCGCCATTGGAGGCATCATTGCCATACCCCTTATCGCTTACCTGTCTGTCCATTTTACTTGGAATATGATCTTTATTCTCGTGGGCCTTACGGGGTTGGTTTGGCTTATACCTTGGATGATTTTGGTGAAATCTCCACCTAAATCCCACCCGTGGATTTCTGATGAAGAACGTCAATACATTCTCAGTGGGCAGAAGAATCAAGACTTGGATCAGGATGGAGATTTTGACGAAGGGTATAATCCGAATACTTCTGAGCTTCTATCTCGCAAGCAAAGCTGGGGCGTGATCATTGCTTCGGCAGCCATTGATCCTATCTGGTGGCTGTTCGTCTTTTGGATTCCGATTTACCTCTCGGAAGTCTATGGGATGGATGTCAAAACCATCGGTATCTACGGATGGGTACCCTATGTTGGTGCTATGCTTGGCGCTTGGTTTGGCGGACTGCTTGCCCAAAATCGGATCAAAGCAGGTTGGAGTGTGGATCGGACACGAAAGCTGGTCATCACTTTAGGGGGCATCATTATGTTGCCAACCTTATTGGCTATGTCGAATCCTGGAGAACCCGTGACGGCTGTAATCCTAATGGCGGTGATCTTATTTGGATTTCAGACGGCCATCGGTAATGTACAGACCCTACCTAGTGACTTTTATGGAGGGAAAACGGTTGGTACCCTAGCTGGCTTTGCTGGTATGGCTGCTAAGTTGGCAGCTGCAGGCCTGACTTACTTGGTCCCTCAACTTACAGCAGGCGGTAACTATACACCGGCCTTCATCATTGGCGCTGCGCTGGCCTTGATTGCAGTTGGCAGCATTTGGCTGCTCTGTCCCAAGATTGAGCCTCTAAAGCCCATTGGCCAAGGGTAGCATATTCACAAAAAATAATAACTAAGAAATTTTAACAGATGAACGATCTAAATGGTAAAGTAGCCATCATTACAGGAGCAACCGGCGGTATTGGCTTCGAAGTAGCAAGAAGGTTAGGTAAAGATGGTTATACAGTGGTGTTAAACGGAATTGACGATGAACAAGGCGCTAAGAGAATCGAAGAACTAAGTGCTGAGGGAATTACCGCTGAATATCGTGGATTCGATGTGACAAAGGAAAAACAAGTAACGGAGAACATCACCGAAATTGGTAAGAAGTATGGACGGATAGATGTACTGGTAAACAATGCGGGTGGCCTTGGCGGAAGATCTCGTTTTGAGGATATGACCACCGAATTCTACCGATTCGTTATGGCATTAAACCTCGATTCTGTGTTTTTCGCTTCAAGAGCAGCGATACCATTTCTAAAACAAGGAGAAAATCCGACCATCATTAACTACACCTCTAATGCAGCCTGGAATGCTGGCGGACCTGGCGCCGGGATCTATGGAACCTCCAAAGCAGGTGTTCATACCATTACCAGAGCCTTAGCAAAAGACTTGGCTGAATATGGAATTCGAGTGAATGCAGTATCTCCAGGTACAATCGATACCGCCTTCCACCAACAAATCAAATCCACGAAACCTGAGGTGTTTGCCTCTTGGGCCAATAATATCATGTTGGGTAGATTAGGTCAACCTGAGGATGTGGCCGGTGTTGTGGCTTTTTTAGCGAGTAGTGAAGCTTCCTTCATTACCGCAGAAACCATTCAGGTCGGTGGCGGTCAAGCCCTAGGAATTTAATAGTAACCTAATCAATGTAGAATTATGAGTAAGCTTACAGGCAAGGTAGCTGTCGTTACTGGCGGTTCAAGAGATATTGGTAGAGCCATATCGATAGGTTTAGCAAAAGAAGGAGCTAAAGTAGTAGTGAATTACAATAGCTCAGAAGCAGGAGCCAATGAAACGGTTAATGAGATCAAGTCTTTTGGTGGCGAAGCTATAGCAGTAAAAGCTGATGTATCCAGTTTGCCGGACATCAAGAATTTAAAAGCTAAAACTGTGGAAGCATTTGGCGATAAGGTCGATATTATTGTAAATAATGCTGGTGGCCTCTTTGCCCGTAAGACTTTGCAAGAGCTAGACGAGTCTTTTTATGACTTAGTAATGAATGTCAATTTTAAGGCGACGGTCTTCGTCATGCAGGTATTTGAGCCGCTGATGGGTAAAGGAGGATCCATTATAAACCTTTCTTCGCAAGCCGCTAGGGATGGCGGGGGAGGTGGATCTTCACTATATGCTTCTTCGAAGGGAGCAGTAACCACCTTCACCAGAGCAATGGCGAAAGAGCTAGGACCAAAAGGCATCAGAGTTAATGCCCTGTGTCCCGGTCTGATTACCACAAAATTCCATGATGATTTCACGAAAGATGAAATCCGGAAAATGGTAGCCGGTAAAACACCTTTGAGAAGAGAAGGTAGTGCCGAAGAAGTGGCAGACCTAGTAGTATACTTGGCTACGGAACGAAGCTCCTTCATCAACGGCGCCAATTTTGACATCAATGGAGGTCTAGCCTTTTCATAAATAAAGTCTTATCCAGAAATGAAAAAAGTAGTCTGTTTTGGTGAGATCATGCTCCGGTTAACACCGCCCTCCTTAAAGCGGTTTTCGCAAGCTAGTCACTTCGACGTGATCTATGGGGGAGGAGAGAGCAATGTGGCCGTTTCTCTGGCCAATTATGGGGTACCGGTGGATTTTGTTACCCGATTACCTCAGAACGATATTGGCGAATGTGCCTTGATGGAAATGCGCAAGCGAGGAGTGGGGACACGACATATTGCTCGCGGGGGAGAACGACTTGGAATCTACTTCTTGGAAATAGGAGCGGTCAGTCGAGGTAGCAAAGTGGTTTATGACAGAGCACATTCCGCTATGTCCACTATTGAAAAAGGAATGATCGATTGGGCAGAAGTCTTTAAGGATGCCGAGTGGTTTCATTGGACAGGAATTACGCCAGCCATCTCACAAGGCGCTGCCGATGCTTGCTTAGAGGCTATCCAAATGGCCAATAAGATGGGGATCACGGTTTCCACTGACTTGAACTATCGCAAGAAATTATGGAAGTACGGCAAAGAACCCGGTGAGGTTATGCCTGAACTCGTGGCTGGTTGTGATATTATTCTAGGGAATGAGGAAGATGCTGAAAAGCATTTTGGTCTCCACCCAGAAGGCGTAGATGTAACCGCAGGCCATTCCGTAGATGCTAAATCTTATTTATCGGTGTTGAAACAACTAATGGAAATGTTTCCCCGTGCTAAGAAGGTGATTACCACCTTGAGGGGGTCCATTAGCGCATCACATAATACTTGGTCGGGCGTACTGTACGATGGTAAAACACTGTACGAAGCCCCGACGTATCAAATTACCCATATTGTCGATAGAGTAGGAGGGGGAGATAGTTTCATGGGCGGTTTGATTTATGGTTTACTGCAATATCCGGATGACGATCAAAATGCGCTGAATTTTGCGGTAGCCGCATCTTGCTTGAAGCATACCATCTATGGAGATGCCAACTTGGCTACGGTAGACGAAGTTCAAAAGTTGATGAGTGGGGACGCTTCTGGAAGAGTGGCTCGATAAGGAATAGTCTTAATCCCAGTATAGGGATAATCGAAAGAATAATTTGGTTTTATACCGATGCAAAAGAATATGGCCCGACCCAGTTGGGGAACGTATCCGAACGTTTAGACTAGTTGGTGCCCATGCTCCTTTGATCGGTATACGCTGTACTTGAAGGGCGTTTGGATTATCTGCTTGGCTTCGACCCAGTCTCAAACGACCTCAACGTCAGCGTATTTGGTTAGGTGGAGAGGGATGGCTTCAGATCATCCCTCTTTTTTAAAACTGACTTATGCGACCAGCAATAGCAATTATTTGTGCAGGAGGTCCTGCACCGGGCATCAATACCGTGATCAGCACTACGGCCAAAGTCTTTTTGAAGGAAAACTATCGGGTATTGGGGGTGCATTACGGTTACCAGGGCTTGTTTGCCGATCAGGCACCGATTAAAGAGTTTAATTTTGATCATGCCGATCGCATCTTTAGCCGAGGAGGTTCTACCTTGATCATGAGTCGCTTCAAACCCAAGGAAGCAGATTTCAATACTACATTTTTCGAAAAGTATAATGTTAAGCTATTGGTTACCATCGGAGGTGATGATACCGCATCCACGGCGAACCGATTGACTAAGTTTTTGAAAAGCAAGGGCTTAGAGATAGCCAACATACATGTGCCTAAAACCATCGATAATGACCTACCACTTCCCGGGCGAAACCCGACCTTTGGATTTCATTCTGCCAAGGATGAAGGGGTTAAAATAGGTAATACCATGTATGAAGATGCCAGAACTACGCAAAGCTGGCTATTGATGTCTTCTATGGGCAGGTCCGCTGGACATCTAGCCTTTGGTATCGGCACGGCTTGCCACTTTCCAATGATCATAATCCCAGAGATGTTCAATAACACGCCGCCGACCATTGACAAAATCATTCGACTAATGGTTTCGACCATTATAAAGCGACATTTAGAGGGAATTCAATATGGGGTGATCATCATTAGTGAAGGTGTTTTTCATGCCCTTTCGGAAGAGGAAATCCTAAATTCTGGCATAAAATTCACCTACGATGCCCATGGCCATCCGGAGCTAGGCAATGTTAGTAAAGCCAACTTTTTCAACGTCCTCTTACAGGAGAACTTGAAAGAACTCGGCCTGGACGTTAAATCTCGTCCCAATGACGTGGGGTATGAACTGCGTTGTTGCCGTCCGATTGGTTTTGACCTAACCTTATGCACCTTGCTTGGGATCGGCGTCTTGAAGCTGTATCAGGAAGGTAAAAGTGCCTGTATTGTCAGTGCAGATGCAGAAGGCAATATTTCTCCGATCTACTTGTCAGACCATGAAGATGAATTCGGAAAAGTTAAACCCCGATTGGTCAATATGAATTCCGAAATAGCAAAACTTTGTTTTCGAAATCTAGACTATATCAGCAGCCAGGATCATCAAGCTGCTGCTGCTGTGCTGGAAAAACCGGAAGAGTACGATTTTCATAATATTTTGAATTGGAACTGAAAGAATAATGGCAAGATTTTCAAAGTTGGAAGTTTTACACATGGTAAGCAAACAGAGCATGATGCCTTTGTTTTATCATCCAGATCTATCACTAGGACAAGAAGTGATCAAAGCCTGCTACGAGGGCGGGGCCAGACTCCTAGAATTCACCAATCGTGGTGATTTTGCACATGAAACATTCGCCGGATTGAGTAAATTTTGCGCCAAGGAGCTTCCTGAAATGATCTTAGGTGTAGGTTCAATCAATGATGCGGGTACGGCCAGTCTGTATATTCAACTGGGAGCTAATTTCATTGTCTCAGCTTCTTTGAGAGAAGACATTGCAAAGATTTGCAATCGACGAAAGGTACCATACATGCCAGGCTGTGGAAGTTTAACCGAGGTAGGCCAAGCTGAAGAACTAGGGTGTGATATTGTTAAGTTATTCCCAGGCAGTGTATATGGGCCAGGATTCATTAAGGCCATTACAGGGCCTCAACCTTGGACGCACATTATGCCGACAGGTGGTGTGGCCCCGACGGAGGAGAACCTAAGTGCTTGGTTTGATGCTGGAGCTATTTGCGTGGGAATGGGATCTAAATTGATATCCAAGCAAATCATCCAAGATCGAGATTTTGATTCCTTGCGATCTAAAACGACGGAAGCTCTACAAATTATTCAGAAAGTAAGAAACTGATCAGCTAGCATATATGGTGGGGAAGTGGCTTGGATGGTAGTCATCAACTGCTAATGATTCCAAGCTACTTTGCCGTCAATTCGTACCTTAAAAACTAATGTGGGAATTGCCTTTGCAAACACAAAATAAGTAGAAATGAAGAAGAGTCTATTGATATGCTGTACCCTTCTGTTGTTATTCTCCTGCGGCCAATCATCAAAGCTGGATAGCATTTACGTTGAAGATATAGCTGAGTTGAATGAAGCGATCACTGGAGCCACGCCTGGGACTGAAATCGTTTTAGCCGATGGCGTTTGGAAGGATGTTCAGATCAAGTTTTTTGGACTAGGTACCCAGAAAGCGCCGATCACCTTGCGCGCGGAAACGCCAGGTGAGGTGCTGCTTCAGGGCGCATCTAATCTAAGACTAGGGGGTAAGTTTCTTGTGGTACACGGACTATATTTTACCAATGGGGCATCGCCTTCAGGTTCGGTGATCCAATATTATATCAATAATGATACTTTAGCCAATCACAGTCGGGTGACCCATTGTGTCATTGAGGATTTCAATAAGGCTCAAAAAAATCAACAGGATCTATGGGTGCGGTTCAAAGGGCGACACAATCAATTGGATCACTGCTATCTGGCAGGGAAATCGAATCGAGGGCCAACAGTAAGAGTAGATCTAGCAGGTAATGAAAGCATTAAGAACTATCACAAAATCATCCACAACCATTTTGGCCCTAGGCCACCGAAGGGAGGACCAAGTGCCGAGAGCATACAGATTGGAGATAGTGGCACCTCCATGTCTCCCAGTCACACTTTAGTGGCTGATAATCTGTTTGATCGCTGTAATGGCGAGGTCGAGGTCATTTCCAGTAAAACTAACTTTAATGAATTCAGAAATAATGTCTTCTATAAAAGTGAAGGCTCATTGGTTACTCGTCATGGGAACTATTGCGTGGTGGATGGCAATTATTTTATTGGCGATGAATCTTCTCCTCATGTAGGCGGGGTTAGATTGATTGGGACTGGACATTGGGTCACGAACAACTATTTCTATAATCTTCGAGGGGAGATTTTCAGAGGGCCACTTGCTGTAATGAATGGCATTAAGCGATCCCCTCTAAATCGCTATATCCAGGTCACTGATGTGGTGGTGGCCTACAATACTTGGGTCAACTGTACCTCGCCCTGGCAATTGGGGGTAGGGTCGAATGTGGATCAAAAAGATGTATTGCCACCATCCGAAATCAGATCTGAGACGCCTATCCGAACCATCGTTGCCAACAACCTAATTTACAATAGTGAGGGAGATCCCTCACCGATCCTCCGCTATGATTCTATCAATGGAATAGATTTCCAAAGTAATGTTATTAGCAATCAAGGTGTCAATTTTAGAGGCCTCCAGGGATTGGAAGAACGAGAAATAGCAATGACCGAATTGGAAGAAAACATTTGGATACCTTCTTCCGGGCTCAATGATCTTGAAGCCTATGTAGGCTTCGAGTTTGACCAGATTAAGAAGGACCTCTTCGGGAATGCTCGTACTGCTAATAATTCCATAGGAGCAGTAGCTAATAGTACCAAACAAGAACCTAATATTATGGACCGATCAAAGTACGGTCCTAGCTGGTTCGATTCCACACCTTCAACGATAGCGCCACATACGCATTCCGTGGAAACGCCTGAAGCCTTAGTAGAAGCACTTACAAATGCCAGTGAAGGAGATATTATCGAATTGACTGCAGGGCAATATGAAATCAGCAGCTCGATCAAGATCAGTAAAGAAATACGAATTCAGGCTGCTGATAGCCTACAGAAACCAAGTATAACTTACATGGGTGCAGCGACCAGCCCCGCCTTTGAAATGCACCCCAAAGGAAAGCTCACACTAAGGTCGGTTTTACTCAAAGGATCAGGACAGAATTATGCTTTTTCGCCGCTGAAGGAAAATATGTCCAGCCTTTACAACTTGGAGGTAGAAGACTGCGAAATAGCTGACTTTAATTATGTCCTCAAAGCCTATAAGCACTCCTTTTCAGAATACATCCATTTCAAGTCGACACTGATCAAGAACTGCCAGAACGGCTTAGAGTTATCCAGCGAAATTGACGATAAAGGAGAGTACAATGCGGAAAATGTCTTTATCCACAATTGTCGATTTGAAGGAATCGATCGAAATGTAATCGACTACTATAGAGGAGGATATGATGAATCTACCGTCGGCGGGAATCTGATTGTAACTGGGAGTACTTTTACGAATAGTGGCGGAGGAGAGCAAAACGGTGTTTTGATTAATACTTATGGTATCATCAATGTAGCTCTCACAGGCAATACTTTTAGCAACAACCCCGTCAAAATGGTCGCCCGTTTATGGGGAGCCAAGAACAACACGGCCGCAGATAACAGCATACAGAACTCCGGCAGCATTATTACCGAACAGAATTTACCCTTGAAATTGATGTATTGAGGAATGAAATCTCCCCTATTGACAACAAGGTGTAGAAGTACTCTGATCGGATTAGTTTAATTTTTTGAAATACTACGATTGTGCAGCATTCATTCCAACTGCTTAGAGCATTGAGCCAGCGGCTATTGTTAACACTAGCAATAGTCTTCTCCATTACCCAAGCTTATACCCAAGTGGTGAACGATGCTTCACAACTCCAAGCAGCCATCGAGGCAGCAGTGCCCGGAACCATTATTACCCTGACTGATGGTACTTGGAACAATGTCTTCATTGATATTGATAAAGAGGGCACCTCTTCCGCACCGATCATCATTAAAGCTCAAAATCCCGGCGCCGTACTCATGACCGGTAACTCCAGAGTCTATATGGAAGGTGCGTATTTGACGGTAATGGGCTTGGTATTCCAAGATCCTTCCAATCTGGTGCTGGATGGCAGTAGTATTGAACCCGTTATCGAATTGAAAAGATGTAACTATTGTAAAATTCTAAATAACAAAATCGATACCTACAACGGAACAGCGTCTCAAAAGGCTATGAAGTTCAAGTGGATACTAGCTGATGGACAACACAATGAGATTGCCTACAATTCCTTTATTGGCAAGTATGGTGTGGGTAGTATCATCAATGACAATAGGAATTCTAGTGAGCCGGACTACCTGAGGATTCACCACAACTACTTTGCGGACCGCACGCCAATCAATGAACTGAATGCCGATAATGATCAGGATGCCATCAGAATTGGCAACAGTAGTACTTCACTGGATGATTCCTTTACGGAAGTGTATAATAATTACTTTTACAACTTCTTCGGAGAAGTAGAAGTGATCTCTAACAAATCTGGCCGTAACAAATATTACAACAATACTTTTCGCGATTATGCAGGCACCTTGACCTTACGGCATGGCGATAACTGTGAGGTATATGGTAACTACTTTTTTGCTGAAAAAAATACTTTCAGTGGTGGCATCCGTGTGATCGGGGAGGGGCATAAGGTTTTCAACAACTATATCCAGGGGGTAAACTCTAAGAAGCCGGATGGATCAACCTCGAATGCTACTGGTGGTATTAACGTGTCCAATGGTCGCTTAAACAGTGCTTTGAATGGCTATTTCCAGGTTAAGCGTACCCAGATAATCAATAATACCTTTGTAGACTGTGATTATGCTTTGAGAATTGGTACCACGGTGAGCAGTAACCTAGATCAGGCTCCAGAGGACTTAGAAGTCGCGAATAACATCATGTACAATACCAGCGTCAATGCTTACCAAATCCTCACGCCACCCATCGGCACTTCTACCTCGGTTGGCAATATCACTAACCTTTCGAATTTAGCGATGGTGGATGCGGGTGACTTCTACCGATTGACTGCGGGAAGCTCCCCCATTGATGCAGGAACGGGCAATTACACCTTCCTTACCTATGACATTCTTGGGGGTGAGCGTGAAGCTAATTTCGATGCTGGGGCAGAGGAGTTTGGTGCGAATGGAATGTATCTACCGTATAAAGAAACAGATGTGGGAGTGAATATAGGGTTCGGAGCCATTCCGGGGCCTTCCTTAGCCAGCAGTCCAAGCACGCTCACTTTTGGTATATATGCTGATACCCTCACTTTTGAAATCATTGCCAATGTGGACTGGACTATTACAGAAGAGGTTCCTTGGCTGAGTCTAGATGTAAGCGAGGGGTCGGGGACTAGTACGATCACTGTCTTTACAAGCGAGAATAATACTGGAGCAGAAAGAAGTGCTGAAATATCAATTACCGAAAATGCGGGCGGCGATGACTTAATAAGCACGCTATCTGTCATTCAACTGAATACCTTCATCCCCGATGAAATACCTATCGTTGGTGCAACTAGCGTGGGTAAGGAAGACAAAGAGGGCATAACCGAAGAAAATGCTTACAATGACGATACATCAGATTATTGGACGGGTGATCCAGATGCGGAGCCAGAGGTATCGATTACCTTTGACCTAGGTTGTGCACATACGCTCACGGAGATTGGTATCAATTTTTGGAAAGCGGATGAGCGGACAACGACTTTTTCCATTGCCACGGCCAACTATGCTTCTGGGCCCTTCGATATCGTTTTAGATACTGAAACCTCCGCAGCAACAGGGGTTACGGTAGATACAGAACAACGGTTTAGCCTAGACGGAGTCGTGGCTCAATATGTGAAATTCATTGGGATAGGAAATAGTTCTGCTAGCAATTGGACCAGCATTGCTAACGTCAATATCTACGGTGATCTTACTTGCGAAATGCTAACAAGGGTAGATGAATATCCAAGTTTAGATTCAACGGTTACCTTATTTCCCGTCCCTGCGACGGACGGATTTCTGACCATCTCCTCCTCCTCTAAGCCGCTGGGGAGGATGGAAGTGTACAATGCAGCTGGGCAGAAAGTTCTCACCCTAAGTGGCAATAATACTTACGCTAGACGAATAGACCTAAGTAAGCTCCAGACTGGGGTCTATATCATTAGACTTGAAGGTCTTGGGCAATCCAAATTCATTGTGAAGTAATTGGATTTTACGTGAAATCCCAAGAGGATAACTCGGACAAGTTTATTGAATTTAATCAAGCAAGAGATGCATAAAATAGCTACAGTTTCCCTGTATAAGATATTGACAATTAGCATCTTACCACTACTAAGTGGCTGTACCCATACGGATAAGGAGCCAAAGGCAGCCGAAACGCAGGTCACTGCTTATCCAAGCGATGTTGTTTTATTCTTTAATGATTGGAATCTGATCCTTGGAGATGGTTCAAACGTTGGTCACGCTAATGATTTTGAGCATGAAGACTTCTTCTATACGGCCAATGATGAAGAGGGACAATGGATCGTTTATAAAGCACCGAATTCCGGAGATACCCATGGGACCTCAAACAATACAAGAACGGAATTGGCTCAATCCAAAAAATGGTCTCCGATGACCGACGCTAAATTGACAGCTTCGCTCAAGGTAATGAATGTATCCGCTACGGGCGATGCTCGAGTGGCTGCTTCCTACTCAGTAGTCGTAGGTCAGATTCATAGTGCAGATGGGCATGAGAACGAGCCGCTTAAGATCTTCTACAAGAAGTTTCCTGGTCATACCAAAGGTTCTGTCTTTTGGCATTATGAAATCAACACAGCAGGCGATGACAACTCCAAGAGATGGGACTATTCCACTGCTGTTTGGGGCTATGATTTTTCTGTAGTGGGCTCTGATATAGATACATATCCCGAGGAGCCTGCAAAAGGCATCACCTTGGGGGAAGAATTTAGTTATGAAATTGAGGTGAAAGAAGGCATCATGTATTTGAAGTTTACAAGCCCAGGACATGAAACCAAAACCTTCACAAAGAATCTGGTAGAATCAGAATATACGACGACAGCTGATATTCCCGAGCAGACTCAAAAACTATTTGTCCCGATAGGTCAAGATGGCGTAGAGCGTGCGAATGCCTATGCCGAGGAGGGACTTTTCTTTAAACAGGGCTCTTATAACCAAACGAATGGAAAATCCCCAGAGGTCAATAGGAATTGGTGCTCTGGTGCAGAAACACACGGTGGAGATATTAAGAAACAATATAAGGACGGAAACTATGCTGAGGTTTGGTTTCGGACAGCAAGTATATACGTAAGTCCAGCTGCTGTGTCGAACAAAGGTTACTTCACAAAGAATGACTAAAGACCATGAAGAATCACAGAATGAATATGCTCCTGAGTAAAACTCTTTTGTCTGTACTATTAATCGCCGTAGTTATGGGAGTGTTCAATGCTTGTTCTACTACAGCGGATGCTTCAGACAAGGACGGCCCTCAAACCTCAATTTACCCCAGTGATGTCATTCCTTTCATGGAGAAGTTCAAAATTCTAAATGGAGATGGCTCGCAGTCTGACAGTTTAATCAACTATGAGAAAGAGGAATTTTTCTATGTTGAAAAGGAAGACCAAGTCAACTGGGTTGTCTACAAAACTCCCAATTCCGGCACCACCTCAAAGAATTCCAGCAATACCCGAACGGAGCTACACCAAAAGGAGGAGTGGACACCAGAAACAGGCGGCAAGCTCACCGGAACCTTAAAAGTGATGCACGTTTCAACCTCCGGGGATGCTCGAGTGGCTGTATCCTACTCCACCGTCATTGGTCAAATTCATAGCGGAGAAGGCCATGAAAATGAACCCTGTAAGATCTTTTACAAAAAGTTCCCCGGGCACAAAAAGGGTTCTGTCTTTTGGAATTATGAAATCAACACAAAGGGTGATAACTCTAAGAGATGGGACTACTCAGCCGCTGTTTGGGGCTATGATATGTCAGTGGTAGGAGGAAGTCCCACTACCAATCCGGCAGAGCCTGCTGATGGCATTGAATTGGGCGAAGAATTCAGCTATGAAATCAATGTGTTCGAGGGTGTCATGTACCTCACCTTTACCAGTTCGGGGCATGATACGGTAAGGTTCACCAAATCCCTACTACAATCCGAGTATGCGTATGCCCAAGATATGCCAGAACAGACGCAACAACTGTTTGTTCCGCTTGGTCGAGATGGTGTGGAAAGAGAGAACGCTTATGCCGGGGAATTAAACTACTTCAAGCAAGGCAATTATAACCAAACGAATGGAAAGTCTCCCAATGACAACATGATCTGGAGCACCGGGGCAGACACTTACGGCGGCGATATTGCGAAGCAATATCAAAACGGGGATTATGCCGAAGTATGGTTTAGACATGCCACCATAGGTCCTGGGACTCCCCCCAAATAAAGCCCTTATCATTTCGCCTTGGGATTTAGTGGCTGTGTAATGTTTTATCGGTGAATGTATCTACTCGCCTTGTATAATCCGTTCAAACACTTCTTATACAAATACAAAAACGCCTCCAGCGAAGCTGAAAGCGTTAGGTGCTTTTGGTGACCTTGGGAGGGTCAAGGTTTTAAGTTTTATATATCTGGTTATCATTAGTTTATAGTTTTGTTTATAGTAACTTAGACGTTTTTAGACGTTTTTATATGGGGAGTTTAGGATGGTTTAGGCTTTCTTATCCTAAACTAAAGAGTAGTTTTTTTACATCTCAGAATATATCTGGTGTACAGATTAGCATACACATTCTTATTCAAATCCTGTTTCTAGGTTAACTCTTGGCTATGTTTCTTCCCCTAAAACTTCTTGTGTTCTTCAACTTTGAAGGTTGCAGACAGTCTTAGCACGAAAGCTAGCATTAGGTTCATAGATTAAGACGTCCTTAGTTGGCCACAAGAGCCAAAAAAGACTAGTTATGGCTGTTTATAGATCCACTATTTAGCCAAATCTTATGTTTTTTGTTGCTTTTGGCCAAATAGTAAGATGCAACTATGACTGATTTCTGGACTATTTGCTGAGAATGAGATGCGTTTTTGTGCGAGCTTAGGTTGATATATTTCGGAACAAAAGGAGTAGGGATTCATCTAACAAGTCTAAAGGTGCACTTTGTAGCAAAAGAATGTCCGAAAACATCTTAACTACTCCAATTAATTATTGCCCAAGATATCATCCAATAATACTTCTGCATCAATGATCTCCCTTGAATAAGCGTTTTGAGTAAGTCCATGATTGGAAATGAAAGTGAGAAATACCTGTTTTTTAGTACCGCTATATTCTATGAACCGCTGTCGCTTATTTAGCAATTGCTGATAGTAAGTCTTGTCAATCGTAAAGGGACCAGCATGGAACTTGATTTCGCATAGGTTGATACTATCATCTTTTCGATCAATGAGTAAATCAATCTGGAATCCCAGGTTGGCTTCTGTTGGAGG
This sequence comes from uncultured Lewinella sp., assembly GCA_913057785.1. GTDB lineage: Bacteria > Bacteroidota > Bacteroidia > Chitinophagales > Saprospiraceae > DT-111. Next base: position 24,536 of record CAJXPD010000019.1, on the reverse strand, counting down.
TACGCGGACACTAGATATTTCGGCATAGACAGCTCCAATACCCAGGGCTCGTTTAATGGCTCCCACATGTTTAAGACACAAGGATTCAAAGGCAAAGCCAGACCAAATTTTGAAGGTCTGACTGGCTGCGATCTGCATCCAAAGGCCAGGAGTATATCTTTTTTGATTTTTGATGAAGCGATGGTAGAATATGGAGTACTCATCGGTCAGTCGATAAATGGTCCCTCTTTTCTTTTTACCATATGGAGGATTTTCCATGACAAAATCAGAAACGACTAGTTCTTCAATTGCTCTTTGGTAACTTCCTGACTGGGCTGCCCCTGCTTTTTCAGGAATCTGTCCTTGCATCAGACCAGCCGGATGGGCAGCTAATGCTGTCACAATAGATTGATGAACTTCAGCATTCTTGAAAAGAGCCTGATATAAGTTTTGGTATTCGTTTCTAAGTAATCCCTTAGGAGCAAAGCAAATTCGTTCAATGGCGGTGGCAAAGCTTTCACCCTTTCTCAGGCTTTCCAGATAAAAGGGGATCCCTCCTAAAGCCATATAGATCCTGGCGACCTCTTGGGAAGAAAAGCGCAGCCCTTTGCTTCTTAGAAAATCTAGTGTCTCTGTTAGCGTAAAAGGTCGAAGATGAATAATTTCAGTAATTCGATTGTGTAAGCCGCCAGGATCATTTATGATCTTTTTGGTGATCCAAGATGTAGCCGAGCCACATATCGCTAATATAAAATGAGATTCCTTTGACAGAAAGTCGTTCCATAGGTGTGCTAGCATTTGGATAAAGTTCGACCTAGGTGTATAAACCCAGGGGAGTTCATCAATAAATATAACTTGCTTTTTGCTGGTATCCAAAGTCTGCAAATAGGCTTTCAATTGTAAAAAAGCTTGCTGCCAGTTCTTGGGTGTGCTGTGTTCAGAAGAACTATTGTATTCAGAAAGTTTGATACCAAAATTCACCAATTGAGTATTGGTATTGCCATTTTGTATACCCGTCATGCTGAAACAATAGTGTCCTCGCAAAAGGGTATCAATTAAGAAGGTCTTACCGACTCTTCTCCTACCCGTAACTGCTAGAAACTCAGATTTGTTAGATTCCAGCACTGCACTTATTCTCTTGATTTCTTCTTTTCGCCCGATCATAACAATGAAGTAAGATAATACCAAACATAAGAATATAATTGGTATTATCTGGTTTTTATTGCTACTTATTACCAATTATAGACTTTAGTAGGCACTCTCAATAGTTCCTTTGTGCATTGTTAGGTGCCTAAAAGAGAGCTAGAAAACTTAGTAAAAATTAGACTGCTTATGGGAAGATGAGGTAACAAGAGGCCAGAAGTAGATGATTTGGAGACGAATGTGAAGATATATGATGAAAATAAAAAGCCATAATTGATTCATCACGAATTAATTATGGCTTCTTTTGTAAGTGACCCCGGGAGGATTCGAACCCCCAACCCTCAGAGCCGAAATCTGATATTCTATCCAGTTGAACTACGGGGCCAAAGCGGATGCAAATATACAACAATTCTGAGAAGAAGAACAAATAAATTGAAGGAGGAGTTCCCCAGGAAAGGAAAGAATTGGAGATGATGGTGAGGGACATATCGCCCTAGAGAAAGAAGGTAGTAAGGAGGGGAGGCAGGCATCGGCCCGACTGAGGCCTGACCGACGCTGCTTACTACCTCTCTAATTGTATGGGGTTTTCTTTGATTTCTTGGGATTATAGACAGAAGCTAATGCCAGTGCTTAGTCCAAAGTCACTATTGAAACGCCAGCGGCTTCTATCACTTACGAAGCTTGGGAAATTATCAAATATCATACTCCAGGCTCCGAAATAAGCACGGAAATTACGTTTAAAGGCAAAGAGTGGGAATTCGAAATTGATAGAACCGATACCACTAATTTCTGGACGATCTGCAAAGTCTGTCGTAATGTTGTAGTCGATAACAATCTGCTGCCAGATAGGGCCTTCGAAAAAGGCTGCGAATGGCGTAATTTCACCCGTAATCGTGGTGCTCCATACGAAACTGCCAAAGCCGCTTCGGTTCAACAATAGAGAAGATGCTGAATCAGAGGATCTTCGACCATACCCATGATTAGTTGGGGTAGATCGCGTAGCCCCACCCAGGAAAACGCCTAGGGCTTCCGTGAACTGGTAACCCATTCCGAAACGCATACTGTTCGTGCCATAGTAGCGATTGGTGCTGAAGCCCGCCATCACACTTAAGTCGTATGGGCCTGCATCAACTAGATTTTGAGCATTGATACCTAGCTGCTGCAAACAGTTGGAGCCAAACCCAGATATCTTAAGTTTCCCGTCACAGGATTCATCTTCTGATTCAATGGTGTTACTTCCTAATAAATCACTGCCTGATTGCCCCATGACAGTGGTGAACGCGCTTGCTACAAATAATAATAGGATGACTAAATTTTTCATGGATTTAGTTTTAAAGAGGATAGTTTATGATGTGTTTATTAAATAACTAATAAGGTATGCATTGTTATATCAGGCCAAGAAGGGGGCTTACTCCTTTTGACTTGTTTCATCTACGCGCCATGCTTTTCATTCACTCAGCCGTAAGCGAATTGTTGAGCATAACAATCCAAGCCAAGTATCATCTGGTAGATGAACTCAAACAATGCGATCTAATGGGATACATTGGCATCCCCCTGACTGTGTCCTTAATGTCTTAGTGTTGAAGTAACTTGATAAGTTGCGCGTGTTTGATCTAAAGCGTATGGCTATTTCCCTGTAGGTATATTTGTTTCTGTCACCATTTAGCCTTATACACCAACTAAAGTACCTAGCTGGACAGGACTTATTGACAATAAGCAATGATGCAGATCTATAAGGGGAATAATAACTAACCTTCTCTGACACTTGTGTGTCTTACTTTCGACCGGCTCTCATGGGAAATCTAAAACAGAATGCTAACTAAAATCCAATGAAAGGTGTCTTAAACACAAAATGCTTAGAGAACCATAACTAAAACTATAATACTATTCTACGGTTAAGTGGGAGGTAATGAGTATGTGTGGTAATTATTTCTTTATACTTTCAAAGATACAATAGGTTTCAAGAAAAAAAGAATTATTACTTATAATAAAAAAAATATTGTATTTAACTTTGAAAGTCTATGGTATACGAAACGTTTAATTCAAATATGATGCCAAGTTTTACGACCTCTCGAATTAGTTTACCTTATAGTCAAGTCCCAGTTTGTCCAATTCTGCAATCAACTCATTGCCAGCATTGACTTTCCGTTCTTTGGCAATTAAACTCAGCTTTACTCGATGGGTTTGATCCAAAAGAACCATCTTCAGTCGGTGCCTACCTTTGTGCTCCTGACACAACTGATCGATCTGATTGATCATCGCATCATTAATCCTTTCAATTGGAAACTTAAGGGTAATCGATTCTGTCATGTTTTCAGCAATGCCTTCTAATAGCTTGATCTCCACAGGTTTAAACTCTAATTCCTCACTATTCCAGCGTTTCTGGAATTTTCCCTTGATGTATAAGGCCATTCCAGGCTCTAGCAAATGCTTGAATTTCTGATAGTCTTCTCCAAACAGACGAAACTCCATCTGCCCATTGAAATCACTTATCTCAAAAATCCCCCACCCATTGCCATTTTTCGAGATCATATGTCTGGCATTGGCTACCATACAACCTACTGTAACGGATGCTCGATGTTGATGCTGATTGAGGTTTTCTAAGGAACTGGTAGTAAAGTTGTCTATTTCAATTCGATAATCATCCAACGGGTGACCACTGACGTAAATACCCGTGACTTCTTTCTCGCGATTTAGCTTCTCAATTAAAGGCCAGGAGACTCCTTCTGGAATCTTTGGCTCTGGAATCATGACGTCCTCCGAATCTCCAAATAAGGAATTCACTGCCTGCGCTCTCTGTGCTTGATGGGCATTACCATAACGTAAAGCGTGTTCAATCAAGGTGTCATATTTTTCGGAGGGAGCGAAGTATTGTGAGCGTTCGATCCCTTCAAAACAATCCAGTCCTCCACCAAGAACCAGGCTTTCCATCACCTTCTTATTTACTGCACGCAAACTCAAACGACGCATCATATCAAAGACGCTAGAAAAGTGGCCGTTTTCTTTCCGTTCGGATAATATAGCTTCGACCGGACCTTCTCCCACTCCTTTAAGCGCTGAAAGTCCGAAACGGATTTGCCCTTGTTTATTGACCGAGAAATCGGATACACTTTCGTTCACATCAGGACCTAGGACATCCAAGCCCATCCGCTTACATTCCTGCAGGAAGAAGGTGATCTTGGAAATATCATTTTTGTTATTGGTCAAAACGGAGGCCATGAATTCAGCCGGATAGTGTGCCTTGAGATAAGCCGTTTGGAAGGCCACGAAGGCATAGCAGGTCGAATGTGATTTGTTGAAGGCATAAGAGGCGAATGCTTCCCAGTCCTTCCATACCTTATTTAGGATATCTTCCGGGTGTCCTCTTTCTGTTCCGCCATTGATGAATTTTGGAAGCATCTGATCCAGCAATGCCTTCTTCTTCTTACCCATGGCTTTCCGGAGCTTATCCGCCTCACCCTTGGTGAAACCAGCAAGTTTCTGGGAAAGCAACATGATCTGCTCTTGGTACACATTGATACCATAGGTCTCCTCCAGATACTCCTTCATGTCTGGAAGATCATAGGTCACTGGTTCGCGGCCGTGCTTTCTGGCAATGAAATTAGGAATGTATTCCAATGGGCCAGGACGATACAAGGCATTCATGGCAATCAAGTCCTCAAAGGCAGTTGGCACCAATTCTTTCATGTATTTTTGCATACCTGTACTCTCGTACTGGAATATGCCGACTGTCTCTCCTCGCTGGAAAAGCTGGTAGGTCTTCACATCCGTTAAGGAAACCTCATCCATATCGAGTTCAACACCATGATTTTCACTCACCATCTGCACAGCGCCCTTGATAATGGTTAGGGTTTTAAGCCCAAGGAAGTCCATCTTAAGCAGACCAGCATCCTCTGCCACGCTGTTGTCAAATTGTGACACGAGCATCTCAGAGTTCTTATCCACCTTGACCGGAACATACTGCGTAATCTCGTCCGGGGTGATAACTACTCCACAAGCGTGAATACCTGTATTTCGTACCGATCCTTCCAGTTTTTTGGCAGTGCGGATCATTTCCCCGATTGTGTCCTGCCCATCTGCCAATTCTCTGAAGCGGTAAGCTTTTTCTAAGTCATCTGAATTGAGGTTTCCCTTAAGCTTAGGATCTATATCCCCTTCCGCCAAGACCTTCTTTAGATTAGCTTTTAGGTGGGTGGGGAAGGTTTTAGCCACTCGATCTACCTCAGGTAAAGGAACATTCATCACTCTCCCTACATCTCTCAGTGACATTTTAGCCGCCATGGTACCGTAGGTGACGATCTGCGCTACCTGGTTCCGACCATATTTATCAATCACGTAATCGATTACCTTTTGTCGACCCTCATCATCAAAGTCGATATCAATATCCGGCATGGAGATCCGCTCTGGATTGAGGAATCTCTCGAAAAGTAGGTCATACTTGATCGGATCTACATTGGTAATACCGATACAATAGGCCACAGCCGACCCTGCTGCTGATCCCCGCCCGGGCCCCACACTTACCCCCATTTCTCGAGCGGTGGTAGTGAAATCCTGAACGATTAGGAAGTACCCAGGGTAACCTGAATTTTTAATTACAGATAATTCGAAGTTTAGGCGTTCCTCAATATTTGGCGTGATGGTGCCGTATCGCCGCTTGGCCCCTACGAAGGTTAGGTATCGCAAGTAATCATCTTGACTCTTGAAACCATCTGGAATTGGGAAAGCAGGAAGTAATATGTCCCTCGCCAACTCCAAGTGATCAATCTTATCGAAGATTTCAACGGTATTTGCTACAGCCTCCGGCACGTCATGGAACAGCTGATTCATCTCTCCCTGCGTTTTGAAGTAGAAGTCCGAACTAGGAAACTTGAAACGCTTGCTCTCTTCTAAAAGACTGTTGGTATTAATGCAAAGCAAAATATCGTGCGGAGCCCAATCATCCTCATCAACATAATGAGAATCATTGGTGGCAATCACCTTAATGTTGTACTTCCTGGCTAATGCCAGCAATTTCTGATTGATATCTTCTTGGCTTATGCCTAGACCGTCAATGTTTTCCAGGCCACGATGACGCTGGAGTTCTACATAGTAATCCTCACCAAATAGATCCAACCACCACTTCAGCAACTCCTCCGCTTTTTCATCTTGGCCATGCATTAGCGCCTGCGGCACCTCTGCTCCGATGCAGCAACTAGTGGCAATCAAGCCCTCATGATGCTGTACCAATAACTCTTTGTCAATCCTTGGGAATTTACTGTATAGGCCTTCAATAAAACCCAAAGAGCACAGTTTGGATAGATTGACGTAACCCGCTTGGTTCTTGGCTAGTAATAACTGATGATATCGCTTATCCGATTCCCCATTAGCCCGAGAGAAGGACTTCTTATGCCGATCCTCAACCATGTAAAACTCACAACCAATGATCGGTTTCAAGTCTCTACGACTCGCCTCCGCAGCAAATTTGAAGGCCCCAAACATATTCCCATGATCTGTCAGGGCAACGCCCTTCTGACCATCAGCCTTTGCTTTGTCCATCATGGCGCCAATGTTGGCGGCTCCGTCTAGCAGCGAATATTGAGTATGGCAATGTAAGTGAAGAAACTCTGGCATCTTTGTTCCTGATTGCTAATGGGTTAAATATAATGCTCTTGTTGCAAGGGTTGTGTTGCGCTAAGTAGAGGCTTGTAGGTGTAGCGAAATGAAGGTAGAATTACTAACAACCTTCATCCATTTTTCGTTTGCTGAACTAGCAATTTAGGAAGATGAAGGCAGAAAAGAGAGAATCCGAAGCAAAAGTTATCCACATCTAAGCTCCCCCGTTTTTCTGCATGATCTTGAGTATCGGTGAAGTAAATTCTTTCCAAATTTCATCTATTGAGGCTGAAGAGGGCCAACGATCAGGGTCGCCATGTAAAAGTGCCTTTTTCATGCAATCCAGAAATACTTCGAAGTCCTGAGGTGAGATGGAAAAGGCCTGGTGAGATTGTGCCAACTTTGCTATTCTCTCCTCAATCTTCGGTGGATTTTCGTGAAATAGAAGCATTCGCTCCATCGCTAGATCAAGCATGCGATGTTGAAATTGCCAACGTAGTTTCTTCCTTTGCTCATCAAGCATAGGTGCGTCGCTTGCTGAGGTCTTACTATTTCGAACTTGTTCCTTTGCTAGGAAGGCTTGTTCGAAAATCTTTTCGTACGAAGGCTTTTGCTCAAAGAAAGATTCGTAGAAGTCCGTATAGAATTGTGTCTGTTTGCGACATCTCTCAAAACTTCGTTCCAGGGGCTTGAAACTAGTTTTAACTCGGGTTCGCTTGGCTTCGATGTCTTCAATTTCATCAATGATCTCATCCATATCCTGAAAACGCAAGCCCGGATCAGCTTGGAGCAGTTGCCGAATCGTATCGATGAAAAATGGTGGGCAGTCCGTTTCTTCTAATTCGTTTTGCAGAATATCGGGTTCCCCTTTCTCATAAAAATCGGAGATGGACTGCTGTACCTCAAAACGCCGAAGCATAATATCCAGCACCGTGTCCCCCTTGAAAAGCGGTTTTTTAGTAAAAAGCTCATAGGCGATCAAGCCAAAGGAATATTGGTCGGTTTGTCCGCTTAAGGTCCCGCCATTAACCTGTTCTGGACTCCAGTAGGTCACCAGCTTCTTGATGCGCTTGATATTTCTTCTGGTAAAGCTAAATTGTACGATTTGGAAGGGGAGTAATTGAGGATCCCCATCAAGATCAATCTTGATGTTAGAAGGGCGGAGGTTTAGGTGCAGAAGATCATCTTGATGTCCTTTTCTAAGGGCTTCCGCAATTCGCAATAACAGTCTCCGCTTTTCGTGCAAGCTCATCGGCCAATCTTGTTCTAGATAATCATCTAAGTCCAAGCCCCGGATGAATCGCATCACATAGAATTGTGGGAAAACGGACATGTAGCTTGAGTAGATCGTAACAATGCCATCCAAATTGGAGTATTTCTGTGCTAGACTGAATTTAAACTCCAATTTTTTCGCACTTTCATCTTGGATGAGGGAGATGTGTTTAAAGGCTTTTATGGCTACTGCATTCTCTAGCTCGGTCCCTGCATGACGGGTGGCTTTGTAGACGACATTATAGTCACCTTCTGATAAAACCTCCAATTGGGAATATTCTGGAGGGAGGATCTCTATCAGGCTTTCTCGAAATCCTAGCTCATCTTCTGATACAGGAGCCAGTTGTTTAGACCGTTCATGAAGCACTGGACTTTGATAAATCTTGTTGACCAGATCCTGCAGATCGGTCCGAATTCTGTTTTCTCGGACGAGCGCGTCGTCATGGTTCAAGACCCCGTTCTGTCGTTCCTTTTCTAGTGTGTTAAATTGGGATTGCAAGCCACTGGCGCTATCGACAAATTCCTGGAATTGGGTGGTCCAGGTGACCACCTGCTTAAGGCATTCCTTTAGCTCTCCTTTTCGAATTAACTGTCTCCAATTGCCGATTGCTATGGGTTGTTCAGGCATAGTTGATCCTTCTTGTCTTTCGCACTTCTTAAAACCGCTAGGGTAGAAATATCTAATTCGCAGTTGCTAATATATTAAGTAAACGGGGGAAATGTTACAGCTAGTTCCCTCCATCTGGACTTATACGTATCACCTTTGCGAAGATTGTACGAATATTAGCCCGGTTTTTCGAAGCTTGGCAGGATGTATTTTAGCAAAATTTCGAAAGGTAACTCCAGTTGCCATAATTCCCTCCGGTAAATACGACTACCATATCCCAATCGGGTAAAATCATGATATACTGCCCGCCATTACCGGAGGCGAACAATACGACAGTATCAATACCCTGGTAGCGCAGTCGCTCTTTATACCAATAGTAGCCATAGCGAGCACTCTGAAGTTGGGCATTGTCTAGACGCGAGTAGCGAACAAAAGAAAAATCGATTGGGGTTAGGCAGCGCGTTGAAGTTCTAACCCAAGGTGTTGAAATAATGGGTTGCCCTTGCCAATTTCCCTCACGTAAAACCATTTCACCTAACTTAAGCATATCCCGTGGTTTCATGAAAAAGGAACCGGCAGTCATGCCATAACCTCCAGGTGAGATAGTCCAGCGATAATCTGATATGCCTAATGGCTCAAAAAGATATTCTTTGCTAAAATCCATAATACTCTTTCCTGTAGCCTTCGATAAGGCTGCACCGACGAGCATCGGTTCGCAAGAATTGTAGGAGAAATTTAGGCCTGGTTCGTCCTTTATAGGGACTTCTAGAGAATATTTGACCCAATTGTCCGATTCCCACATTTCGTCCTCTAGATATGGTCCTATACCGTAAAACTCTTCAGCTCTTAATCCCCCTTTCATTTCCAGCAAGTGCCGAAGACTAATCTGCTGCTTGCGAGGATCTTCTGGGGTAAAGTCAGGAAAGAACTCCAAAAGCGGTGTGTCTAGACTTTTAAGGTATCCCTTGTCCAGCGCTATTCCCGCCAGTAGGCTGGTAATAGACTTAAATGCGGAACGCGTATCATGCAGACTATCGGCGGAATAACCTCCAAAGTAGGCTTCATACTGTAATTCGGCAGATTGTTGTACCAGGACAGCGTGAATATTGGGGTATTGTCCAGTAGTGATGAGTTGGTGCATAGAATCTAGCCGCAAGCTGTCGTATTGAGCGAGACCTTGTGAGGGAGAGCTGAACAGGATAGGAAGTACGAGCAGATGTAGGAGATGGCTCAGTTTTCGGGAGATTTCCATCGGGTTAAAGTTTTTTTGTAAAAATAGATAGATAAGTTATGTAATTCCTATGGCTGATGCATCCAACCAATAGAAACCCTAATTTTCAAGCCATCAAATCCAATTTATCTGATGAAAAAAATACTATTGGTACTGCTGGGCACGCTGATGCTAGTCGGAGGATTTACACAAGATAGAATTGTAAGCGGTAAAGTTACCGATTCAAAAGGAACCCCATTAATTGCTGCTTCGGTGTATTTGCCAGAAACAGGGCATGCTACGATTACAGATCTCAGTGGCAAATTCCGTATTCAGGCCCCTGATACTTTGGTTGTTTTGGAAGTAAGCTATGTAGGTTTTGAAAAGAAGCGAGAACTGTTGAAACCCGGAAAAACGAGTGTACAAATTCAACTCAAAAAAGGAGTTCTTTCAGATTCAACGGGGATAACTGTAGATGAAGAGGTTCTTTCCTTCACCGATATGTCTTTATCAGATGATGTTGGGTTCTCCAGGACCTCGGCTGCCAGTGAGTTGCGCGTCAGAGGAGCCAAGACCTATAGTCTTGAAAAGGCACCTATGGTTTCTGAGTCACTTGCTTCTCCTGCCATGGCGCCAGTTTCTGCTGATTTTGCAGGTGGGGCTTCTTTCGCAGAACGCGAAGTTTCCACCGTGGCTGCTGGACAATTGACAGCAGGAGAACTGCATGATTTCAGCAAATGGGAATTGTGGCAGGATATCGCTGAGTCTGATTTGGAAGCTTACCAAAAGGCATGGAAGATAAACCCTAAGGATCGTTATGCAGTTCAATTGTTGGGTGAAGAGGGCAAACCTTTGGTTAATGTCAAGGTCCTGCTCAAGGATGGATCGCAGACCATTTGGGAAAGCTTTACCGATAATACCGGCAAGGCCGAACTCTGGGCTAATCTTTTTGCAGAGCAACAGAATGGTAATCAGCTATCCATTCATGCCGAATTAGGAGGGAAGTCCTATCCATTCAAAGGGGTAACTACCTTTCATCAAGGTATCAATATGTTGAAGATTCCGACCTACTGTGACCTAAACGATGCGGTAGATATTGCTTTCATGGTGGATGCTACCGGCTCGATGGGAGACGAAATACATTACCTGCAAGCTGAATTGGCAGACGTGATCGATAAGGTGAAGGATACACTTCCTGGATTATCCTTGCGCACTGGTTCCATTTTTTATCGAGATAAAGGAGAGCAATACCTAACTCGTACGTCTCCTTTGCAGAGAGAGTTGAAGCCTACTTTGGACTTTATCAAGAAGCAGTCCGCTGGAGGCGGGGGGGATTACCCAGAAGCAGTAGAGGAGGGACTAGAACGCGCACTAAAGGAATTGGATTGGAACCCGAAAGCTAGGGCTAGATTACTATTCATGGTTTTGGACGCACCGCCTCATCAGGACGATTCCACGATAACTAAGATGAATAAATTGACACAACTCGCAGCTGCGAAAGGTATTCGCATTATTCCAGTAGTGGCTAGTGGTATCAATAAGAGTGCGGAGTACCTATTTCGCTCTATCGCTTTAGCCACCAACGGTACCTATGTATTCTTGACAGATGATAGTGGCATTGGCAACCCGCACATCAAGCCTACTACGGACGATTGGGAAGTGGAAAAACTCAATGATCTCATGGTACGTTTGGTCTATCAGTTTTCCTATGCACCAGATTGCAATGAGGAAATGCTTGAGGAAAACATTGCCGATCTATGGCCCAATCCTATCCGCACTCGGCCAACCGATATGGCGCAGCAATGGCAGATGTTCCCTAACCCCACCGCTGGCCCGCTAACGGTCAATTGGGAGAAGAATGCACCAGAAGAGGTGTTCTTATCAGATTTGAATGGGAAGATCTTAAAGCGATTTGATTCTCCGGATCCTCGCTTGCAATTAGACCTGAGTGCCTTCCCAGCAGGATCCTATCTAATTGGATTTGAAAAAGATGGGAAGTGGGAGTCGAAGCAGGTTTTTAGGATTCAATCGTAGTATAAATCCCCACTTCTGAGGGTTAGTACTGTTACTCCTTCAGAAGTGGGGAAACCGTTCCCTATCCTTCGATACGATCCAACTTACATCTTATACTTGATTTTCCACGTGGACATACAGCAGTCATCCACTTTCAAATCAGCATCTAAAGGTAAGGTTTTGGAAGAAGTGCCTGTCCCATCCAAATTTAAGAATTTGCCTGTACCTCCTTTTATATGAATAGTGCTGCTTTTGTCCTTAGCCTTCGAAGAAGAATAAGTGACAAAAGTACTGCCGTCAGGATCTGCAAAAATACATACACCATGTATAAAGGCATTTCCATTTTCACCAGGTACCAACCAATTTTCACAAACACCGGTGGCTTTGTTGAAGGGACTTTTGCTATTATCGGTTTCCAATCTGGCTTTAAACATACCATTCTGAAAGGAAACGCCATTCATTGATTTTGGGGCGGGTCTAGCCTCTTCAATGGTCGTGTAAATGATGCGACCGGAGGCAGTTTGTGCATAGGTGATATTCATGTTGAAGAGCACGCCAAGTAGGATAATAGTAGTGGTAAATAAGTTTGAGTTTTTCATCTTAGTTTTTTTATTATTGGAAATAGGTACAAGCAGGTCTACATTTTGTATTTGATTTCCCAGCTGGACATGCAGCAATCTTCCTTGATCCCGGTATCGGCTCGCTCCGCTTTGCTGGATGTACCTGATCCTTCCAGGTTCATAAACTTACCGGTACCTCCTTTTATCTTTACCGTGTTTTGCTTGTCTCTTCTGGTAGAGGTAAAGTAAACGAAGAAGGTATCTCCATCTTTATCCGCTAGAACGCTAAAACCGTGGATTAGTGCATTTCCATCGCCCATTGGCACAACCCAGCTCTCACTCACTCCAGTGACGCCATTGAAAGGACTATTCTTGTCGGCTGTTTCTAACCTCGCTTTTGTGAGGGTATTTCGGAAAGTCACTCCATTCATTGATTTTGGTGTTGATCGGGCCTCTTCTATTGTGGTGTAAATGATCTGGCCTTTTGCAGATTGAGCAAAACTATAGTTCACTTGGAGAAGCAGACTAAGTAGGAAAAAACTAAACGTAGAGAATTTTAAGTTTTTCATAATCATGTATTGATGATGGTTTTCTTGTTGTCGATCTAAAAGTATTGCCAAAGTATGGCTAGGACAACATCCAATACCTAAGTGGTACGATTGGGTTTGCAAACTGGAGCGCTGCAAGAATATTTGGTGAAATTCTTTAGGAAGGAGTCACTAGATGCCAAATAATCATCGGGCATGACAAGACATCTGTCAAATGTAGCAGATAATCATTGATGTACTAGAAACCAGATGTAATGAGCTATTTTAAGCTTGCATAATTTCTAATTTAAAGCTTAGGATTTAAAAATTCTACCGGAATCAACCAATAACTGACCATTGAAGCCTTTTCTTCTCATAATCTTTTTTCTCTTGATCTTGCCTGTGTACACTTGGGCGGATTCGACCTCCTGGCGCAGTTTGGACGACCTTACTTTTTATGAACTCCAAATCGGATTTGAGGAAGGATTCAAGAATAGCACACGGATCAACATGATCAAGGAAGATGCTGAAGGTATTCTATGGATGGGGGGAAGAGAGGGAGATCTGTTTCGATTTAACGGACACAGCCTATTTAATGCCAAGGATTTCATTAATAAAACACAAGATAGTATCCTCAATATTTCAATGGTTAGGGCTTTAGCCATTGATGATGATCAGGATATTTGGCTGGGAAGCAAGGTCGGTTTATTCAAAATCAACAGTTCAGATTTAAAATGCACCAAAATCGAGTTGGATCAGCCACTGCACCAAACCAATTACAGGAATCATGTTACAGCAATTATGCCTAGAGGGGACACCTTGTTTGTAGGGACCCAAAATGGATTGTATCTGGTTGACCGGGCAAGCGGGGAGGTACTAAAGGGCTTCTTTAATGAAGGACAAGAAAAGCGGCATATTAGTGTAGGGACGCATACCACTATTGGAGGTGTTTATCCGGGGATGTCTGCACATGAAGTTTGGCTTTCTTTCAGTGATAGTCTATGCCAATTGAATACACTAACTGGTATCTCTCACACCTACGGTCCAGGCTTCCTTGAAGAAGGCCAAGTCATCTTGAATCAAGGCATCACTTATCATGATACAGTAGCATTAATGCCATCTGAGCGCCACGGCCTCGTCACCTTTAATTTAAAGGAGAAGACCTTTTCAAACTGCCTCATAGATCTCAGTGATTTCGTTTTTAACTCCAATGATATGGCTTCTGCTGTGCCAATTGATGATAGCCTTACGCTTGTTACCGCTTACAATTGGGGGACGGGTTTGTTGAATCGCTATACTTGTGCTGTTCATTGGTTGAGGGTGCCTGTATTTTTGCAGTTTGGGGCTCACAAGTTATTTTTAGATGACACCGGCTATGGGTGGACGGGTATAGGTGGTAAGCTATTCATTTCGGATCGCGCCATTGTATCTATTCCAAAGGGCACTTCTAAGCCGATCATAGATGTCACTGACTTTTCTGTGAATGAAATCAAGAAAGGGATGCCTTTCCTGGAAGCTTATCCTGTATATCGTCTAGGAGAATATGAAAGAAATATTGAACTGACTTTTTCCCTGACACAGGCACACGCCTTCGACTCTATCCGGTATGAATATCAATTGAATGGAACCGACTGGCAGTATATTGCTACTCCTAATCACCTCCGGATCTCAAATCCTATCAACGGCAAGAATAACTTGAGTATTCGGGCCATTGGAGACGGGCAGATCATAGCCAAAAGAATCTTATCGTTTCATATCTTTTTCCCTTTTTATAAGTCCGTATGGTTTTATCTCTGTTTTACGGTAGCCATATTAAGTATTGGATACGGTCTTGCCCGATATAGGATTGCCCAGGTACGAAAGGAGGAACGCCTAAAGGCGGAATATGAAAAGAAATTGGCAGAGCTTGAGAGCATGGCGCTTCGAAGTCAGATCAATCCGCATTTTATCTTTAATACCCTAAATAGCATTAAGTATTATGCCATTAAAAAGACCCCAAGTGAAACGGGCGAGTTTATCAACCGTTTCTCGGTCTTGATTCGTCAAATTTTGGAGAATTCCAAAAAGGGCTTGATCCCCTTGCGAGAAGAAATCGAGACACTTTCCAACTACATTGAAGTGGAAAAACTGCGTTTTCGCAATGCTTTTACATCAACTATTGAAGTAGATCCAGGCATTGACCAAGATTTCTTCATGATTCCTCCCAGCCTGTTACAGCCTTTTGTGGAGAATGCCATTTGGCATGGTTTAATGCACCAGGACGGTGAAAAGCAATTAAGGATTCGGATAGAACAAAAGGATAATATGATTATCTGTGAGATTACGGATAATGGGATAGGGAGGGAGGCCGCTGCCTCAAGGTATAAAGCTAAAAAGCACAAAAGTAGTTTGGGGGTGAGTATCACCAAACAGCGCATTGAACATCTGCAGACGGTGTATGGAATTGAAAGTGATTTTGAAATTATTGACCTCTACGGTATAGATGGAAAGCCCGCAGGAACGAAAGTACTGATGCGCTTTTCGATATAAATTGTCAGGAATATGAAAACAGCCCTACTCATTGACGACGAATTGAATAGCCTGGATACTTTAGAATATGAACTCCGGCAATTTGATCATGAAATCCAGGTGATTGGAACTTGTTCCGACCCTAGAATGGCCAAAACACTAATTGAAAATTTACGCCCTGAAGTGCTGTTTCTTGATATCGAAATGCCGTGGATGAGCGGTTTTGAGCTGCTGGATACCTTGAAGGAAATCAATTTTCATTTGATTTTCGTGACGGCCTATGATCAATTTGCCATAAAAGCATTCGACTATTTTACTCTCGATTATTTGTTGAAGCCAGTTTCTCAGCTGGCTTTAGGGAGGGCCATTACTAAGATCAAGGAAATTGAAAAACCTAGCCCGAGTGTAGACTTTACTCAAATCATTAAGGCTTTTCAGCAACAACAAGAGGAATCTCAAAAAATTGCCTTACCTGTGAAGAATGGCTATGAGTTTTACAAACATGCAGAAATTATTCGATGTGAAGCTGATGCCAACTACAGCAAAGTTTTTGTACTAAATGAAAAACCTATTCTA
This sequence comes from uncultured Lewinella sp., assembly GCA_913057785.1. Lineage (GTDB taxonomy): Bacteria > Bacteroidota > Bacteroidia > Chitinophagales > Saprospiraceae > DT-111. The sequence goes on along the minus strand of CAJXPD010000019.1, from coordinate 8,549 downwards.
GTCTCCAAACCGTTGAAAAAGATAAGTTCTATGCTGGAATTTCCCAATTTCTTTCGTCCACATCAGTCGCATCTAATCAATTTAGATTACATGAAAAAGTTCGACAAATCTGATGGAGGTACGATACTGATGAGCGATGGGAAAGCCGTGCCGATATCGAGGCATAAGAAATTGGCTTTCTTAGAGTTGATTAAGAAATAGCTAGGCCTTCAAGACCCTTGTAAACGGCCATTAATCTGTATAGTTATACCTAACTTAAGATCTGCAACTTCGCAAAGCGCAACATGATCCGACGCTCCGGATTTTCTACACCCTGGAAAAAGATAGTCGCCACGCGATTGTCCTTACCTCCATCAATACTCAATACCTTCCCTTCTCCAAACTTCATGTGTAGAATTTTCATCCCCACCTGAATTTCATCCGGTGCATTGGGTTTGAAAGTAGAAGGGTCAACCATTAGTCGACTGCTCTGAGCGGTGCGCGGTTTTTTGAAATTACCAATGATCCTAGCACCTTGGGGCGCCTGACTGGCAGGAGATTTGGATCGAATGTAGCCCGTACTCTCGATGTGGATGGGTGGGATCTCCTCTAGGAATCGGCTGGCTTGATTGAAACGCATCTTACCGAAACGGTATCGAGAGTTGGCAAAACTCAGGGTAAGGAACTGCTCCGCTCGAGTCACCGCCACGTAGAAGAGTCGCCTTTCCTCATCGAGCCCATCTTTGCTGTCTAGTGCCATGGAAGAAGGGAAGAGGTTTTCCTCTAAACCTACCACATAGATGGCCTTAAATTCCAAACCCTTGGCGGAGTGAACGGACATGAGCGTCACAAAGTCTCCATTGTTGTTCTTCTCATCAAAGTCCGTTAGCAGCGCAATATTTTGTAGGTAGCTGGCCAGCGATTTGTCTGGAATGGTCTCCGTATCAATTAAGGTATCTTCTTCCACGAAAGCATTGATCCCGTCCAACAAGGCATTGATGTTCTCCAGACGCCCCATTCCTTCAATTGAGGTATCAGCTTTCATTAGATCGATCAGGCCGGAGCGCTTAGCCACGTAGGTAGCCAACTCATAGGCATTAGCAGAATCGACCCGCTGCTTGGCACTCATGATCATCTTTCGGAATTCAGCAATGGAGTTCTTAGCGCGGGTACTGGCTGGCACAGCAGGCAAGCATTCCCACATCGTTTTATTGGTGGCATCTGCGATCTGACTGAGCTTCTCAATCGTCGTTTTGCCGATCCCTCTCTTGGGGAAATTAATCACCCGCCTTAAAGCTTCCTCGTCATTTTGGTTTACTACTAGGCGTAAATAAGCAATCATATCCTTGACTTCCTTACGCTGATAGAAGGAAAGTCCACCAAATACTCTATACGGGATATTATATCGTCTAAGATATTCCTCGAAGATTCTGGATTGCGCATTGGTACGGTAAAGGATAGCAATATCACTATTGCTGAGATGGAAACGATTCTTTTGCTCCAAGATCGTATCAGCTACTCTTTTCCCTTCTTCATTGTCGGTCATGGCCTTAATGACCTTAATCTTATTCCCTTGGCCCTTATCCGACCAGATCTTTTTCTGGATTTGGCGCCGGTTGTTGAGGATCACCTCGTTCGCGGCTTGCACAATGTGTTCCGTAGAGCGATAGTTTTGCTCTAACTTAAACACCTTGATATTGTATTTTTTGAAATCTTCCTCAAAATCCAGGATATTTTGAATCGTTGCTCCCCGGAAAGCATAGATACTTTGCGCATCATCACCAACTACGCAGATGTTCCTCGGGCTTTTCTCATAATTGACCAACTTCCGAACGATGGAGTACTGTAGGTGATTGGTATCCTGAAACTCATCGACCAAGACATACTTAAATTTGTTGCGATACTTTTCGATCACATTATCCGGATTGCTTTGCAGCAACTCGTACAAGCGATACAATAGATCGTCGAAATCCATAGCGCCAGCCCGCTTGCAACGGGCCGTATATTTGGCATAGATCTGATGTACCAATGGCATTTTGGCCATGCGATCCTGTGTCTTCAATTCTTCATTTTCTGCATAGAGCTTTGGTGTGATCAGATTGCTCTTTGCCGAGGAGATACGGCTCCGGATCGTATTGAGATTGTATACACTTTTGTCGAGATTCATTTCCTTAATGATCGTAGAGAGTAAGCTCTTCGTATCATCAGAATCGTAGATCGTGAAATTGCTAGGATAGCCGATCTTGTCTGCTTCCACTCTTAGAATCCGGGCAAAAATGGAGTGAAAGGTACCTGCCCAAACACTATTCGCTCGTGCCCCTACTACCTTTTCGATCCGCTCTTTCATTTCCCGAGCTGCCTTGTTGGTAAAGGTAAGGGCCAGGATTTGCCAGGGAGCAGCGCCCTTTTCAATGATATGTGCTATTCTATAGGTTAGCACCCTGGTCTTACCGGAACCCGGGCCCGCTACGACTAAAACGGGGCCTTCGGTATTGGTCACTGCTTGCCGTTGAATGTCATTTAACCCATCTAAATAGCTACCTCCACCTGGAATCATTCAGTCTAAATTTATTAGTGAATTAAGAGCGGCTGCGAAAAGCAGGAGCAAGTCATTGGGGACAAGTCCGCGCTTATCAAATGCGCCTGCAATTTTACGAACTTTTTAGGAGCTGTTTGAATTTGCCTTCTGGAATTTGTTCTAGCTTAATTTTATGCCAAATGAGCCGCCAAAACTAGAGTTTAGCCTGAGCTAAATGGAGGTTTTGGTAACGAAATTTGGCGGAACAAGGAACGGAACAAAAACTGATTGTTAAAATCAAGCAACTTCTTTTACAGTAATACTAGAATTCAATGGGCCAATTTTTGCTTCTTCTAGCCAACCATTGATCGGGAGTGCTCCCAGAATGCTCTTCAAAGTATAACTTTTTTGATTAAAATAAAAAGAAATTGACTTTTTTTGGTGAGATATCATGTGGTGACTTAGCTACATTTGCATCTAGCTATTTTCTACTTTCTGTTGGGGTTATGCCCATCTCCTTGTGATAAATTCTACTGAAGTAATTAGGGTCTGAGAAGCCCACAGCATAGGCGATTTCCGATATATTCATGGAAGAACGCTCCAACAGCTTTTTTGCTTCCTTGAGTCGGATATAACGGATAAACTGCACTGGGGTTAGATTAGTGAGGGCTTTTAGCTTTCGGTATAGGTGGGCGTGACTCAATTGTACAGCTCGGCAGAGATCGTTCACGGAAAGATCGGAATTGTCTAACTGCTCAGCGATGCATTTCTTTAGCGTAGCCAAAAACGCTTCCTCTTTTGAAGGAGTAGCTTCGCCCTTTTCATCTTGCAAGAAATGGGCTTGGAGTTTCTTACGCAGTTCGATTAACTTCTGTAGGCGAACCAGTAATTCCTCCTTATGAAAGGGCTTTGTCAGAAAGGCATCTGCGCCAAAACGTAGGCCTTTGACTTGCTCCTCCTTGGCAGTCTTAGCCGTGAGTAAAATGATAGGGATATGGCTGGTTCGACTGTTGTTCTTTAGGTAATCACAAACTTCATAACCATTCTTACCTGGCATCATGATATCACTGATGATAATATCAGGAATGAGGCGTAGCGCTTCCTGAATGCCGTCCTCCCCATTGCGGACGCTCTTGACGAGATAATCCTTCTGCAATAAGCGTTCGATATATTCGATCACATCGGCATTGTCTTCAATGATGAGCAGCATAGGGCGGTCATCCATCAATGAAATGGAAGCATCCATGATCGAAGACCGGTCCATTTGTGGTTCTTCCATCGTTTTGAGAGGCTTCCAATTTTCCTCCAATTTCTCTTCATTGTTGGTAACAGGCAGAAAGAAAGAGAAAAGACTACCTTGACCTTCCTCGCTACTCACCTCTATTTCTCCTCCCATCAATTCAATGAGTTGTTTGGTGAGTGCTAGGCCAATTCCTGTCCCGCCTTGATTGGTGACGTTGGGATTGTCAACCTGATAGAATCGGTCAAATATGTAGGGAAGGTCAGCCGCTGGAATACCTGGGCCACTATCTTGAACTTTCAATTGTAAAACCTTTTCTGCTCCTTCCTCCTGCACCCTGCCATGGAATATGATCTTGCCTCCATTCGGCGTGAATTTGATGGCGTTAGATAGGAGATTATAGACGATGAGCTGAATCTTTTCCTCATCGAAGTCCATCATCAAGCTTGGTTCTTCCGGGTAGAAGGAGAGGCGAATCTGTTTGGCTTCGGCAGCAGACAGGAAGGATTCCGTTAGATATTGTAAATAGGCGATAATGTCCCCTTGTACAAGATGTAAACTCATCTTGCCGGATTCCAATTTGGACAGATCAAGTATTTGGTTGATTAGTCGGAGGAGGTTTTCACTATTCCGGTTGATCAATTTCTTCACCCGCTCATCTTGTACCTCATTAGCCATGCCCATGATCACTGTCAGCGGAGTCCGAAATTCATGGGTGATATTGGTATACAGCCTATTTTTTAACTCATCCAATTCCCGTAACCGTTGGGTTTCTGCCTGTTTCTGTTGTTGAATAAACTGGCTTTTTTCCAATTCATAATGGGCTTTGAATCTTTCGCGTTCGTTGACGCGTTGTCGATAAGCCAAGCCGAGCGTAAAGGCTAAAATCTCAATGATGATTCCTAGTTCCAAGTGGGCAACAGAAAATTCTGGGCTTTGTAAACGAGCGATAACCATTAGGATGATGCCCGCGCTCATGGCACATATGCCCACAATGACGAAGTAGGCTCGACGGTCCTTAGTGAAATAAAGGGATCGGAGAAATAGTAAATTGAAGATCGCAAAGTAAATGCCGAAGCTCAAGGTTACCCGATCGGGAATGATCGAGCTGAAATTGTACTGCATCATTAAGAAGGCATCCAGCAGCAGCAAGGGGAGGCTCATCCAGATCGTGAAATTAAATATCCTATCCCAGCGGGGGAGCATCTCCTTGAGGTTCAAAAAGGAGCGAAGAAATAACAAGTACCCGACCATGGCCAGGTACACAATAAGTTTAACGAAGAAAATGTATTGTGGGTGTTCCGGAAAGAGAAGGTTAATTAGGTAATCCGGAAGATCCCCTTCTACATAGGATGCATAGGTGCTCACTCCAATTAGGTACATGGAATAGAATACGTATACTTTGCTCCACGTTTGAAAGAAAAACAAGATACTTAGCAAGGTCATCATCCAAACGAAACCGACAAAGAAGGAGTTCTGTTGGCGCTTCTGTTTCAGCTCCTTCAGGAATACTTCTGCTGGCGAAAGTTGAATGGATAGACTAGGAGGTACGTCAACCCGATCACTTCTCAATCGAATATAGAGCGTAGATTGTTGTGCTTCCGCGAGATTAAACTTAACCACATTTTCCCGAAGAGCTGCCTTGAAGATACGATCAGAGACGGGGGTAAATAATCCACTCTTTCTTAGCTTGAGCGTATGATCAAGATCCTCAAAATAAACCTCTACCTGGCTCCAGGTCCGGGAAAACTGTAACATCCATTCGATATACCCTTCCGTATAGGTATATTGATTATCAATTTCTATTCTAATCCAGTAATCTTGAAATGGAACGATAGGCGTGCCCGTAGCAATAGGAGCAAAACGACCGTCGATTGCCGCTTGCCTAGCTTCTGTTATGGTTAGTCCCTCCTCCCGTAATGTTTCCAGGTACCCCTCTAATTCGTAAGTTGTCTTCTCTGTTGTTAAGACCAAAGTTTTACCTAAAAGCATTACCGGCAATCCTATAAATAGGATCAGAAATGTTTTAGCGTAATTGATCATTACCGGGCGTATTACGTACAAATGTACAGAAAAAGGCAACAACTCCTGTTGACACTACCCAATCATGGGGTCCTAATTAACGCTATTCAGCTTCCAGCGCTTCCCAGAACAGGTGCGCGTTGTCCGGCATTTCGCCTTCGCCATAGGTCGAAGCGATGACCAGCACGTTTTCCATCTCGGCCAGCGCGTCCATCTCGACGTCATCGAGCTGATGCATGCGCGCCTGCGCTCCTGCACCGCCCAGCGTCATGGCCATTTCTTCGGCCAGACCCTCAGCGTTGCCCGTTTGCGTGCCGATCAGGATATCAACAGCAAAAGACGAAAGACCCGCACCAGCAGAGACAGACATCTCCGCCTGCATGGCCATGCCAGCGTAATAACCCTGCAACCACGCCCGCTGTTCGGCGGAAAGCGGCATGAAGTCAGGGATGGTGAGAATAGGCTTCATCGGCATCATTCCTTTGTCCCTTCCTTAAGAGGCCAGCTTGACGATTTCGGCGCTCGATGCCTTGGCAAAGAGTTCATCCAGGCTCGGAATACTGCCCAACCGTTCTTCGTTGATCCGGTCCTGATGCGCGATCCAGGCAAAGGTGCCAAAGCCGTCGGTTAGACGCACGTTGCGCAGGCCCAGCGCTGCCTTGTAGTCGCGCATCCGCTTGTCGGAGATCAGTACGGCCAGCTCTTCATCGCTGTAAGACGTCAGCGCCGTCTTGGCGAAGGACGACAGCTTGGAGAGCACCGTGAAGTCCTCAGTCAGGATCAGCTTCTGCACCGCCACGTCGAGCGACAACGGCGTCACCGCCGCTTCCTTGCCCATGGTCTTGGCCATGCGGTCCTTGGCGACGTTCTGAGCAATGGCGAGAACGGCCGAGGTATTGACCAGCTCGTACATCTGCGCCGGATCAAAGTCCGCCGCTTGCGGGTTCGGCACCGCGCCGCCCATGAGCGGTTCGCGGTCTTTGATGGCCCGCTTGAGCTTGGTCAGCTGGTGGCTCACCATCGCAAAAGCCATCTCGTCCGCCAGATCCTTGCGGGATTTCTTCGCAACGATGTGCTGATAGTTCTGGTAGTCCTCCAGCGCCAGCGGCGTGGCATAGCGGAAGTTGGCAACTTCCATGTCCCAGTTATCCAGAATGCTCTGGCCCAGCTTGGAACCGGTCCTCACCGCTCAGCGCGTCGTCGGCTGACAGATCCGTCAGGCTCACAGAGTCCTTGGAGTAGAAGTCATCCAGCTTGCCGTCCGGGTCGTACTGGTACGCCACCCCGCCCGACATGCCGTTGCAGAAACCGTAGCCAAAGCCGCCAAGGTTCAGCACCGCGCCGTTGGTCATGTACTCACAACCAAAGTCGCCCACGCCCTCGATCACAGCCGTCGCGCCAGAGTTTCGCACACAGAAGCGGTCGCCCGCCTTGCCTTCAACAAAGAGCTCACCGCCCGTCGCGCCAAAGAGCGCAAAGTTACCAATGAGCGCGTTTTCACGCGTGCCACCGCCTGGGGAGACCACCGTGACGATACCGCCGCACTGGCCCTTGCCCACACCATCGTTGGCCGTGCCGCGCAAGCGCATGACCATGCCGGTGTTACAGAAAGCACCAAAAGACTGACCCGCCGGACCGTGCAGGTTGACCTGCAGGCTGCGCGGCTTGAGCGTCCGCCGGCCCCGGTCGTCGATGTCGATCATCGGCGAGGCTTCGGCCGTTGCCTGATCCATCTCGTGCTGGAGCATGCGCTCGACATCGATGGCCAGCTGACCGCCCGTGGTCTTGTTCCGGTTGGACAGACGCGGACCGTGGTTGATCTCGATGCTGCTGCGTGTGGTGTCCATCAGCGCCGGACGAACCTGGTCCCACAGCGCATCATCCACTTCGAAGTTGGCTTCGAGGTAAACCGGCTTGGCAATCGGGCGCTCAGGCAGGATCGCCAGCATGCGGCCCATATCCATCTGGCCCACGTTGTTGCTGTGGTTGAGCAGGCTCAGCAGGTCCATGCGACCGCGCGCCTCTTCCAAAGACTTGAGGCCGAGGCTGGCGAGAATGCCGCGTACTTCGTGCGCCACGTTGATCAGGTACTGCGCCAGTGCCCGTGGATCGCCTTCAAAGGCTTCTGCGTTGGTCGTCAGGCCCGCCGGGCATTTGACGTTGCAGTTCTTTGCCATCACGCACTTGAGCATCATCAGCGCCGTCGTACCGAATTCGAAGCTGTCACCGCCCAGCAGTGCCGACTTCACGACGTCAGCGCCTGTCTGGTGTGCGCCGGAGCAGCGCAGTTTGACCTTCTGACGCAAACCCGTGCGGCACAGCGCCTGATGCACTTCGGCCAGACCGATCTCAGCCGCGCGGCCCGTGTTCTTCAGCGACGTGACTTGCGCCGCGCCCGTGCCGCCGCGATGAGCATCATCCCGACCACCACCGGCGCCGCTCGCGCCGTGGCCGAGGTGCTGGCCACGTTGATCAGGTCCGCACCCGCCTTGGCCACACCCACCGCAATGGTGCCGATGCCTTCGGAGGATACGAGCTTCACGATGACCCGAACGCGCGCTGCCTTACAATCGTGGATGAGCTGCGCAAGGTCTTCGATTGAATAAGTGTCGTGGTGCGGTGGAGGAGAAACCAACTCTACACCCGGCGTACCGCCACGGGCAGCAGCGATCTCGACCGTGACCTTGGCACCGGGCAATTGACCGCCCTCGCCCGGCTTTGCGCCCTGCGCGATCTTGATTTCCAGCTCTTCGAGGTTTGGATCGGCCAGATAACCGGCCCAGACACCAA
>CAJXPD010000018.1 GCA_913057785.1 uncultured Lewinella sp. | reverse complement strand
CCCAAAAAGGGTCAAAATAGATTCCTGCGTAGGCAGATAGGTTCTTACTGGTTTTCGTTTTTAATTGCCGTGATCGAACAAGTTCTTTAGCTTGCCGTTTTTGCCGTTCGGCTAGGCCGTCGTAGAGGTTTTTGAGGTCGGTACTCCAATCCATCTTTGTTTCTCCTCGAAAAGCATCAATCACTTGATAGAGTATAGCATGTCTGAGTTCGGCGTGATCCAGATTTCCTAGCACGTATACCCCAAGATCCAATTCGGGAACCAGGCCGATAATAGCTACTGTCCCGGGAAGACTACCGCTATGAAATTGCAAAGCATATCCTTGATAATCGTGTTGAAACCATCCTAACCCATAGGTCGTCCAGGTAGGTTTTGTTAGTGCTGTAGTAGGATAAAATTGTTCTTGCGGAATAATGATCTGTGGTTTGAATAGTTCTTGATGTGTACTAGGCTCTAGCAAAGCCTTGCCATTAATTTGAGCGGTATCCAGCAGGAACTGCATCCATTTAGCCATATCATTGACGGAAGACCAGATGGCACCGGCTGGTGCAATAGGATCGGCACTGCAATCTTCAATAGGCGTGACCTGGTCCTCGATACGGTGATGGGCAATAGATCGATTCTCTTGCTGCTGAGAAATTTTCAGGGTGGGATAAGTATTGCTCATGCTCAATGGGGAAAAAACGCGTTCCTGCATAAAATCTGCCCAAGGTTTTCCACTGACCTTTGCAATAAGTTTGCCAGCAGCCAGATACATGATATTCTGGTAGGTGTATCCCCCTCTAAAAGGATAAGCTGGCTTCAATCTCCTCATCCGATGCAAAATCTCATCCGATGTAAGATCATTGTAGTACCACAACAAATCCGCATTACCGAGCCCAGCATTATGTGTAAAAAGATCTCGGACGCGCAGTTCTCGACTAGCATAGGAATCATATAACTGAAAATTGGGTAAGTGTTCTGACACTTTATCGTCCCAGGAAACTAAGCCCTCATCCACTAACATGCCCATGGCAGCTGCAACCATGGCTTTGGTAGTAGACCCAATGCTAAAAATGGTGTTCTCATCTATTTTTTCAGTAGAAGCCAAGGAACGTAGACCATAACCTTTTGACAATAACAATTCTCCGTCTTTCACAATTGCCACAGACAGACCAGGGATTTCCCAGTGTTGGCGGGCCTTTTCAATATAAGCATCCAGTTCTTGGATTAAAACCCTTGCATTTTGTCCATAGCCGATAAGTGTGGCAAAAAGTAATACTGTTGCGCAGGCTAAGCGCCTAACTAAACTTGGCATAGATTATTATTTAGACTATTGAGGCATAACCCCTTGTTTTCAAACTTTTTATTCTTTCCAACCTGGTCCCCGCACCACACGGCCAGGGGTTGCCCCTGTATGTGCCCCGTCTTTCAATACCTGCACGCCATTGACAAAGACGTGCGAGACACCTGTAGAATACTGATGAGGTTGCTCAAAAGTAGCGTGGTCAATTATCGTATTTGGATCAAATATTACAATATCAGCCGCATAACCCGGTTTCAATAGACCTCTATTCTTTAGCTTTAAGTGACTAGCAGGTAGACCTGAAAGCTTATGAATCGCTTCTTCCAGTGGAATGACTTTTTCCTCACGAACATACTTACCTAACAAGCGGCTAAAATTGCCATAAGCTCTAGGGTGAGGGTTGGACTTCAGAAACACACCTTCCGTGGCCATGGAGCCTGCATCAGAGCCAAAACTCATGTACGGAAGCGCAATCTGCTTCTTGACGTTCTCTTCTGACATCAGGAAATAAACAGTCCCCACTCGACTCCCATCCGCAATCACTAATTCTATAGCCGTTTCTTCCGGACTTTTCCCCATAATTTCAGCTACTTCTGCCAAAGATTTACCGGTATATTTTTTCAAATCATCATTCTTGAACCCAACTAGCAAAACCTTTTCAGCCGAACCTGCGGCATAGTAGAGGTTTTCCCAATCTTGTGCATCTGTCCGCATTTCCGCGATTACTTTATCTCGAATGACAGGATCTTTTAGTCGCTCTGCCCAAGCCTTGTATCCGCCTTCCTGTACCCAAGGCGGCATAGATGCATCCAGCCCTGTAGCGCCAGCGACATAATTATACATATCGGTGGTCAACTGTATCCCGGCAGATCTAGCACTATCTATCTTCTGGATGACCTGATCCATTTTCGGCCAATTATTTTTTCCAGCTGCTTTCAAATGATAGATTTCTGCGGCAATGTTAGCCGACGATGCAATCTCAATGACTTCATCAACTCCTTCTAGAAGTTTATTCCCTTCGCTACGCATATGTGTGATATACATTCCGCCATATTCACTTGCTACTTCACAAAGTGCAATTAGCTCATCTGTTTTGGCATAAAAGGCAGGTGCATAAATTAAAGAAGAGCCTATTCCCAAAGCTCCTTCTTCCATCGCTTGGCGAGTAAGTTCCTTCATTCTTCCTAACTCCTCTTCAGAAGGAGCTCGATCTTCAGATCCTAATTCATGAATCCTTAAGGTAGTAGCTCCAACGAAGGAAGCCACGTTTGTAGAGACCCCTTTTTGTTCCAGGAATTCTAAGTATTCCCCTAGGGTAGTCCAGGCAATATCATATTTAATATCTCCTTGCGAATTCTTCTCCTCCTCCTTCATTTTTTTACTGTACGGTCCCATTGACCATCCTTCCCCCATTACTTCTAAGGTCACTCCTTGCATGATGCCGCTCATAGAACGGCCATCTTCAATTAAACTCTCCGTCGCCCAACTTAGCATATTAATGAAGCCCGGACTTACCGCCATACCTTTCGCATCCACTCTTGTCTCCGCCGTTGCCGCTCCAAGATCTCCTACTGCGGCAATCGTGTCCCCTTGGATGGCAATACTGCCAGATACAGCAGCACTTCCAGAACCATCGTACAGTTGGGCATTTTCAATGATCATATCATAATGTTCTGCAGATTGCTGGCAGGCACAGCAGCACAAAATGCCGGCTACACAGAAATATTTAGCAATTTTATTTAGCATAGGTAAGGTGTTAGTAAATACGTTGGTAAAGAGAAAAGGCAGTGGTCCTCGAACTATACAGGGTGGATACTACACGCTAGTCCTTAAGCCCAGCTTTTAAATGTAAACTTATTCCAGCAAAAGCCTAAATTTAGCTGCAAACTTATTGACTGTATTTTAAGTAGTGTGGAATTATGGCTTTAATCTCTATTTTTAGACGTACCTCCGCAAGGCATAAGGTATCCCCATTGCTAACTCATGCGGGAAACTTTGAGTAAGTCGTACTACTTAACGCTAATTGAAACAATTATATGAAGAATCAACTTTTCGCCCTAGTCTGTGGTGCTATATGCATCTGTCTTTCTAGCTCGCTATTTTCTCAAACTACTAATGATGAGCTACTACAAGGAATGAAATATCGAAATGTAGGTCCTGCCAATCAGGGTGGTCGCATTGTCGATATCGAAGCCATCAATAATGATTTTGCGCATGTTTATGCAGCTTCTGCTTCAGGAGGCGTGTGGAAGTCTGAAAATGCCGGAACTACTTGGAAACCGATTTTTGATGATTATGGTACAGCCTCCATCGGAGACATTGCTCTATTCCAACCAAATGCCAATATCGTCTGGGTGGGCACTGGGGAAGCTAACAATCGCAATAGTGTAAGTTGGGGAGATGGAATCTATAAGTCTACGGACGGGGGAGCTTCTTTTACCAACATGGGATTAGAAAATACTCATCAGATCGCTAGGGTAATTACACATCCGAAAGATCCAGACATCGTTTATGCTGGAGCTATCGGACACCTTTGGGGGTACAATGGAGATCGAGGCTTATTCAAGACCATTGATGGAGGCAAAAACTGGCAAAAACTCACCAGTGGTCTACCGGATGATGGGAAAACGGGTTGTATTGATCTAGTAATGGACCCCAAAAACCCTAAGATATTGTATGCAGCTTTTTATCAGCGACTGCGTCAACCTTGGCATTTTCATAGTGGAGGTCCTAATGGTGGTATTTATAAGTCTACTAATGGAGGGAAGAGTTGGAAAAAACTCACTGCGGGCTTGCCAAGTGGCGATACCGGGAGAATCGGTCTAGCCATTTACCAGAAAAACCCTAAGATCGTCATGGCTTTCATTGAAGCCGAAAAAACGGATGATCTGAGCAAACCGGGTTCAGGAGTATATCGCAGTGAAGATGGCGGGAACAGCTGGACGTATGTCAACACCTACAATAACCGTCCTTTTTACTACAGTCAAATCCGAATCAACCCTCATGATGACCAGAAAGTTTATCTGCTCACCACAAGCTTTATGGTATCTGATGATGGAGGAAAATCTTTGCGTAACGGAAGTCGAGATCAAGAAGTACACGGGGACTTTCATGCTATGTGGCTAGATCCTAATGATCCGGAGCGGTACTATCTCGGAGCAGATAAAGGAATGTCTATCACCCATGACCATGGTAAAAGCTTCACTTTGTTTGACAACTTCGCTATTGGGCAATTTTATCGTATTGGCTACGATATGCGAGACCCCTACTATGTTTATGGAGGATACCAAGACAATGGTATGTATAGCGTTGCGAGTTTTAGTCGCGATGCACGAGGCATCTTGAATGATTCAAATTGGAAACTACACTGGGGAGATGGACAGTTTGTCCATGCAGATCCATCCAATTGGAGAAAGATGTTCACCCAAATGGAGAATGGAAGCACTTTCAGTTATGATCCTTTGACACATCGCATCGAACGCATTAATCCAGGATTCCACAATATTGTCAACTATGAGGAAGCTATTCCCGCGGATGTCAGAGCGAACGGACTTCCGTTCCGATTCAACTGGACGGCTCCTTTGCAAATGTCTCCTTTTGACTCCAAGACCCTTTATTTATCAGCAAATTACTTGCTAAAGACAACAGACAGTGGGCAAACTTGGTCAATCGTAAGCCCAGATTTAAGTACTAATGATCCCGAAAAAACGCAAAAAGGCAAGAGTGGTGGTATTACTCCGGACAATACTGGAGCTGAAACCCATTGCGCCATTTACACCTTATCCTTATCGAATATTAGTCCAGATATTATTTGGGCGGGAACAGACGATGGAAATATTCAGGTAACTACCAATGGTGGGAAAAACTGGACAAATGTCAGGGAAAACATCAATAACGTACCGAACGGTATGTGGGTGAGTAGAGTCGAAGCCTCTCATTTTGATCCAGGTACAGCCTATGTCACTTTTGATGGCCACCGAAGCGATAATAATCAAATTTGGGTCTTTAAAACGACCAACTACGGACGAGACTGGACCGATATCAGTAGCAATCTCCCTAAGCAGGAAGTGGCTCGTGTAATCCGGGAAGATCTAAGAAACCCGAATCTCCTATTCTTAGGAACAGAAACAGGTGTGTTCTATTCCATAAATGGCGGTGCGGAATGGGCGAGACTAAAACTAAATCTTCCAACCGTTTCCGTTTTAGATCTAAAGATTCATCCAAGAGAAAATGATCTAATTGTTGGAACGCATGGTCGTAGTATTTGGATATTGGATGATATCACACCGCTACAACAATTATCTTCCAGCGTTATGGAGTCGAAAGCTTACCTCTTCGAACAGAAACAAGCCACTTTGTGGGAAAATGTCAGTCGAGGTGGGCAAAGAGGGCACTTCTGGTTTGCAGGGGATAATCCAGCCTCTATCCAAAATACTTCCACTCTTCCGAGAGCCTTATTTAGAAATGGGGCAATGATATCCTACTATGTAGGTAAGGATGTCAAAGATGATGTCCTGATTGAGATAACTGATCAGAATGGCAACAAGAAAGTGGATACCTTATTGAATACGCCTGGGATACATAAATACAGATGGGATCTTCAATTTGATCCAGAGCCTTTCACGCCAGAGCAAGAACAGCATATCAAAGATATTTTTGAAAACTTGAGTCAACAGTATTCTTTCTCCGGTATTAGAAGGGCTAAAGCTGCCTTTGAAGCTGCCAAAACTCCAATGGAAGCTAGGCAAGCTATCCAAGTCTTAACCAATGGATATTTGAGCTTCCGACTAGGTGATGAATACACCGTTCCAAGTGCAGAAGTCGGGACTTATATGATCAAGCTTTCAGTAGGGAATGAGGTATATAGAAGAAGTATAGAAGTACGGGAAGATCCGCTGATTTCTAAATAAACACACTATACTTGGACTCAGGCGACGTGAACTATCGCCTGAGTCCAAAGCTATTATTTTGCCAAAACGGTAATAGTTTCCAAGGTATAATCAATCTCCGAAGGTACATTGTATACAGACATTCCCATCCGGGTTACTCCTCCTTTCTCCAACAGCCCTAGCACCTCTACCGCTCTTAAAGCGTAAAAGTGCCCCGCCCAAGCACAGATGTTTTTTTCCGCTAGGTAAGTACAAACCTCTTTAGGTTTTTTTCCTTCTACGGTAAAGGACAAAGTAGGCGCTCTTTCTCCTCCATCCACTGGTGGCCCAACTAAGTCTACCCCTTTTATGCTGGAAAGGCCATCATGCAATTTTGCAGCCAATGCGATTTCATGCTGATGAATCTGTTCCATAGCATTTAGAATCTGAGCCCGCAGACTATCTCCCTTCCCCAAACTCGCAATGAAGTCCACGGCAGCTCTCACACCAGCCAAAGCAGCATGATTTAAAGTCCCCGTTTCGATACTATATGGTGCTACCTGAGCTGCCGTACGAAGCCGATCGGGGCGCAAGCGGTCTAATAGCCCGGGTTTACTATACAAGATTCCTACATGGGGACCATAGAATTTATAGGCAGAACACAGAAGAAAATCACAGCCAATATCCTGTACATCAATAGCCAAGTGCGGTGCATAGTGAACCGCATCGACTAGCAGCCAGGCTCCTACAGCATGAGTCAGCGCTCGGATATGTTTTACCTTGTTTATGGTACCAAAAATATTAGCAGCATAACCCATCGCGACCAATCGGGTACGCTCATTAATTTTGCTCGCAAAATCTTCGTAATCTAACTCTCCGCTTGGCAGGAGTCGAATTTCTCTCACTACAATTCCCTTATCTCTCAACTCGAGCCATGGCCCACGATTCGATTCATGATCTAATTGCGTAATCAATATTTCATCCCCTGGATGCAGGGCTCTCCTGATGGCTTGACTCAAGGAAAAATTAAGCGAGGTCATATTTTGCCCAAAGGAAATCGTATGTGGCCCTTCGGCCCCAAGAAAGGTAGCCATGCGAGACCGAGTTTCATCAATTACCACATCTGTCTCTTGCGTAGTGATGAAGGTGCCATGGCTGTTGGCATTGGAGTTTTGATAATAATGGGAAATACTATCAATTACGACATGTGGAACTTGAACCCCAGCAGGGCCATCTAGAAATACTAATTCACGGCCGTTATGAATCCGCTGCAGAGCAGGAAATTGAAGTCGAATATCTGGCGTCATAGGTGCTGTTATTTTGGCCCCAAGCTACAGAATTTTTTCGGCAAACTAAGGCACCAATTGATCGAGCCTCCGCCCTGTCAAAAACTGGACATTTCGAGTGATCCGATCAATATCCCAGTCCCACCATTTGATCTCTAGCAATCGGCTTATTTCCTCATCAGGAAAGCGTTTTTTCAGCTCCTTTGCTGGATTCCCCCCTACTATGCTATAAGGGGCAACATCTTTGGTCACTACTGCTCCTGTAGCAATGATGGCTCCATCCCCGACATTCACTCCGGGCATAATGGTTACCTTATGTCCAATCCAAACATCATTCCCTATTATCGTATCACTCTTGCTTGGATAAGTCTTGCCTTCCATCGCATTTTCCCATCCATTCCCAAAGATCGCAAAAGGGTAAGTAGAGATCGCATCGGTCAGATGATTAGCTCCATTCATAATAAAGGTTACGTCGGAGGCAATCATGCAAAACTTACCGATAATGAGCTTATCCCCAATAAAATCAAATAGATATTTGACGTTTTTCTCAAAGTTCTGGACATCCTCAAAGTCATCGTAGTAGGTGTAATCCCCCACTATAATATTGGGATTCTTAATGATATTCTTGAGAAAACAAAGTCGATCGTAATGTGGCAACGGGAATACCTGGTCTTTATCCGGAGCATTCATAACAAGCTGATTTAATTGAAGGACCAATATATCGTTGCCGCCCCAAAGCCCCTAGCAAAAACTATTTTTTCTCCTAAGAAACGGGGCTATCGATTGTAAGCCGGTCCCCTAAGCACCATCCCGGCACGAGCATCAATATAATCTTCTCCATCTACTGTAATCTCTCCATTGACAATGACCCACTTTATTCCTTCGGGGTAATGATGTGGATCAGTAAAAGTACCTTTATCACTAATCGTTTCTGGATCGAATATAGTAATATCGGCAAATTGACCTTCCGCGATTTCCCCTCGGTCTGTTAAGCCCATCAAACTCGCCGGTAGGCTCGTCATTTTACGAATGGCTTCTTCTAAACTCAATACCTTCTTTTCTCGAACGAAATGGCCTAATACCCTGGGAAAGGTTCCGTAGTTTCTAGGATGAGGGTGTCCTTTTCCCATGGCAGTGTATCGTCCATCAGAGGCCACCATGGTAAAGGGGTGCTGCATAATCCTATCTACATCCTCCTCCGACATGGCATGGAAAATGCACCGGGCCCCACGGTGTATCTGCGCTTGAATAATTAGCTCGGCACCATTCTCCATAGTAGGTTCCAAACCTTCAGCTATAGCCCAGTCGTACAAGGTTTTCCCGTCGAATTCTGGTTTCCAATCAAACCTGGAGAACTGTACACGCCTTAAATCATTCCCTCCCCGATCATTAATCAAATTTTGGATGATGCCGCGTTTGATACTATCTCGAAGTACTGGATCTTCACAGCGTTTAGCAAACCCTTCGTATCGATCATCGGCCATAGACCAAGCCGGGATTAAAATACTCAGGCTGGTAAAACTAGCGGTATAGGGATATTGATCAATCATAACATTAAGACCCTTTTCGCGAGCTTCATCCACCATAGACAAAGTCTTAGTGCTTGAGCCCCACATCGGCGCTCCTACCACTTTGTGGTGGGTCAATACAACCGGGATATCGGCTTGCTCTGCGATCTGAATCGCTTCTCCCACCCCATCCAATAAACCCAGACCTTCTTCTCTTAAATGCGAGGTATAAAAGCCTCCCTGTGCAGAGGCAACTTGTGATAGCGCTACTACTTCATCCAATTTAGCGTAGGTTCCAGGTAGATATTTTAAACCTGTAGAAATACCAAAAGCCCCTTCTATCATACTCTTCTTGATCAAAGCTTTCATACTATCCAATTCGGCAGACGTAGGAGCTCGGTTCTCTAAGCCCATTACATGATTACGTACCGTATTGTGCCCCACTAAATAGGCAATATTAATGCCTACTGTTTGAGATTCCAGACTATCCAGATAAGCTCCCATGGGCAAGGGGCAGCCACCATCTGGTCCTCCGAGTGAGGTCGTCACACCTTGTCTCAAATGACTCTCTGCCCGAGGCATTAAGGGTAAGGGTTCAGCATGGGTATGTACATCAATAAAGCCAGGGCTAACCACAAGCCCTGTAGCATCTAACTCCCTAGTAGCTGTTCCTTTGATGGATTTGGAGACTTTTACAATTTTTCCATCCAGGATAGCTACATCCTCAGTTATTGCTGGTGTTCCACTGCCATCATATACAGCACCATTTCGAATGATTAAATCATAATGATCTACAGAATTACAAGCGAGGAGGAGGAGGCCAAAGAAGAGGAATAGCAGTTGGTTTCTCATAAGTTTGGTCTGTTATTTCCCTAAACTTACGAGATTCACTGCTATTCTTTCAGGGCTTTCCGAGCTTTTACCAGGTTTTCATTCGTAGAATCTAAGGCCAAGCCACTATCATAAGCTTCAATGGCTTTATCCCTCTCACCATTGATTTCATACAACATGCCAAGACGCCAGTAGGCGGATGCACGAGGATAACTTTTAGGATAATTGAGATTTAGAAAGTATTGCATGTAGGCAATGGACTGTTGTATCCGCTTTTTTGACAACACGCCAGTTCGGGCAAATTGATAGTAGGCGCCTGCTTTTTCATCATCTAATCCCACCGCCTGTTCAAAAAATGAAAATGCTTGTGCATAGTCCTCCATCATTTGATAGCAAAAACCCATTAAGAATGGCCAATTGGCTTCAGTAGGTTCTAGGTTTATCAATGCCTGATAAGCATTGATAGCTGCAGGATAATCCTTATTCTGCCGGTACAAATTCCCTGCTAGGACATAACTACGCCTCGGATCTAGAGATTTTAGCGCTTCTATCTGTTGGAAGGCCTTCTTTTTGCTACCTCCTGCTATTCCAGGAGCAGAGAAGTAGAAAAATGCGATGGATTCTCGAGCATCGGCATGTTTAGGGTCTAAATCGATGGCTTTTTCCAAGTATTCCTTCACTTTCGACGATAACACTCCCTTTTCTAGAAAGTTTTCTGTAGCCAAAAGCTTCCCTTTATAGGATTGCCCCAACCAAAAGAAAAGGCTTGCACGGGTCTTCAAACTACTTCGTAAAGGCTTCAGTGTTTTAATGGCTTGATCAAAATTGGACTGGCCATATTGAGCTTGCCCTAATAAAAGTTGAGCCTCTAAATTATCAGGAGACTTCCCTAGTAGTCGTTCCAACTCCTGTTGCGCTTGGACAAACTGTTCTTTATCCAACAGATCATGTGCTACGGTTAAGGATTGTGCCTGTAATGAGGCACATAGAAAAAGTAGCCCTAGGCAAAAGCCTAAAGAATTTCTTGATAACATTTCGGTTGATTTAATTATTTACAAATGAATGGTAGGATTAACTGAGTAGGGTATTCCGGCCCGGCGTAAATAGTTTGTTGAGCCCGACGTAGAATTTTGGCCTCAAAGGCATCTATCTCCGTATTAGAATTTCGATCATACTTTGGAAAGTTACTACTACTAATTTCCAGTCTTATACGATACCCAACGGGAATCTCAAAGCTCGTTACTCCCAGATCAATCCAGTATTCATAGATCTTGTTGGGAACCAGTAGGGCTTCTTGGTCTCTACCATGGCGGTATCTGCCCCGTATTATTCCATCTGCCATATTCATGGCGATGCCTTCTCCATCTACTAATACTAGCTTGGCTGTGAAATCGGTATCAGGTCCATCTGTGGCAGCAAACATTCGGAATTCGATCTGACCTGCCAATAGTCTGCTTTGCGTGAATACCTCACTGGTGTAGACCAAGACATCTTCCCTCTCTTCCAGTTCCGCTTGATCTCTTACGCCCAATTGCGCTGGAAAGAAATGGAAGTTCGCCCCACCATTGGTTGGAACGGGTTTATAAGGGTCAAATACGAATTGTCCCGTTGAGTTATCAGGAGCAGCCTTGCGTGATAGTATTCCTCCTCCAAATCGAGTATTGGCAGCTGTTTCGCTTTGAATGTACCAGTTTTCTTTGCAGTTCGTGTCTTGCAAAAACTGAGGCAAGGGTTGCCACTCATTTGCCATTAGTGCAAATACCTCGGGAGCAGGAAATGGATCAGCCTGGGGCTTCGTTTCTTTCAAATATTGATCAAACCACTTCACCGCCTCCTCCAATAAAGCATCATATCCCATTTCTGCTTTGTCACCACATTCCAACATCCCCACCTCCGTAAGGGATGTCAGATATTGATTATGGAACCAAGGACCAAAAATTAGTTTTTGATGCCTTTTCCTTCTTTTACGCAAGGCTTCATAGGTTTTCAAAGTTCCCTTTTTCACAAAGTCGTAAGCTCCACAAAGGTGTAGAATAGGGATATCTACCTTATTATAGTTATAGTCTTGATTGAGCTGATCTAGCGTACCACTATTTTCCCAGGCTCTACTTTCGATACCTACACTTCGTAAAGCATCCTTTATAGGTAAATAGTGTAAAAGACTATCTAGATCATAATCTTCCAAGTTTCGGCGTGTGAGGGTTTCCTCGTGTAGTAGCCAGGGAAGATTAAGCAGGAGGTGCATGGCTCCTCCATCTATGGCCATATCCGCAGGCTCTACCCAACCAGAAATATTGACGATGGTTTTCAAGGCAGGGTGCTGATCTGCTGCTAGGGTTAAAGCACAAAAAGCGGGATAAGAAACCCCAAACATTCCAATTTCCCCACTACTCCAAGTTTGTTCTGAGATCCAATCTAAAGTAGACAGTCCGTCTTTTCGCTCATGCTGAAAAGGGAAAAAATCACCAGAGGAACCAAACTTGCCACGTACATCTTGAATGACTGTGGCATAACCCTTACTGGCAAAAAACTGTCCTACATTCTTATATTGGAATTTCCCATAAGGAGTCCGTAACAAAATAGTAGTATGAGGCTGAGTCGTATCCGGAAGGTAAATATCAGCTTCGAGGTAGATGCCCTCAGCGTTGGTAAACCCAACTTCATTCAGTTGGACTACTTGGGCAATAGTTTCTAATGGTAATAGAAACAAGTGAAAAAGTATACAGGCATAGACTGTTCTCATCGATCAGGTGATTAATAAGTTATGATACATTCAACATCACAATACTAGGCTGATTGATGGAGTCAATCCAGAAATTGGGCTATTTGGCTTTATACAGGGACGTTTGACCGTTGAATCTTCGAAAGTACTCGATCCTTATACTTTGAGGACACAGGAATCGAGTGATCCCGTTGCCTTAGAGAGAGCTGTAGTCCCTTTCCTTTTGCACGAAAAGAAGCAATTTGATGTAAATTGACAATGTAGGAGCGATGAGAACGAACGATATGAGCCTGTGTTTGTAATAAGGCCTCCATGCGAGTCATGGTGGAGCGTAAAATCATTCTTCGCAATTGTCCCTTCTGCTCATAGTGGACTTCCACGTAATTGTCACTACTGCTGATGTATAGTAGATCCTCTGAATTCAATAGCAATTGTTCTTTTCCATTTTCTCCACTCAATAAGATCTTTCCTGGAACAGGAACTTGATGATCCAAATTCCGAATCAGTGTCCTCTGTTGCTTTACTTTTCGTGCCATCATCAGTAAGATCATCGGTATGAATCCGATCATGAGGGTACGATACAGCATGGTCATTACTTCCGCAAGGGGAGGCCAGAATAAGGTGCCATGACAAAGAAAAACCCGATATAACATCATTCCAATAGCCACCGTCACGAAATGCCAGAAGTACCAAAATAACTCAACCCATATCCCCTCCTCCTTCACCCCAAACCAATGGTTGCTCATGGGCCTGATCACAAACTCGGTCACCAAAATGATCAAAGTAGCCAATACCCCATATCCAGCAATCAATAGTGAGAAGGTCCAGCTTCCATCTTGATTATTGACGGTAAAGGGTTGGAATATATTTAGGAACAGTGCTACAAATATTCCGGGGAAAATGGCTAGTAATAGTTTGCCTCTCCAACCTGAAAGGTGGAAAGCCGACCACCAATTCTCTGGAACTTTGATGCTACTTTGGGACGTCCTAGCAATAGCGAAAGAAGAGCTGGTCTTTGATCCGCCTGCGACATATTTCTCTATAACCTGATGAGAATGCTCATTCATAACTAAACTGGTCTTTAGTACACCTAAGTAATAAAGGATTCTACCTGCTTTCAAGTTTTATAGACAAGCAGACTATTTTGAAGGCTGCACCGCTAAAAACGAACTAATGCTCTTCATCGAATGGTTAAAAACGGAGCGGCCCAGGTCCCAATAATCCCGTTTTGCTTGAGGAATAAGGACCTGGGCCGCAAATGCTAGACCAAACTTAGGTTTGATTATTTATTATGGCCTTACGCGTTCGGGGACAATAATCCGATCTACTCGTTCTCCTTCCAGCATCGTATTGAACTTGCGAATTGAACTTGCAAAAACGGAATCGTACTGGGCTACGATCTTTTGATACTCTATTTTGAGGTCTTCAAAGCGTTCGACCACACCGCCGGTAGGCCGATGGTGGGCATTCACCAAGACACTGTACAATCGGCCTATATGGTTACTAAAAACACGAGGATAGTTGATATTATCCTGACTTACTTCAGCTTTGTTCTGAATGAGCTGATTTTCTATCGAATCCAGTTGCTCAGTGATGTTCTTAGATAAAGCCTCTAATGCCTCTGTTTTCCCTGCTTTAACTGCCAGCGTACTCGTTCGCTCCATTTGATCTTTCACCGATCGAATGTTTTTAATCCTGCGATGAGCATCCGAAATGATATCTTGAACCTCATAAGCTAGCACTAACTGCGCCTCATAATCAGCCTTCGATACATCTGTCCATCTAGGGTCAGCTTTAAGCTCCAACTTCTGCTGAGCCTCCCAGTCACCATGGTTCACCTCAACGTTGTATGATCCAGGTACTGCCCAAGGGCCAGGAGAGGGGTTGCGAATCACCATGGTGACCAAATCTTTAACCAATTCCGGTCCGTGATGTCTTAGATCCCAAGTTACCGTATTAAATCCTTTTTTCAGTTTAATTCGATTCAACTTAGCCTTTGCGGTGGTGGAGAGTTTTCGAACCAACTTGCCCGCGGTATCTGTGATATTGATCTCTACCGGATTTTCCTTAGAGGGCTTCTCTTGGAGATAAAGGTGAATATTAGCACGGTAGCCACTCACATTGGTACGGATAGCCGGTCTAGGCGCAAAAAACACATTTTTGCTGGCCAACTGCTTGGTATCTATTTGGTGCAATGGACTTAGATCATCCATGATCCAGAAAGAGCGGCCTTGCGTGCTCAATACTAGGTCTTTTTCATGCACCTCAATATCAGTGATGGGTACATGGGGTAAGTTCTGTTGAAAAGATTGCCAACTTTTGCCATCATCAAAAGACACATACATGCCGAACTCCGTTCCGACATACAGCAAGCCTTTTCGATCCGGATCTTCTGCGATTGCTCTGATGAAATGATCAGATGGAATACCATTTTTTCCATTAACCAAAGACTTCCAGGTTTTCCCATAATCATCGGTTCGATATAAGTAGGGGGTAAAATCCTGGTATCGATAATTATACACCGCTACGAAAGCACGCCCTGGACTATGCGAACTAATCTCGATCTTATTGATCGTACCCTCTTCAGGCATACCGGGCGGCGTAATGTTTTGCCAACTCTCGCCATTATCTTGGGATATGTGCAATAGACCATCATCACTCCCTGCCCAAAACTCGCCAGTTTGATGTGGGGATTCTTCGAAAGCAAAAATGGTACTATAAATCTCTACTCCGGTTCCATCATGTTGGATGGGGCCGCCTGGGATATCATGGTATTGATCCAATTGCCGCGTCAAATCTGGGCTGATACGCTCCCAGGTTTGCCCATCATCCGTGGTGCGATGAACGAAGTTCGAGGTATGGTAAATATGCCCTGCTTGATGGGCTGACACCAAGATGGGAAAATTCCATTGCCAGCGATACTTTAGATCCCTCTGTTCTGTTCCTTCAGTATAGTGTGGATATGCAGTCACTTGTCGCACCTGACCAGTTTTACGATTCATGATGGTAATCTCCCCACTATAGCTTCCTGCCCATACTACGTCCGGGTTTTGTGGGTTAATACCCACATCTCCACATTCACTCCCCCCGACACTAAACCAATGTTGATAAGGCGTAATACCAGGTATAGAATGGCTAGGTACCGTAATGGTACTATTA
Organism: uncultured Lewinella sp.; assembly: GCA_913057785.1. Lineage (GTDB taxonomy): Bacteria > Bacteroidota > Bacteroidia > Chitinophagales > Saprospiraceae > DT-111. The sequence continues at coordinate 46,712 of CAJXPD010000018.1, read as the reverse complement.
TCTTGTTGGCCGGCATAAAGACGATAAGGAAATTGATTATCTACGGTTACTCGGTAGAATTGAGCAGTAGGTTGATTGCGCTGTGTTGACCAAGATTCCCCACCATTCAAACTGACACAGGCGCCACCATCATTCGACTGTACCATGATCTTGGTGTTGTTGGGGTTGATCCATAATCCATGATTATCTCCATGAGGAACCCGGATCTGGAAATCAAAATTCTTCCCTCCATCGATAGATTTAAAGAAATTCACATTGCAAATGTAGACGGTGTTTTCGTCCTGAGGATCTGCCGTAACATGATTATAGTACCAAGCTCTTTGTCTCAATTTGTGATCTCTTGAAACCCGTTCCCAAGATTGACCTGCGTTGTCAGTTCGGTACAAGCCCGCTTCTTCTTCCTCTTCCGCAGCGATGATGGCCCAAACCCGGTCTGGTTTCACAGGTGATAGCGCTAAGCCAATTTTCCCGACCTTCCCTTTTGGCAAACCTCCTTCTAGTTTATTCCAGTTGTCTCCCCCATCCATCGTTTTCCAAATTCCTCCGTTCTCGTCCCCGTCAATTAAAGTCCAAGGCTTCCGTTCGGCACGCCACATAGCTGCATAAATTTCCCTAGGGTTATGTGGATTAATGGTAAGGTCGATGGCCCCGACTGAGTCGTTTAGATATAGCACTTGCTCCCATTGTACTCCACCATCTTTGGTTCGATATACCCCTCTTTCCTTATTAGGACCAAAGATATTTCCGAGCGCTGCAACATATACCCAATTGTGATTTTCGGGATGAACTATAACCTTTCCGATCTGGCCTGCGGCTGGCAAACCTGCATGCTTCCACTTCTTACCACCATCCGTCGATTTGTACATCCCTATTCCGGGGGATACGTTTCCGCGGGGACAAGATTCCCCCGTCCCGACATAAATGGTATTTTGATCGGAAGGAGCAACAGCAATGGCTCCAATGGAACCTGCCTCAATTTGCCCATCAGAAATATTTTTCCATGTAGTTCCTGCATCCTCAGTCTTCCAAACACCTCCCCCCGTTGCTCCCATGAAGAAGGTAAAGGGTTGATCTGGAATTCCAGTGACAGTGGTGACCCTTCCTCCTCGAGAGGGACCTACTGATCGGTATGTAAGTTTACTTAGGTAATCCGTTTCTGATTTTTCATTATCTGCTTTGGACTTATCTTGAGATTGGCCAAATATGGGCAGACAGCACATCCCCAGCAAGAGAATGGCAAAAGAAAGTATTTTTGGCATAAATCATTTTTTTGTCCCCTGAAGATAGAAACTCATTCAGGCTTTGAGTAAGAAGTCGTTTTCTATTTTTTTGATTTTAGACACTAGTATGTATCTCCAACACTTGAATTACAAATACTGGATTCACTTATCCAGAGCGCTCTTGTGGTCGCACTTCTTTCTTCGGGTGATGAAAATCACCAGATAGTACCTTAATTCTGAGTACCTTGTAAAGCACATGACCAGTTTTCGAATAAGACCACGATTCCGGGCGACAAGTCCTGTAGATCGACAGACGATAATAGCCCGCTTGCAAAAGGCCCTAGAGGAACAGCCTCCCAAGTGTCATGGCATTGCTATTGATGGGCACATTATTCTCAGGGTATTACCAGAGGAAGCGCATTATTGGTCGCCGCAACTCAGTATATTACTGGACCAGGAAGAGGATGAAACCTTAATCAGAGGCAGGTATGGCCCAAAACCTAATGTATGGACACTCTTTACCATGAGCTACTTGGCCATTAGTATTCTAGCCACCTTTCTGAGTATCATTGGCTTTTCCAGACTTAGTCTGGGGCTATCAGCCAACGTCCTTTGGGCTTTGCCTGTACTGGCAGCCGCAGCCGTCGGCTTGTACATTAGTAGTCAATTGGGCCAGAAGTTAGGTGCAGAGCAGACTTTTACCCTTCATCACTTTTTTGAAGAAGTACTTGGCCAGAAAATCCCACTCCATTGATCATTGCTACTATCCCGTAAAAAATTATGATTTAAGTAGAAAAGCCGCTTCGATCTCTACTGGTATATTATCTGGTAAAGAGCCCATACCAACAGCACTTCTCACACCAATTCCTTTCTCTTCTCCCCAAACCTTAGCGAACAGTTCACTACAACCATTAATCACATAGGGGTGCTTTTCAAAGCTGGAAATGCAATTAACCATTCCCAGTACTTTCACCACTCGTTCAATTCGGTCTAAACTCCCTAAATTATCGATTAAAGTAGATAGGATCGCGAGGCCAACCAACTCAGCAGCCTGTTTACCCTGGTCCATATCTAGATCATCCCCTACTCGTCCAAATAGCAAAGTGCCATCCGGCTTAAACGTTCCGTGGCCAGATACCAAGACCTGGTTGCCAACTTGAAGAAAGGGCTTATAAACACCGATAGGCTTGGGAGGAGGAGGTAGCTGTTTACCCAGCGCCTTAAAACGTTGATCTGCACTCATAATTGCTCTAGTTATTTTGAAAGTGCTCAAATTTGTGCAAAATCAATCGATAATCAAACATCAGCATAAGAATATTTTCTCTTCTATTCAGTAGAGAAAATCCCCACCCCTATATTTATCCCAAATTTTGGTATTTTACCACTCGAAACTGCTAATAGGATTTAAATATTTAATTGTTCTACTGTCGAAAACTGTTCTCATTTCGGCCCATTGATACTGCAGAAATAGGAGGGTCTTCTCTCAACAGTAAACACATCTATCGCGACCTCCATTTACAAAATAGATATAGGTTAAATAGAAGAGCTATTGGTCTCCGATCGAGATCATTATTACATATACTATAACCTCAATGCCCTAATTCGCTAATCAATTCAATGCACCATTATGAAACTTTTTACCCAATTTTTATTGGTTCTTGGCATTTCATTTTTCCTTCCAAATGCCACCACTGTTTCAGCACAAAAGACCAAATCAAAAGGGGAATCCTATCAAGAAAATTTATACAAAGGCATAAAATGGCGTTTAGTCGGACCCTTTCGTGGTGGACGATCAGGAACAGCCGTAGGAGTTCCTGGACAACCTAAGCTCTATTATATGGGCACTGCAGGCGGCGGTGTTTGGCGAACCCAAGATGGTGGAAACTCCTGGTCTTGCATCTCCGATGGCTATTTTGGTGGCTCTATAGGGGCTGTGGCCGTTGCGGAAAGTGATCCAAACGTCATCTATGTCGGCGAAGGAGAGCAAACCGTTAGAGGAAATGTTTCGAGCGGTTGGGGAATGTGGAGATCGACTGATGCTGGAAAGAGTTGGAAACACATTGGGTTGAAAAAATCTGAGCACATCGGAAGAATTCGCATCCATCCAACTAATCCAGACTTAGTATATGTTGCAGCCATGGGCAACCTATGGAAACCAAATGAGGAAAGAGGCGTTTACCGTTCCAAAGATGGTGGTAAAACCTGGGAAAAAATATTGTATGAAAGTGATAAAGCCGGGGCCGTAGATCTTATTCTTGATCCCAATAATCCTCGTATCATCTATGCCAGTACTTGGCAGATCAAGCGAAATGGATACCGCATGGATAGTGGTGGACCTGGAAGTCACCTCTGGAAGAGCACCGATGGGGGAGATACCTGGACTAAGCTCACCGAGAAGCCTGGACTTCCTAAAGGGACCTGGGGAATCGTTGGAGTAACTGTTTCTCCTGTGAACTCTGAACGGGTTTGGGCGATCATCGAAGCCGAACAAGGAGGTGTTTATCGCAGCGATGATGCCGGAAATACCTGGCAAAAAGTAAATGAGAATCGCGCTTTGAGACAAAGAGCCTGGTACTACTCCCGCATTTATGCTGATCCTCAAGATATCGATCGTGTGTATGTATGTAATGTGTCTTTCTGGCGCTCAAAAGATGGAGGTAAAAACTTCCAATCTATCAGTACTCCTCATGGAGATCATCATGATCTTTGGATCGCTCCCGAAAACAATCGTAGAATGGTCGTTGCTGACGACGGAGGTGCTCAGGTCAGCGTCGACGCGGGAGACAACTGGACGACCTACTACAATCAGCCCACTTCCCAATTCTATCGAGTCACCACTGACAACAGCTTCCCTTTCCGTATTTATGGGGCCCAGCAGGACAATAGCACCATTCGAATTGCTCATCGATCTACTGGTTCCACTATTTCCGAAAGAGATTGGGAACCCTCTGCTGGAGGAGAAAGTGCACATCTAGCACCCGATCCAAACAATCCAGAAATTGTTTATGGTGGAACTTATAAAGGATACATGATGCGACGTGATCATACTACTGGTCAGGTGCGCTCTACCAACGTGTGGCCATTCAATCCAGCGGGTTCCGGTGCCGAGGTAATGAAATACCGATTCAACTGGAATTTCCCTGTGGCCTTTAGTCCGCACAATCCAAAAAAACTATATGCTGGTAGTAACTACCTGCATGTCACCTACAATGAAGGACAATCCTGGGAAGTCATCAGTCCAGACCTTAGCCGCAACGACCCAGAAACGATTAAATCTTCTGGTGGTCCTTTGACACAAGACAATACCGGAGCAGAATATTATGCTAACATTTTTGCGATACAGGAATCTCCAAGAGAAGAAGGGGTAATTTGGATTGGAAGTGACGATGGTTTAGTGCACGTAACCCGAGATGGGGGAAAAACATGGAATAATGTCACCCCACCAGGTTCTCCAAAATTAAACATGATGAACTGCATAGATGTACACCCCACTATCGATGGCGGCGCTTATTTGGCAGCTACTCATTACAAGTTTGGAGATTATACCCCTTATTTGTACAAAACTACCAATTATGGTAAAACATGGGAGCTAATCACGAATGGTATTGATCCCAATCATTACACCAGGGCCATTCGGGCTGACAAGCAAAGGCCGGGTCTCCTGTATGCAGGTACAGAATGGGGAATGTACGTTTCTTTCGATGATGGAAGCAATTGGCAGCCATTCCAATTGAATTTACCTATTGTTTCTATACGTGACCTACACGTGCGCGACAATATGCTCATTGCTGCTACTCACGGTCGCAGTTTCTGGATGATCGATGACCTTACTCCTCTTCACCAGCTCAATGATAAAATTGCCAGCAGTAATTTCTACCTCTTTAAGCCTAAAGCTTCTTATAGAATGGCTGGTGGCGGTGGTTGGGGTGGACCTAACCTGAGCAAAGCGGGAGAGAATCACCCAAATGGTGTCATCTTCCATTACTACCTCAAAGAAAAATCAAAAGATGCAAAGGTTAAACTAGACATATTAGAAAAGGATGGCACACTGATTCAAAGCTTCAAATCAACTGCTAAAAAGCGAAGTGAAAGACTAGTTGCTAAAAAAGGAGGAAATCGTTTCATTTGGAACATGCGCTATCCTGGCTTTAAGGAATTTCCGGGTATGGTGCTGTATTCCTCGCCAAACCGAGGTCCGAAAGCCGTACCAGGTACTTATAAGGCACGGTTGACCGTCGGAGATCAGTCTGTAGAACAAGAATTTGAAATCATTAAAGATCCGAGGCTTCCCAATACGCAGCTGGATTTTCAAAATCAGTTCGATTTCTTGACGAAGGTTAGAGATAAGGTTAGTGAAGCTCATCAAGCCATGATCGATGTAGGAAGCCTTAGAAAAGATATTAAGTACCTAAACGACAAGATTGGAAAAGAAGAATCCTTCAGTGATATTGTAGAGATGACCAAAGCGCTTGAAAAAGACATGAGTGTGATCGAAAACAATATCCATATGACCAAAAATAAGAGTCGTCAGGATCCACTCAATTTTGGTATTCGTATTAACAATCGACTAGCCTTCCTCATGGCGGATCAACAGCGTGGCGATTTTCCACCGACTGACCAAGCAGAAGAAGTTCGCAAAGAATTATCCAAAGCCTTAGATAAAGAACTTCAAGATCTAGAAGTCTTAATCCAGGAAAGAGTCAGCAAAATCAATGATGCGCTAAAACAGAAGGGAATGTCTGTACTTCAAGCTCCTAGCAAACAAGTAGTTAACTAAATTAAGATAGAGTGCTGTTGTCCGTTTTACTAAGCGGACAGCAGCGCACTTACGCTCTTCGAATTTCTGCGCTCCGATCATTTTCCAATTCAATTACCAGATACAACTTATGAGAAATAAAACAAAACATTATTTAAGCCTTTGTTTCCTTCTACTCACTACACTTGTCTTCGCACAGGCGCCTAAGTACACCGATGCGACGATCGCCAAACTGAAGGAAGAGGTAAACAAGAAAATTGACAAAAGAGCCAAAATGGCTCAGGTGATGGTAGACAAGGTTTTCAGCTTTGCTGAATTAGGTTTCCAGGAATCCGAATCTTCCAAATACCTAACCGATATTCTAAAAGAAAACGGGTTTAAAATAGAATATGGTATCTCCGGAGTACCTACAGCTTGGTGGGCAGTCTGGGGTTCAGGAAAGCCCGTGATCGCTGTGGGAAGTGACCTTGATTGTATCCCGAAGGCCTCGCAGCGGCCAGGGGTTGCCTACCATGATCCGATACTGGAAGGTGCTCCAGGTCATGGAGAAGGGCATAACTCAGGCATCCCACTCAATATCTTGGCAGCCATCTCCACCAAAGAGGTAATGGAAAAAGAAGGCATTTCTGGCACATTGATCCTATGGCCAGGGGTTGCTGAAGAACTAGTTGGAACAAAAGCTTACTTCACTAGAGATGGGTATTTCGATGATGTTGACCTATGCATCTTCACCCATGTTTCTTCCAACTTTACCGTTTCTTACGGACAAGCTAGAGGTACTGGATTAATCTCCGTGGAATATACTTTCGAAGGGGAAGCTGCTCATGCAGCTGGTTCTCCCTGGAGAGGCCGAAGTGCTGCAGATGCTGTAGAGCTTATGAATATTGGCTGGCAGTATGCTAGAGAACATACCAACCCTATTCACCGGTCACACTCAGTCATCAATAATGGAGGAGATCAACCGAATGTTGTTCCTTCAAAGGCTTCCATTTGGTATTACTTCAGGCATGTCACCTACCCTGGGATCATGGATGTCTATGAGCGTGCCAATGAAATTGCCGAAGGCGCGGCTATGATGACCCGCACGAAAGTATCTCGGAAAGTCCTCGGTTCTGCCTGGCCTCGGCATTTCAATAAAGTAATGGCCGAAACGATGTACGAAAACATCAAGGATGTTGGTCTGCCAGAATGGAGTGAAGCAGATCAAACTTTGGCGAGAGCACTTCAGAAGGAAGTAAAGTCTCCAAGAGATACGAATGGATTGGATACCAAACTAGATACGATTGGCCTTCCTGTTGTTCGTCCGGTAAGTGGTGGTTCCGATGATATTGGTGATATTTCATGGAAACTTCCTACCATAACTTTGCGTTTTCCTTCCAACATTCCTGGCTTACAGGGTCACCATTGGTCAAATGCAGTGGCCATGGCTACCCCGATTGCACACAGAGGCGTAGTAGCAGGTGCAAAGGCTGAAGCCATGACTTTACTAGATCTTTTTACTAAACCTGAACTAGTAAAGCAAGCTTGGGAGTATTTCCGTAATGAACAAGGAATGAAACAGCAGTACATTCCTATGGTTACGGAAAACGATAAGCCCGCCATCTACTTGAATACAGATATCATGGAGGAGTTTCGCCCTCAATTGGAGAAGTTCTACTATGATGAAACCAAATATGATTCGTACTTGGAGCAGCTAGGGGTGGAATACCCAACCCTAAAAACAGAGAAGAAGTAAAGTCTTATTTTTCAGATAAGAGCAGATGGAGATTTAAGCAATCTCCATCTGCTAAACCCAAAAAACATGTGGAATCCTGACCTTTATCAAAAGACCCTCTCTTTTGCCAACCGCGCTCACCGCAAACAACAACTCCCTGGAAGTGACCTCCCTTATGTAGCTCATTTATGCAATGTGTGTATGGAAGCTGTACACGCTGTGCTGCAATCAGGCACAGAGGATATAGATCTCACTATGCAATGTGCTTTATTACATGACACTATTGAGGACACAGAAATTACCTACGAAGATGTAGTCAAAGCATTCGGAGCCCGAGTGGCAGATGGAGTACTAGCCTTGACTAAAAATGAGGCATTGGAAAAACCAGATCGTATGCCCGATAGCCTACAACGAATCCTTCAACAATCCTCGGAGGTTAGAATTGTGAAAATGGCGGACCGAATCAACAACTTATCGGAACCTCCTCACTATTGGACCAAGGAAAAACGGATGAAGTATCAAACAGAAGCAAGGTTAATCTTAGACACATTGGGAGGAGTGAACCCTTTTGTGGAGCGTAGGCTTAGCCATAGAATAGAACAATACAGTCAATACATCAAGGATTAAATCTCTGCTTTTCAAAAAAGGAATAGCGATCTGTTGATAAGTAATCCTTGGAATTAGAGGTAAAACCTAGTTTCTTCAAGACACCAATAGATGCCGCATTATTGGGGAAAGTGTAAGCTATGATGCGCTCAATATCTTTAAAGTGCTCAAAGACATATTGGATTTGGTGAGCTATCGCCTCGAAGGCAAATCCTTGTCGGCGAAAATCTTTCCCAATAGAAAAACCAATGGTACAGCGTTTAAATTTCTCATTGGTTTTTTCTCTACTTAGATCAAATAGATGCAAGACACCAATGGGTTGATCATTCCAATAAATCAACCAATCAAATGCGCCACGTTTTGGTGAATATTTGGCGAACTCTCGTAAGTCAACCACGTAGATCCCAATTTTTTCCTTTTCCTTGAATTCCAGATTGATGAAGGGATTATCTTCTTCTGCAAAAAGTTCGTATAGCACTTGATAATTGTCATAATCCAATGGTAAGTATCGAAGTCTGGCGGAAGGGGGGAGGGGAGGGAATTCAAAAAAAGGCCTAGCCTCCTTCCTTCGCATGGAACGGTAGAAGGCAATTTTATCTTGCATTTTTTGACTCACTTGCTCTTTCATAGAGTTTAAATCATAGGCCTGAGTTCCTCTCCTTTATACGGGAGAACCCATTCAAAGGTAATTGCTTTTGCTAAAGAAAAACAAGGTGGCCTATTATTTTTAACCTAAAAATCGACCTGAGAACTAGTACTATTTTCCCCTCAAAGCATTTTACGATAGAACTGCACCTTTTGCCCAAAAATGTTATTTTTACGCATTGAAACCCAATGCGACCAAAAGTGAGCACTATACACCTATTCAAGGTAGAGGGTATCGACGGAGAGGAAATAGATTTTTCTGCCTTTAAAGGCAAGAAGATAATGGTGGTAAATGTAGCCTCTGAATGTGGCTATACTCCCCAATATCAACAACTGCAAGAACTCCAAAAGGAGTTTAATGATAAACTGGTCATCGTTGGCTTCCCCTGTAATGATTTCGGAGGCCAAGAACCTGGCTCAGCCCAAGAAATACAGGCTTTTTGCAGCTTGAATTACGGTCTGACATTCCCCTTAACCCAAAAAATCACAATTAAAGGGGAATCAGTTCATCCCATATATAATTGGCTTCTTCATAAGTCCAACAACCAGGTTATGGATACAGAGGTAACTTGGAATTTTTGCAAGTACATTCTAAATGAAGAAGGTCAGTTAGTTAATTTTTTCCCTTCCGCTACTAGTCCATTCGATGACGCTATTCTCGAATGGGTCCAAAACTAAGAATATTGGATTTATAGCTTGCTCGCCGGTATCGCATTGATAAATGTAATGGCCCTAGCTATCTAATGAGCTTAGCAAAAGCATACGGACAAGTTGAAGTAAAAGATCTCCTGCGCCGCTTGGTCACCCAGGAAAGGCTGCCTCATGCCATGTTGCTTTTAGGACCGGCAGGTTCTGGGAAATTGGCCCTAGCCGTTGGTTTTGCGCAATACATTCTATGTGAGAATAAAGGCCCACATGATGCTTGTGGCGAGTGCAATGCCTGTCTGAAAGCACGTAAGTATATCCATCCAGATATCCATTTCTCTTTTCCTACCGTAGGCACTAACGTGAAAAGTGATTCCTTTCTTCCTCAATGGCGTTCTGCTTTGAGTGATAATCCATATATGGAAATCAATGATTGGTTACAGATCATTGGTGCAGAGAATAAGCAAGGCAACATTAATAAGGAAGAGTGTCTGAATATCATACGGAAACTGAGTTTAAAAACGTTCGAAGGATCACATAAGGTCTTAATTATGTGGCTGCCGGAATATTTGGGTAAGGAAGGAAACCGGCTGTTAAAGCTGATCGAAGAACCTCCAGAAAACACAGTTTTCATTCTCGTTGCAGAGCAACAAGAACTGATTTTAAATACCATCCTATCTCGTTGTCAGGTAGTGAAAGTTAGGGCTTTGAAGGATGAAGAAATCAAGGAGGCCCTGGTCGATAAGAATGTGGCAAACGCAGACAATGCCGAAGCGATTGCGCAATTGTCTGATGGAAACCTCAACGCGGCCCTTAAGATGGCTCAGGAGAAGGAAAATGATAACGCAGAGCTTTTTCTGGAGTGGATGCGAAAATGTTACCTAGGAAATGGAGTAGAGATGGTTAAATGGGTGGATAAGTTCGCAAAATTAGGACGAGAAAACCAAAAGCATTTCATCCGATATGCGCTCCACTTCATGCGAGAATATATGGTACTCAAGATGAGTAGCCAATCACACGTAAGATTGAGAAATATAGAATTGAAAACAGCACAAAACTTGCAGAAGGTAATAGAGTTTGATCAGATAGAAGACATTGTTCAATTATTGAATGATAACGCTTACTACATCGAACGAAATGCCAATCCAAAGGTGCTGTTTTTGGATACATCTATACAGTTGAATAAAATTTTAAAGCGGAAAAAAACCGAGGTAAGAACAGCAGCAAATTAACGCCCGCTAGTATGGGCTACTAGCCAACTTTCGTAGCCTGTAGGGTGTTAAGAAAATAACTTATATAGGGATACTTTATCCCACACAGTATAGCGTTCTGCCTTTGTACAAAATATTGAAAAGATGGGATGTTTAGGATGTTCAGTAGAAATAGAAAATGGCAAGCCTAAAGGATGTAAAAGTAATGGGGGTTGTGGTTCAGGTGGCTGTAACAGAATGAATACCTACGACTGGATCTCAACCATGGATATAGAAGATGCTGATCCGTTCGAACTGGTAGAAGTTAGCTTCAAAAATGGCTCTCGCAAAAGCTTTTACAAGAATGAAGCCAACCAAAAAGCCATCACTGGCGATATGGTGGTGGTAGAAACAGGTACAGGCTATGATATCGGAAGAGTAAGCCTATCAGGTGAATTGGTTCGATTACAGATGCGGAAAAAGAAAGTAGATGAGGAATCGGTCATGTACGGCATTATCCGCTTGGCCAACGAACGCGATATGGAACGCCTTAATGAGGCAAGAATGCATGAGAAAAAGACCATGGTTAGATCAAGAGCCATTGCCAGAACCCTTGGCTTGGAGATGAAGATCGGAGATGTAGAATACCAAGGCGATAAGCGGAAAGCCACTTTCTATTATACGGCTGATGGTCGGGTAGATTTTAGAGAACTTATACGCCATTATGCTAAAGAGTTTCGAGTAAAGATCGAAATGCGGCAAATTGGTGCTCGGCAGGAATCTGCTCGTATCGGAGGCTTAGGCTCTTGTGGCCGTGAGTTATGTTGTTCAACCTGGTTAAGTGATTTCAAATCTGTTTCCACTGCTGCTGCCAGATATCAAAACCTGGCTATTAATCAATCGAAACTCTCTGGACAGTGCGGAAGATTGAAATGCTGCTTGAATTACGAATTGGATTCCTATCTCGATGCCCTTGATGCCTTCCCAAAGCATGCTGACAAAATTGAAACAGATTTAGGCACAGCTACCCTGATGAAAACCGATATCTTCAAAGGCCTGCTGTTTTATTCCTATCAAAATGAAAACTATCGAGGTAGAATTGTCTCCTTGACCGTAGATCAAGTAAAGGACCTCCTAACTCGAACTAAGTCTGGAGAGAAGATATTTGACCTTAGCGTACATGAGACCGTCAAGACCGTAGAGAACGAGGAGATGGACTACGAAGATGTAACTGGTGTTATCGAATTACCACCAGAAGAAAAGAAAAGGAAAAATAAAAAACGTAGAAAACCAAAACCAAAGAACAAGGTTTCGGGTAATAGAAGTAACAATAATAAAGGCGGTCAAAACAAGACCACACAAAACAAGAGTTCACAAAATCAGAAAAAAGCCGCTGCTGGAACAACTAACAATAATACTGAAGATAAGAAAGGCAATACCAACAAATCTAAGCCTGGTTCCAGGAAGAATAAAAGGAGAGGGCGAGGACCAAGAAACAACAACAGTAACAACTCTAATAAAAAATAAAAGCTGACTCGTTTAACCATCACTGTTATTTAACAAGAATATGGTCTCGAGCAACAAAATTAAATCTTCATGAAGTATGATGTTACCGTCATTGGATCTGGTCCTGGCGGTTATGTAGCAGCCATCAGATGCGCACAATTAGGTTTAACTACTGCAATCATCGAAAAATACAATACCCTAGGTGGTACTTGCCTCAATGTAGGTTGTATTCCTTCCAAGGCACTTCTCGACTCTTCGGAGCATTATCATAATGCTAAAGAGAAATTCACTGAGCACGGTATTGACCTCTCCAATCTAAAGGTCAATATGCCTCAGATGATCAAACGAAAGAATGCCGTTGTAGAGCAAACTACGAAGGGTATTGACTTCCTGATGAAAAAGAACAAGATCACTGTTTTCCATGGCCATGGCTCCTTCATCAATGCCAATACAATCAATGTGGCTAAAGCAGATGGGAGTAATGAGACGATCGAAACAGACAAGGTGATCATCGCTACCGGTTCTAAACCCATTACGCCTGCTGCTTTCAACTATGATAAGAACAGGGTCATCACTTCAACAGAAGCACTAAATATTGAAGATGTTCCCAAAAGCATGGTAATTATTGGAGGAGGAGTCATTGGATTGGAGCTCGGGTCTGTGTATGCTAGATTGGGATCAGAGATCCATGTGGTAGAATATATGGATCGAATACTTCCAACCATGGACAAAGATTGTTCGAAAGAACTGACGCGTGCCATGAAGAAGTTGGGCGTAAAATTCCACGTTAAGCACATGGTAACTACTGTAAAAGCCAACAAGAAAAGTGTTACCGTCGAAGTACAAAAGAGAGATACTGAGGACACTTTCAAACTCAATACAGACTATTGCTTAGTAGCTATCGGGCGCCGTGCTTATACGGATAATCTGGGCTTGGACAAAGTTGGCATACCAACGGATGAAAAGGGAAGAGTAGAAGTTGATGCCCATCTACAAACTAATGTTCCCGGCATTTATGCGATTGGAGATGTGATCAAGGGTGCAATGCTGGCGCACAAGGCCGAAGAAGAAGGTGTATTTGTGGCAGAAACGATTGCAGGTCAAAAACCACACATCGATTACAACTTGATTCCTGGCGTAGTATATACTTGGCCTGAAGTTGCCGCTGTTGGTAAAACAGAAGAACAACTGAAGGAAGCTGGAATAGCTTATAAGTCCGGTAAATTCCCATTCAAGGCCTTAGGTCGAGCTCGTGCCAGTACGGACACAGAAGGAATGGTCAAGGTATTGGCGGATGCTACCACGGATGAAATTCTTGGGGTGCATATGGTTGGTCCTCGTACGGCAGATATGATCGCAGAAGCGGTTGCCTTAATGGAATTCCGTGCCAGTGCAGAAGATGCTTCTCGGATGAGTCATGCTCACCCGACCTATACCGAAGCCTTCAAGGAAGCAGCTTTAGCTGCTACGGAAGATCGAGCATTGCACATCTAAAAGATACTAACATACGATAGATATATCCCATAGGTCGATCCATTTCGCCTATGGGATTTTTTTTTATCCCCAATTCATCTTTGCATGAAAAGATTATTGAGTCTCACTCTACTCCTAGCTTTGGTATTAATAGCTAAAGCACAGAACCCAATCCCTAAAGTAGTAAACGGCAAAATTGACCGTATTGAGAATTTCCAGTCAAAGTATGTGACCGAACGGCATATCGATATTTGGCTACCAGAAAATTATTCTGAGTCCAAAAAATTTGCAGTGCTATACATGCACGATGGGCAAATGCTTTATGATCCTGAGCAGTCGTGGAATAAGCAGGCTTGGAATATAGATGATGTAGCTACTAATTTATGGACAGCTAATCAAATCAAAGATTTCATTGTAGTGGGTATTTGGAACGGAGGAGCTACGAGACATCCAGATTACTTCCCGCAAAAGCCATTTGAATCTTTATCCAAGATTGAAAAAGATACCGTAAATGCGCAGCTATACTGGGCATCAAGAGGGGAGGCTAAGGGTTTCCATCCAGAATCAGACAATTACCTAAGGTTCATTGTAAAAGAGCTGAAACCCTATATCGACAAAAACTACTCCGTTTATAGAAATAGAAAAAACACCTATATAGCCGGTAGTAGCATGGGCGGTTTGATTTCAATGTATGCTATCTGTGAGTATCCTAAAATATTTGGAGGCGCTGCTTGTTTATCCACGCATTGGATCGGCACATTTACGCCCGAAAATAATCCAGTACCGAGCTCCTTCCTGAGCTACCTTACCAACAATCTTCCAAATCCCAAGAAACACAAATTATACTTCGATTGTGGTGACCAAACTCTGGATCAGTACTATCCTGAAATCCAAAAACAGGTCGATACCATAATGCTCGAAAAGGGATACGGTGATAATAATTGGATGACTAAGTACTTTCCTGGAGAAAATCACAGTGAAAATGCTTGGAATAAGAGATTAGATATCCCCTTACTATTTCTTCTCAAGAAATAACTGGAGCCTTATCCCTACTACTGACATAAGTGTGAATCTGGTCTCGTAAAAGGAATCAATCGCCTCACTATAGTGGAAATCCATAAGCCAGCATCACTCCTAAGTATAAATTGCGCATGCTGCTCATACCTTCCGGAATTTCGGTGAAGATATTGTTTAGTCCAAACCCAAAACGTAGACGCATTTCTAACTGATCAAATAGCAGATAATGCATCCCAGCTATAGCGGCATGATCATCTTCTCTGAGCAAGTGTGATTCGTCAAATTCTTGCCCAGGAAAATTCAAGGCCAGGGCCCTAACATCAGCAGTGCCGTCAAACTGGCCATCTAGCAAATGAGAATACTGATATCCTATGGTCAACATCGTTCTCCTTCCCACTTGAACTCCTCCGTAGATCGGGATATCTACATACTTATTTGAAATGGCGCCCTGGACTGTCCCAGTATATTTCACATTAATGGGAAAGGGTAATCTTATTCCCAAGATCCCATCAGAAATATTGTATTTCCCAGTCACCGGTGTTTGGAATTCATTGGACTTGTGCGCAAATAGAGCCCCTAAATGAACAGAGAAAATCTTAGTAGCAGTCCATTTCATTTCTATCCCAGTGGATGCTCGCACTCCTGGCCTACCTGTTGCCCCTTCGGGGATTTCACCAAAAGGCGTCCCTACTAAAACTCCACCTTGGGCATATACGCTAATCCTACTTTGTGCATCTAGCTGAAAAACTATGGAAACGAATAGAACAATGGCTAGAAAAAGGTTTAATAAGCAATTTTTCATTGTAACTTGGTTTTGGTTGCTATTAAACCTGAGATTTGAGATGAGATATTCGAGGCTATGAAGATAGGAATTTCTTCCAAACTATCTCTCCAGCCACTACTATGCACTTTTAAATGATAAGCCGTTACAGTACAGCTAGATAATTACCACCAATTTATATACCACATATACTAATTAATACAACTTAATACTCCACACAAATCCCTATAAACAAAATAATAAACTACTTTTTTATCTTTTTGTAAAATTTTTACTATATTCGATTATTGTTAATTACTCGGGAATCAGCGTTAATGATTGGGCTTTAACATAGCCTTCTTAGCCTGTCAAAATCCTCATGTGAAACTTGGCCACGGATTCCCGATAAAAATCAAGCCTATGAGTCCGCCATACTCGTCTCAGGCAGAAGATGAATGTCTTTTGCCTATCCCACAGCAGAGGATGATGCGCAAAACTCGTTACTAATCCAGGGTGTAAACCATAAGCTAACTATGGTAACACAACAAGAAATTGAGAAATAGCAATATCGAGTGCATTCTGAATCTCCAGTCTAGCCAATTGCGTCATCATTTTCTGAACAAAAAAGCTCAGCTACAAATAGCTGAGCTTTTTTGTTTTACCACTTTCCTGTCGGTGACATTCCTGGTCGCCTAATTGCGCTGGTCTACACCCCAAGCTAACTTCTCACGAATTGTATTCAAAAAGTCATCGTCCTGTGGGCGTACTAGGCGAGCTTTGAAGTTGTTGCGACGCACTGCTAATTGGTGAGCTGCTGTAATCGGTTCGAATCTTGAATCTAGCGTGCAAAGGAAATTCTCTGCCCGTCCCTCGATTTCAAAGGAGATGACCGAATCATCCGAAATCACAATCGGTCGTACATTTAAATTATGCGGAGCTACCGGCGTAATGACAAAATTACCGGATCGAGGAAAGATAATCGGACCGCCACAACTCAGAGAGTACCCAGTAGACCCCGTTGGTGTAGCCACAATAATCCCGTCCGCCCAATAGGAGTTTAGGTATGATCCATTGATAAAAGTATGTATTGTAATCATGGAAGAGGTTTCCCTCTTCAGCAAGGTACAGTCGTTCAAGGCAAAAGGAATATCCTGGAAGATGGGTAAATTAGACTCTAGGTACAGCATGTCCCGCTCGTCAATGTAGTACATACCCCGCTTAATGATCTGAATGGCTTCCGTGATTTTTGTCTTTTCGATACTAGCTAGAAAACCTAAACGCCCGAGGTTAATCCCTAATATAGGTACTTCACTTTCTCGCACATAAGTTAGCGCATCCAGTATGGTTCCATCTCCGCCTAAGGTTAGGCAGAAGTCAAGCTTTTTCACTGTAAAATCCAAGTGGTTTTCGAATACCCCTACGTCACGTTTCAGATCAATTTTCCCCTTCAACTGTTCCAAGTAAGGGCCGAAAACATAGCTATTGATCCCTTCCTCATGCAGTACATCAAACAAGTGTTGTACATGGGGAATATCTTTCTCCTTCAAGACCTTGCTAAAGACTACAATCTGCATGCTAAATATTGGTGTTCACATGTAAAAATAGTCCTTTTTCCCACAAATGGTTAAAGCTATATTGTATTTGAATCACCTTATCATAGAATAGGACAATGTCTAAACCTATACCTCCTCCCCAAAGAAATCGATCGCTAAATGGGTTGACATCTCGCGTATATGGATCATGTACGTAACCAAAACCACTATTTGCAGAAAGGAACATTTTAATGGGCATTTTCCGAAAAGCTTTCAAGGGCATCAGCTTTCCAAAATTCCAGGTTCTTTCATAGAATTTATGGCGTATAAAAGGTCTTGCTATCGCCATATCCAAGCCATCGATAATGTAGAGCTCATAACCATACAGGTTATTCTGATTGAACCCTACTGCTCGATAGTCATTATAGGGTTGTCTAGATCTAATTAAAGACAACTTCCCACCAGTTCTCACCCCAGCGCTCCATCTCCTAGAAATGGGCATAAAAAAGTCATAGTTAGCTTCTAATGTCATCCCATCTCGGTCATCAAATATGCCCAGGCCCGTTTTAGTAACTTCGGTGATAAATAAAGCCCCTTGAATAGGGTAGGCTCTTACATCTCGACGATCATAGACAAAACGGTAGCCCAAGGTAAAGGAACGTTGCATATTTCTTGCGCCCAGATAAAAATCTGGATTAAATTCCTGGGCAATGATATCTCCTACTCGATTTTGCTCATAACGAAAGCGAAAGCTATGGAACAAATGATGTCCCGGTCGGTAAAGTAAAGCTCCTTCTGCTCGAAATCGTTGGTACAAAAATTCATTTTCTGGCGAACGAAAAAATTCTTGCTTGTTGCCAACGGTCAAGTAATTAAGTTCTCTATTTCGAGCAAAAGACACTTCCGCTTCGAAACCAAGGGTCTGTTGTTTGTTAAAGAATGGAAGACTATAATTAGCGGCATAACTACGGGTATACCCGTATTTTGCGGTAAGCTTAAATTTATCTCGCCGACCCGTAAAATTTAGGTGAGTAAACTCGACCCCAAAATTGAGGCGGTCTAAGGAACGGTTTTGTTCATTCCACCAGACATTGAAATTTCGGTCAATCAGCTCAATGACCGGCACCGGGTAGATGAACCAGGCCTCAGCTACTTCTACATGGATATGGACCTTATTCGTACTTCCTTCCCAGTTTTTAAATATGATACTGGCTTGATTAAACAAGCCCGTATTCATGATTAGCTGTTCACTTTGTTCTAAAGTTTTCTCCAGGAGAGAGATAGCAATTGAATCTCCTTCTTTAAACAGCAACTCTCGAAAAACGACTTCGGTCCTTGTTCTTCGGTTTCCTTCGAGGCTTATGGAATCAACGTAGACGAATGGCAATTGCGCTTGCACCTCAAACACGCACCCCAAAATTAAAACACATAAGCTCCAATAACGCCTTCCCTTCATGCTAAACAATATACATTTTTTGTCCTCGGTGCCTCGCTATTAAACGACAAAGTCCAATAATTTAATAAGACAAAAAGGCTGCTTTGTATCCTAGAATACCTACAGCATGGACTTACAGGCTTCATATAAATCCTGCCAATCTTTACGTTCTCTAACCACCGTTTCTAGGTACTCTTGCCAAACCAACTTATCCTGTACCGGATCCTTGACAATAGCCCCAGTCAAACTGGCTGCAAGATCGGCAGCTTTAACTTCGCCATCTCCAAAATGAACAGCTAAAGCTTGTCCGCTGTTCATTACGGAAATAGCTTCAGCGGTGCTCAAGGTACTGGTGGGGACCTTCAATTTAGTCCGTCCATCCTCTGTCTTTCCAGTACGTAATTCTCTAAATATGGTTACTAAACGTTGTATCTCTGCTACTGTATCTGCTGGTTTAGGTAGATCCAAATGCCGCCCCAATTCGCCTACTCGCTGCTGCACGATCTTCACTTCCTCTTCTAAACTTGATGGAAGGGGCATGACCACAGTGTTGAAACGTCTCCTCAAAGCACTAGAAAGTTCATTTACTCCCTTGTCCCTATCATTTGCTGTGGCAATTAAGTTGAATCCCTGCCGAGCTTGTATCTCGGTATTTAATTCAGGAACCGGCATCATCTTTTCCGACAAAATTGTAATCAAGGCATCCTGAACATCTGAAGGGATTCGAGTCAGCTCTTCCACTCTAGTGATCTTCCCTTCTTGCATGGCTGTCATGATCGGACTGGGAACCAAAGCTTTCTCACTTGGTCCTTCTGCCAATAATCGAGCATAATTCCACCCATAGCGGAGCGCTTCTTCACTCATTCCTGCTGTTCCCTGTACCAGCAGGGTAGAAGTCCCTGAAATCGCAGCAGTCAAATGCTCCGAAACCCAAGTTTTGGCAGTTCCAGGAATGCCTACTAGTAGCAAGGCTCGATCCGTTACTAAAGTAGCGACTGCTACTTCGATCAATCTCCGACTACCAAAATATTTTGTGGTGATTTGAGTCCCATCTTCTAATTCTCCCCCCAATAAATAGGTTACTACTGCTCCAGGAGATAACTTCCATTGAGGAGGTTTCTTATTTTTGTCGATGGCTGCCAAAGCTTGCAACTCATCTGCATAAGCCTCTTCCGCGTGGGGACGAAGAACGGTCGATTCAGACATAGGGAGAACCCTTTTTTTTAGCAAATTTAGTTTTGCAATATAAGGAGGATTTAATGAAAGATATCATTCAAAAATGGTTACAATAGGAGTTTTTAGTTTTCCTTTTACTGAAGTTAATTGATATAGAAAATTTAGTACCATGGAAAATTCTTGGATTGCTAACACAGTAGCAATCGTTACTGGAGGTGCCTCCGGGATTGGACAAGCCATCGCAGTGCAAGCCGCAAAAAAAGGCGCTATCGCCGTAATCGCAGATATTGATGAAGATAATGGATTAAAAACTGCCGTGGAGATTGAAGCAGCCGGAGGGAAGGCCCACTACATTCATACGGATGTTACTTCGCCGGAGTCTATATTGAATCTGCTCGCAGAAGCCAAGAAGCTCGGTGCAATTAAGTTTTTAGCTAATTCAGCTGGATTACAGACCTATGGAACAGTTGAAAGTACATCTGAAGATGACTGGGACAGAACTATGAATGTTAATCTCAAAAGCATGTTTCTGGTCAGTAAACAGCTAGTTCCAGCAATCAGGCACAATGGCGGGGGGGGTATCGTTCATATTAGCTCCATCCAAGGCATGCGTTGCCAGAAGAATGTATTAGCCTACGCCACTGCGAAGGGAGCCGTTATCTCTATGACGCGATCCATGGGCCTAGACCACGCAGCTGAAGGAATTTATGTGAATTGTATATGTCCAGGCTCCATCGATACGCCACTATTGCGCTATGGTGCAGGCCAACATGGACCGGTAGAAGAAGTACTAGAAAAATGGGGAAATCATCACCCAATTGGAAGAATAGGTACCGCCGAAGAGATAGCAAAAACAGTTCTCTTCTTATGGGGTCCTAATTCAAACTTCATTATAGGTCAAGCCATCGTTGCTGACGGAGGCTTAGGTAGTATCATCTTATAGAGCAAAAGGAAAAGGAATGCAAGAACAAATTCTCGGTCCCATTACCCCATTCTTAGATCGAATATTCCAGCATCTCGCTGAAGATAAGATCGAAGTAGATGACTATGAATTAGATCATATCTGCTATAGGGTAGAAACCGTGGAAAGATATCTGGAACTCAAGCAAGAATTCACTAATTATGGAGAATTATTAACAGAAACTATAATTGGCGGGAGACCTATTTCAACCTTCAAACTCCATACTCCCTATCGGTACAAGAAGCGGGAAATATATTGTTTGGAGCTACCTGCACCTAAAGAAGGAAGTCCCTATCCTGAGGGCTATGAGCATGTCGAGTTTGTCATTCAAGATCGCTTTCAAACCTTCATCAGCCTATATCCTCATTTGGAATTCAAGACAAAAGGAATGCAAAAGCCAGTTAATCCAGAAATCAGTCGAAAATACCCGGGCATGAGCGTGAAATTTCACCATCATCCAATTGAGTATGTGATCAAATACCTTGATTAGAATGCGCAAGATTATTTCTCCCGAAGCGCAGTGATCATATCCTTGCGGAAGGATAAGGTTTTAAGAAAACGCTGGACGGCTGCTTCCCAGCGCGGCCAAACGGGAGAATTATAAGGCCAATCTCGACTGAATGCATCTATTAGGGTTGGGGGTACATTGTAGGCTGCAGACTCTAGAATTCGCTGATAATGCAACAGATTCCAAAAGAAGGTTTGCGTTTCAGCCATCCATTGTCGAAATCCCTCTATTACCATCCTAGAAAGCCGTTCCTCCCAAACGAATTCCCGTAACAATAGCATTCTGGTAACAATATGGTTTTCCTCCTCCAACATCGATCCGTTGTACTGTAGATAGTAATAGGCTATATCATTAAATGCAGCCGGAGAAAGTAATTTCATCACTTTTCTTACATCTGTATTCGGCCAGGTATTTGGTAATCCTCTTCCTACCTCGTGTCGAACTAGTTGTTCTGCCCATTCGGCATTCTGATGCCTGATCACGGCTGTCACTAGGGCTTGACCGAGCACATCCCCCAAGTGACTTTCATAAAAGGCAGCAATGATATTTCTGGGTTTTGCAGATAGGTATTGCTCCCAGAAGGAAGGGGCAATTCTACTCACTACCGCTGCTAACCAAGATGCTTTTACTCCACTTGCGTATTTCTTTTTCGCTTTAGTTAGGTCTATCCCATAATCTTCGGTAGCAGTGGGGAGCTCATCCGGCAGTCGTATACTAACAATCAGCTGGTCATGCGCTTCAAAGAAAGGTTTGGCCAGCGAATACAAATCTTGGGCAAAGGTAGAATCGGGGAGACTCGCCAATAGGTCTCTCGCCTTCAATCGAACCTCTTTTCGACGATCATTTTTCAGATCATTGAGGAACGGCTCATCATCCACCGTCAGACTCTTACCTAATACGGCCAAGAATTCTAACTTGAGTTTAACATCTAGCAAAGGCCATTCTGTCTCCAACAAGGCTATTGCCTGTTCTGGTTCGGATCGATGAAGGTGATCAAACAACAGTTTCTTACCGCTGGGGCCTGTACTATACCAGTCCAATCCATCCGTAGGCAAAGCTAGACCCTCCCATTCAGGATTCTGGCGAATCAGCCAACGGGCTCGCTCATCCAATCGATCGGACAGGATCTCCCACATGGCTTGATCTTTCAAACTAACTTCAAATATCTCAGGCAAAAATTCGGGAGGCAATTGTTTATCCTGTTTCACCATATGAAGCAGGAATTCATTTAGGGCGTGAGGGTGGGTTCCATCCAAGATCTTTCGTAGCATTCTGATTACCTTATAACTACAAATCTTGGAGTTCTTGGGGATATCCATTTTTATAGGGCTATCACCTTGATATGTAGGTATCACTAATCCGGCCTTGCGCATCTGGTTGAATACCGCTGCACTGTCCAATAAAAGTTGATCTGCTGAAGAGGTAGTATCCATCCCTCTAGCAGCCAACAAGTCCATCACATTTTCGGGAATAGTGGTTTGATCGGTCCCAATTAGAGCTATTCTAGCCAGTTCTGCCCAAATCATCAATTCATGCTTAATTCAGCACTCCGGCATTCATCAATTCTTCAATCTCATCTGCTTCAATCGGAATATGCTTCATCAAGTCGATTGGGCCATCATCTGTTACCAGAATATCGTTTTCCAATCTAATACCGATCCGTTCTTCTTTGATATAAATAGCAGGTTCACAGGTAAAGACCATGCCAGCTTGAATCGGATCGTATCTATTGGAAAGGTCATGCACATTCAGTCCTAAATGGTGTGAAGTACCGTGCATGAAATACTGTTTATATAGAGGTCGTTCTGAGCTCTGTCGAGCTACCTCTTTCTTATCTAGCAACTGCAGTCCGATGAGTTCACTCTCCATAAGGCGCCCAACTTCCTTGTGGTATTCTTCCAATGTTGTTCCGGGTACCAATAACTGCTTGGAAGCTTTAAGTACTCTCAATACCGCATCATACACTTCTCTTTGACGAGCCGAGAATTGGCCACTGGTAGGGATGACGCGGGTAAGGTCTGCTGCATAATTAGCATATTCTGCACCGAAATCCAATAAAATGAGATCTCCAGCTTCACAGACCTTATCATTATCTATATAGTGCAAAACACAACTATTTTGCCCCGCGGCAATGATAGGATCATAGGCATGACCAGTCGCACCGTTTCGGATAAATTCTCGTATGATTTCTGCCTCAATTTCGTATTCTTTCACTCCCGGCTTCACAAATTCGAGAACACGCTGAAAAGCTTGCCCCGTAATCTGAATGGCCTCTTGAATCGCATCCACCTCTACAGGGGATTTGATCATCATCAACTTCTTTAAGATAGGTTGAGAGCGATGGTATTTATGGGCAGGATATTGCTGGGTTAGTTTGTGGGTAAAACGCTGATCTCGATTGGCTACTTGTGAATGAAAGCGATCATGCTCATTTAAGTTAACGTAAATGCGCTTGGCCAGAAGGATAAGTTCATGCAAGATATTATCCATCTCATCTAACCAATAAATACGCTCTATTCCTGAGATCTTCCTGGCCTCCTCTTTGGTATACTTTTGCCCTTCCCAAGTAGCGATATATTCATTCGTACGCTTGATAAAGGCAACTTCCTCAAATCCTTCTTTTATACAATCTGGAAATAACACGACCACTGTTTCAGCCTGATCCAAACCACTCAGATAAAAGAGACCCGCATTCTGCCGAAAGGGATAATAAGTATCACCTGATCGAGGCATGAGGTCATTCGAGTGAAAAATGGCGATGGAATCGGGCATCATCTTTCGCGTAAAACGTTTCCTGTTGAGTTTATACAACTCAGGATCCAGTGCTCGGTATCTCATAGTAGCAATCTTTTACAGTCTTTTATCGATCTCTTCCAGCTCAGCTGGATCGTATTCTCCAAACAAAGTTGTAAGCTGTTTCCTTGCTTTATCTTTTACTTCCTTATTGATGTAACCAGCTACCGTAACTATTCCCACACTCAACAACCCTAAATCATCTGTCCATCCAACAAACGGGGTTAAGTCCGGGATAGCATCAATAGGAGCTAGGAAGTACCCCAGCAAACCGGTAATTAACGTCTTAGCCCATTTTGGAGTATCCTTGCGTTTGAAAGCATAAAACATCAACAGCACCGTGTATACTGTTTTGACACCAGCCATTCGAGCATACTTCTTAAGTGTACTCCAAAGCTTGATTTCAGAGAAACGGCCTTTGTATTTTTCAATGATCTTCTTCATTATTATTCCTTTAGTTCACCAACCTCAATTTTTCTAGGATTAGGATGGATGTAATATATAACTACCTAGATCCATATACGGTTGAATACTTCCATAACTTGAACGATCCATCCACCAAGTTAACAAGTAAAATACTATAGAAGTGTTTTTAGGATGTTAAAATTCGGCAAAAGTCACCAAATTCTCGGCAAAAGTCATGTAAGCAACAAGCAATATATCACCAACATACGAGACCAAATTAGCCGCGATTCTATCCCTTCGAACGTATTATTAGTATCTTTCGCTGGAAGCACACTTATAGAAAATGAGGAGTCCATATCCCCACGACCGCTCCTCCCGATATTTATGCACATTGTTTGCCCCAGCGAAAACTAGGAGGTGGTGATTGATTGCAATTGCCTTGCAAATCATCGGACCACTTCTTCTAAAATGAGAAAACATGCCCCTATTTCAAGGCCTTAAGCTGAAAACACTTGGTTTATTACTCTGCCTTCTTTTCTTTAATTTCCAATCAGCTGCACAGCATGAAATCAAACTAGGTTTGGTCCTGAGTGGAGGTGGTGCCAAAGGTATAGCTCAGATTGGTGCTTTAAAAGTATTGGAGGAAGCAGGTATCCAACCTGATATCATCACCGGAACAAGTATTGGAAGTATCGTAGGTAGCTTATATGCGCTTGGATACACTGCTGACAGTTTAGCCTCGCTAGCCAAAAGTGCTGATTGGTTTGATTATTTTAATGACAATCTACGCCGGTCTTTCATTCCTGCTGAAGAGCTTATACATACCGATCGGACTGTATTAAGTTTTCCCTTAGTCAAAGGCCAAATTGAGCTACCTAAAGGAGTAGTGCAAGGGAAAAAACTAGACATCTTCCTTTCCGAAATCACCTTACCAGCTAATCAGTATGCTAGCTTTGATGACTTCCCTATCCCCTTTCGTGCCATCGCAACAGATTTTGAAACGGGCAGATCGGTGGTCTTCAAAGATGGTTTATTAAAGGATGCCATCCGAGCCAGTATGTCTATTCCTTCCATTTTTGAACCAGTATTACTTGATTCTACTCTTCTAATTGATGGAGGTTGGGTAAGAAATCTCCCTGTACAAGATGCCATCCAAATGGGGGCGGATTTCACGATAGCGATAGATGTCGGAGGTCTTCTTTACAAAAAAGAGGAGGTTAGTTCCCTGCTCGATATCCTAAACCAGTCAGGTTCTTATGGGATAGCTGAAAACAACAGCTATCAGGTAGATCTAGCGGATGTTGTGATTCGACCAGCCATTGATAATTACTCCACCTTAGGATTTGATCGAATCGATTCCTTGTTAATGTTGGGGGAACAGGCGGCACGTAGAATGCTCCCTTTCCTCAAAAAGAGACTTGAGCAGATAGGATGGAAGCCTGAACCAAGACAAATCGAATCTCCGACCTTGATCGATTATAAGATTCTGATTAAGAAAGTTAGCATATCGGGAACCAGTGAAGAGCAGAGTGCCGCGCTTCTACGTGTCCTTTCCTTTAGTCCTCAACGAGCTTACGCCCTTTCAGATATAGATCAAGCACTCAAGCAATTGCTCGGCACTCGTTTTGTACGCAAAACAGATTATCAGTTGGAAGAAATGGAGGGCGGTTATCACTTAAAACTCCGAGTCACACCCCAGGATGGAAATTTTGTCAACCTGGGAGCCAATTATGATATCGATCAAAAATCGGGCTTATTACTGAATCTTGACCTACGAAATCAACTCATAACAGGCGACAAACTACACCTAGATATCCGAATTTCCGAATTTCCCTCTCTTTGGGCTGATTACTTGCTTCGGTTCTCTTCCAAATCTCGCCTTGGGGTACGCTTGAGCGGTCTGGCACACCTTTACCCTGGTCTTACTTATGAAAACAACAAGAAAATTGATGAATTTCAGATTCATAGATACAGCTGGAGATTAGATGTATTTGCCTCTTCTGCCAGAGCTATGTCCGCTTCAATAGGAGTCGGAATGGAACGTTTTTCTAAAAATGAGAACTTCTTCAACCCCAATACAGAAGAAATCAAACTCTTCCAGTTCAATAATTATCTTAACTTCTTTTGGGATACGCATGATCGAAAACACTTCCCTACTAAGGGGAGTCTGTTTAAACTCGAAGCTAGGCTAGCCATTACTGGTCGGCTTACGAGGCCCTTCGAAAGTTTTATCCGAAATGAGCCTGTACAAGGCGTTGCCAAGTTTTCCTTCAGTAAAGTTTTTCCTTTACGGTCAAAACTCCATGTACAATGGTATAATGAAGCTGGCACGCTCTCCCTCAACGAAGGAAACATTCTCCAGTCCTTTTTCTTGGGAAGAGATCTCGAACAATCGCAAACACACACTTATTTTGCAGGCTTAAGATACATGGAACAACCGGCCACTTCCTTCTATCTGTCGGGCCTAAAGTTCCAATACGAGCCTTTGGCCAATATCTTCGCTTCTTGGTATTTTAATGTAGGAGAGTTCCAGGTGGAAGAAATAAGATTGGGAGAACAGACTTTAGCCGCTGACCGTGGATTACTTTGGGGTACCAGTTTTGAATTGGGATGGTTAACCCTAGCTGGACCCGTCAAATTTGCCACAGAATACAATCTGGGAAATGGGGTTGTAAGTTTCTATCTTCACCTTGGCCACTACTTCTAAGTGGGGTGACAATGGTAATCGTACAATTTAAAGTGGCGTCTTTTCAGTCATAACTGTTTCTTTTTTGATGTGTAACTGACTCTTTATATTTTACGTCTAATCACGATATGTAGCTTTTCAAACATCTGTTTTGACTTAAATCAAACGCTATGTTTCTCTCAAAGTTTTTAACGCGACTAACAGGTGCATTGGGTATTAAGTGGCAATTGGTGGTAGTCGAACTAATCATCGTATTTGTCGGAGTGTACCTCGCCTTTTTCCTAAATAGTTTGCAAGAAGAAAAATACATTCAACAGGAAAGTGAAAAGATTTGGTCAAGTCTGAAGATTGAACTAGAAGGCATTCGCTTGGCCTTTCCCGTCTGGGCAGAAAACCAGGAAAAACAAAATGTCGAATGGGATTCTTTATTTGCCATTGAGGAAATCGGAGATTTCTATACCTGGAGATATATTCAGCCCCAATATGACTTCACCACTATTCAGTACGCTATAGATTCTCGCGAAGGCAGTATCGTAGATTTTGATATGTATAAGAAATTAACGAGCCTCTACCAAAGCATCCAGCAGTTAGAGCACTCGGAAAATCTAATGACAGAAGTAGGTTTGCGGTACAAAAATATACCCAGAGGAATGGACAAAAAAAACCTCGATTACATGCTTCTTTTTGGCGAAAACAAGTTCCTCTTCTACAAATTTCTCGACTTCTCAAGGATTCGGGTAGGTGGTCTGCGAAGGATCGCCAACCTCTCCGAAGATTTGCTTAAGATTATTAACAAAAAATTGAGCAAAGAAAGACAAAAGGCCTTAGAAAAAGAGTTTATCCAGCAGCAGATAGTTACGGTAGGTAAGAATGCTCCCAAAGAGGTTTTACAGAATAGAATCAGAGAAAATTTTCCAGACCTCTCAGAACAAGATATCGAAGAAATCTACTTATTAGCACAAGAGGAATTACAGAAGGGGCCTAGCTAATCCACTCCCCTTTACACCCTTTCTTAGTACCAATATTATCCTTATCTTGGATGGCTAAACAATACCAATAAACCATCGTTATGACACCAAAACGTAATTTTACGCGCCTCAAAACTACTGCTAGACACACCCTAGTTGCTATTGGTGCAGCAGGAGCACTCTTCTTTACCAGTTGTGACAATGTGCAATATGTCGAAGAAGAACAAATTGAACTCACCAAAGGTCTTATCACTACCTTAGAAGAGGTAGAACCAGAGAACTTTAAGATCATCGATGAGCAAGTGGTAGATTCAAAGGCTGATAGCCGAGTCATCACTCATTATATGGATGGAACCATCGATACGCTAATGCTCAACGAATTCAATCCAAATACCCTTACCTCCACGGCCGCACCTAGTGATTCTACTGAGCGACGTCACTATTATCGTCGCAGGAGCATGTCCGGAGTGCTAATGGGAGGCTTGATGGGATATTACATGGGACGAAGCACATCGGTACCACCTTCGGCTTCTTCTTACCGCGACCAAAACACCTACAACAGAGTAAATTCCTCCACTGGCCGAACGCTTTCAAATACAGCATCTCGTACTACTGTGAGAAAACCTACTAGTGGATCATCTGGTTTTGGAGGTAGTCGTTCGACTCGTTCTTCTGGCGGCTAAGTCGAATACAGCCACCCCCTTTTTATAGGAGAAAAAAGCGATTGTCGATCTTGACAGTCGCTTTTTTCTTTTCCAGCTAGAAGTCAATTTTCCGTAATACCCCTGAGTTCCATAAGGGAATAAGTACATGAAAGCCTTGGTGTAGACCAAGAATAAGCTGAATAAGAAGCTAGAGTTTTGTTTCAAAATAATTCAAATATGAAACATTCAATTCTAATCTTATTCATCATGATCGCAAGTAATATCCAAGCACAAGAATGGATTGACAAATCCTTGTATCCTTTTGATAGTCATTTTCTAGAGTTAGAAAATGGTAAGCTCCACTATATCGATGAAGGGAAAGGTGAAATCCTCTTATTCGTCCATGGAACCCCTACCTGGTCCTTTCTTTATCGGGATTTTATAAAAGAACTATCCAAATCTCATCGATGTATTGCAGTCGACAATCTTGGCTTTGGATTGTCTCAAAGAAACGATGACTTCCAAGGAACACCAGAGGAGCATGCCAAGAATCTTAGCGAGTTCATTCGGCGCCTAAAACTCAAAAACATCACGCTAGTGGTTCATGATTTCGGCGGCCCCATTGGACTTAGTGCAGCTTTGGATATGCCTAATCGAATCAATAGAATTATACTATTCAACTCCTGGCTTTGGGCAACCGCAGATGATCCAATGGCTCAACAAATAGATGGCCTGCTTAATAGTAAAGAAGGAGAGGCCTATTATCTGGAGCAAAACTACTCCGTTCAGGTCTTGCTAAAAGAGGCATTTGTTGATAAAGCGAAGCTGACAGAGAAAATCCACAACCATTATATCGGGCCCTTTCCAAATAGTAATTCAAGAGAAGCTTTACTCAATATTGGCAAGGGCTTCGTGGGCTCTTCTGATTGGTATGAAAGTAAATGGCAAGAGTTGGATCGTTTAGCCAAAAAAGACTGGCTAATTCTTTGGGGAACCAAGGATCCTTTTCTCAATGCTAGCTACCTCGAAAAGTGGAGATCTAAACTACCTGAAGCCCAAGTGGTCGAGTTAGAAACTGGACATTTTGTACAAGAGGAAAAGACATTGGAAGCACTCCAGGTCATCAAAAAAATACTGAAGTAGCAATAATAACTTGCATGAAGACAAAGGTGAGCCCAGATGGAAAACTCAGCTTCCATCTGGGCTGCTCATTACTATCACTTGTATGTTTTGTTTTCCCTATCTTGGGCGCAAGACAGCTTATGCGGTCTAAAACAGCGCTATTTTATCTTCTCTATCAAAACCTCAAAACATGCTCGACGCTCGACTATTTGAAACCAAAGCTCTCAGCAACAAGAAACTTCGAAAACTAGGCTTAGAATACTTCGGAGGTGAGGACATGGAATATCTCACAGGTGAATTACTCCAAGTTGAGAAATCAGAGATAGAAACCTATAAGAGAGCCTGTCGAGAATTGTATGAATTATACGAAAAAGCGGCTCAGTATATCATTGATACCCAACGCTGGAACGATGCAGGAATACCTGATAATGCAGTAGAAATCATACAATATACCTGGGAGAATCGACACCAACACATGCATCTATACGGTCGATTCGATCTATCGGGGGTTATCAACGGCCGGCCAGCAAAGTTGATTGAATTCAACGCAGACACTGCTACAGTCATACCTGAAACGGCCATTATTCAAACGGAACTTCTACGGAATAGTGGTTTGAGAAATGTTAGTCAATTCAATGGATTAAAAGCAGGTCTAAGCAAACAGTTTGAAAGATTAAGTCTGCAAAACCCCGACCGCCCCACAGCTATTCTGCTTAGTACACTAGGGCACGAAGAAGATGCGCTGAATGCCGACATCATCGCTGATACCGCCAAGGATATCGGATATGAAATCTTTTATATGCCCATGGAGAAAGTGTTCTTCTCGCCTGAAGAGGGCATCTTCATGCCAGTAAATAAGGATGAATACCTTCCGATCGACTTTTGGTTCAAACTTGTGCCGTGGGAGTTCATTGCTTGGGAAGAACCCAAACTCATGGACATTCTAACCCAGGTAGTATTGAAAGATCTTTGCGTGATACTCAATCCCGCTTATACCATGTTATTCCAGTCCAAAGCCATGTTGAAGATCTTGTGGGAATTGTTTCCGAACCATCCATTATTGCTGGAAGCAAGTTTCTCCCCCAAATCCTTTGATCGTCGATCTTATGTAGAGAAGGTAATTTATGGGAGGGAAGGCGAGAATGTCAAAGTATTCAACCCTGCGGGTATCTGCCTTGAATCTTGTGATGGAGAATACAGTCATTTCCCATCCGTTTATCAAGCCTATGAAGAACTTCCTAAGGATAGTGATGATGAATACTATCAAGCAGGGCTTTATTATACAGATAAGCCCTGTGCTCTATCCTACCGGCGCAGAGATGGACTCATCATCGACGCAGATTCAGAGTTTATTGGTCATTATGTAAAAGAATAGTAAGACTAAGTTTTCGTATCGTCCTTAAGGATAATGAAAACTTGAAAGAGGACTCCCACACCTATAGCTAAACTGGTCACTAGGACTGAAAAAGGAGTAGCAAAGGTAGCTACCCAAAATAGTAGTAGTACCAAACAGGTGAAGATCCAAACTGATTTTTGCTCTAAATTCATGGGATATCCTTATGATTCATTAATCACTCCATTTGGATCAACACCGTATCCGCTCTAACTTCTATAGCAATTTTACCTGCCGAAGGAATGCCGTTTGAGTAATAGCCAAAGTCCCGCGGCAAATGGTCCTTCATTCGTAGAACGTAATGTCCATCCGAGGGGGAAACAGTAGAAAAGGACAATTGTTTGCTAGCTTTGTCTCCGGCCTTCAGATCAAAAAGTCCTGTAGAAATTTCGTTTCTGCTATTCGATACTTCGATAGCTGTTAAGTCGTTTGCTGAAGCATTCACGATGGACACTTCTACCGAAGAATGCCCACAACTTGCCAGGGTCATACCTATGATTAATACACAAATGCCATTAAGGACTTGTCGTTTTACAACACGCCCATACCGAATAATGGGTAGAACCTTCATACTTTATATTTAATGAAGAATATGATTGTGTAGTACGG
The DNA here is from genome assembly GCA_913057785.1 of uncultured Lewinella sp. Lineage (GTDB taxonomy): Bacteria > Bacteroidota > Bacteroidia > Chitinophagales > Saprospiraceae > DT-111. The sequence continues at coordinate 14,948 of CAJXPD010000018.1, read as the reverse complement.
TAAGTAGGTGAAGTGTTAAGTAGTATAGTAGTAGATCGTCTTCCTGATTTTTGGCGTCTCCTATCTCACGCCTCTTTTGACTAATTGAGTAGATACTTTATGGGTTCCAAAGGCTTCTTGTAAAAACTGTACGGCTTTTTCTGTATCGATTAGATCTCCACAAGTAAAAATATCCACGGCAGCATAAGCGTATTCTGGCCAAGTATGGATGGTAAAATGACTCTCCATAATGATGATTACGCCACTTACTCCATATGGATTGAATTGATGAAAACGAGATTCTACCTGTGTAGCACCTGAAGCAGCCACTGCTCCTTCCATAATTTTGCCGACAGTTTCTACTTCACGTAAAGTAGCTACCTCACATTCTTGTAGTTCAATCAGCCAATGCCGTCCTAAAACAGGGGGTAGAGGAAGTACCTCAGGAGCCTTGTTAATCGTTTCTTTCACTTATTAAAGGTAGGTTTCTTGGGTATAAAAATGTTGTTTTTTAGATAAATACTGCGGCTAGCCAGACATAGGAATCGAAGTCTGGACATGAAATATATAAAAACTTACTGGCTAAAGCGTCCTAGGTCAAGAGATATATCACTTAGGTTTTCTTCTCCACCAATACTATTTTCATCGCATCCAATTTGCTAACGTCTTTCATGAATTGGCGCATTTCCTCATACTCACTGGCTGGAAACTCTCCTGCTTCCAACTTCAACTCTCTATTCATGATCAACTGCTTACCCCGCTGGAATACTTTGACATCAAAGTAGCCCATAGAGCATTCAAGTCGTTTTTCTTCTACGGGTACGGATTCAAGCTGAAAGCCTTCTGGAATATCCATAATAATTTCGTCTCTATTCCAAAAAGTATCATCTCTAAACACACTATGCTTCCTATTTTTTGCCGTAGGTGGGATGTATTCCCAGTTGTTAATCGCATTCAATGGAACAAATAAACGTTTACCGGCTTTAGCTGCATAACGCGAAACGGCTAGATTATAGTGGACTTTAGCTTCCGGTTTAAGCTTGCTGGGTTCTATAGATAGTTCTTGTATAGTAAAGGAAGGTAAGTCACTGATTTTAGTCAACCATTTTTCTTGTTCTTCATTTGACAAGACACTTTCTACTCCTCTATAGATTTCATGAGAAGCCCCGCTCGCGTATATATCTACAGCTACTTCAGCACTGCCATCAGCCTTCAGTAGGATTACGGCCTTATGGTTATTCTGATTATTTTCTGCTTTCAACTTCGGCGTTTTCACTACCTTCCCACCTTCAGGCGTCACCAACATTACATTGCGATTGGAATTCCCATTCCCTAAATAATTTGGTGGATAATTGGGAGAAGTGCATTCCAACCAGTAGTCTTCGCCTGGAACATGTAGCACCATATGGTTGAAACTTGGGGTAGTAAAGTCCTCGGTGATTTCATAGCTTAATTCCCCAGTAGATATTAGAACTGGGTAAGACTCTATATCAACTGCCTTCAACATGGCCTTCATAAAATTACTTAAGGCCTTACAATCTCCATATTTCTTTTCTGACACATAACTCGCATCAAAGGGCTGCCATCCGCCAATGCCCAATTGTACGCTTACATATCGCATATTTTCCTGTAGATATTTATAGAGTATGGCTATCTTTTCTTGATCACTATTAGCATTCGCGACTAGGGCTTGTACTTCTGCAGCAAGTGCTGGGGGTAATTCATCTCGACCTGTTATAAGTTGATTCATGAATTTTCCGTATTCATCCCAACTGCTCATCGTCCCTTTATACTGCCCAATACGAAACTCCCCTGGAGATAGCCAAAGAACAGGTAGAACATCATAGCGCTTGGGACCATACAGTTCCCTGACTTTAGCCGGTAGATTCTTGACCTCCCAAAGATAAATTAGCTTGCCCTTGTCTTCTGTCACCTGCGGTTCACCATCAAAATTTAGGGCCTTATAATGAAAAGCTTGGTCTTTTGGAATTTCTAGTTGGTATTTGCTATACTCCACTGATTGATAGAATTTTTGGATATACCAATCTCTAAAAGTGGCGAATTGCATCCCCTTTAAGTTCATCTCATATTCATACTCAAGGGTATATGGATAAGAACTGTGATTAACTTCTAGATATTTAAATCGATCATCCTCGTAAATGGAGAAATCAGAAACTGAGCTATAATCCTTTATTTCTGAAGCTTTGATTTTTCGGACCTTTTGTCCAAAGTTATTGTATAGACTGGCTTTAATATCTGTGACCCGAGAATCCTTATCATATGAAATACGCAGTCCATTAGCACCACTATTCTTATTTAGTATAGTGATAATTCGCTTAACATAGTAAGTACCCTCACTAATAGATTTCACCTTAAATAAAACTTCCTGATGTCGAATCACAGAAGAGGCGTCTTCTTTTAGTTCCTCTGAGATAGAGGCTGGATAATACAACTGCCCAAATACTGGAAAGACGCTAAGCGTGCTTAGCAAAAGGATGACGAGCCTTGACTTTTTCATGTTTATTTATCGCTAATTTTCTTTAATACAATCTGCTCCGAACGTTTACTGATCAATTGATCGAATAAAGTCTTTAGGTTTTCATATTGATCTGGCTCGAAGGTGGTTTGGTAAAGTAATACCGTTAGCATAATCTGTATCTTTCCGGTGACTTTGCTAGCTTTATACTCAAACTTTCCAGCCTTATTAGGAAGCTCAAAAGAAGAGGATGCAGGAAGCTCCTCTACGGCATACCCCTCAGGAATCACAAGACTCACCACATATCTCTCCTCGAAGGGATAGGGAAAATCTATCGGATAATCTCGCTGTTCCAATTGAAAGGGGTTCTCCTTATAGTTGGAGTAATAAATAGGAGAGATGTAGAGAAAATCTCCCGAAGCCATGGCTCCATTAGGTGCATGGAACAGCATCTCATTCATAAACTTACTTGAGGCTTCTCCAAAATCTTCCACTTTGACAGATCCTAACCGAAGATCAGAAGTGAATTCATCCATCCTATCTTTCCAATAGGATCCACTGGTATCAGCAGCATAATGTCGGCGTTCCGATAGGGAAGTGTAGCTATTAAATATAGCTCGCATTTTACCTACAACATTACCTTCTTCATCAATACTTAATTCAGAACCATAAATATCCCGGCACATGGGCACCTTGATATCTATCCACGATAAGTGCTCCAAGTCCACCACCCATCCCAACTTATTTAACGCATTAAGACTGGGCATATTTACCGTGAGCAGCGGGTCAGTCGCATCCAGCAGCACAATTTTCTCTCCCATTTTCACCCCTACCAACACATAGTTGAATTGATCGATCAAGGGATAATGTCGATACATTTTACCGTGATCTCTAGTAGAGGTAAGAATGGGAAAAGCATCCAATCCATGCGCCTTCAACAAGGCTAGGCACATGAGATTGATTTCCCCGGCATTACCTTGTTTTTGAGTAAATACCTTATTAAGATTATCCTGAACCCAAAAGGACTTTTTACCATTAAATGTTAGCTGTCGGTTGACGAAGGAAAATATAGTTTTCATCATCATCTCCTGACTCATCCCTTGGTTTAGAAAACCCTCCAACTCTTCTAGTACTTTTTTGAAGTTTCTCTTCTTCCGAAATTGATGGCCAAATTGCGGATGATCTAATAGGCTCTTTGCTGACTTTTCCCAAGTCGTAAATAACTGATGTCTTTGACCATCTTGGGTATAATAAGACTCTCCTTGCAATCTAACCTTGGCTCGATAATCTTCCAGGGTCGTAATAAATTCCTCCTTCTCCAAAGCAGGAGCATTTTCCATCACAATAAATTCTGGCCCGTAGACAATCCGAGTTTCGCCATTTCGATAGGTGGTAATTTTTCCTGCCGTCTCCTTATCTGGATAGTAATCACCACCATTAAATAGCGTCACGTACGAAACTCTCGATTCGTTCTTGATGCTAAACTGGCTATATCGAACGGGAATCCCTTCTTGAAAAAACCAGGGCCTTGGCTCTATCACATCAGTAGAAATCAACTGATATTCTATTTCTACAATAGCTCCTTCTTCTAGATTGGGAAGGGCAAAAGACAGCGAAGAGAGAAACTCATTCTCCTTAGTCTTGAAAATATCTTTTTTCGACACCTCATACTTCCGTCCATTAGGTAATATAGTTTGGGCCTTGAGTTCTTCAATGCGCTCACGATCATCGCTGTGCACAAAAAAGAGTTTCACTTGCCCGTAATTATCAAAAGATTGCCTTTTCAATAACTTGATACGACGATGCCGATCTAAATAATATTTTGTTCGTTGACTACCCGTAGCGGCAACTATACGGATTTGGCCTTCATCAGCTAGAACTACGGCTTCAGCACTGGAATCGGCCGGATAGGTTGTCATAACTAGATCTGATCGAGGTATCATACCCCAAGTCATCTCATGATTCTGGCCAAGAATAAGAAAGTTAAAAAGCAGGAATAAACCTATTAGGGTTAGTTTTTGTAATTGAGCGCGCATAAATAGGAGTTTCTATAACAAATATAGAGATTCCTTCCATGTGTCGCAAGTGGGTATAAATTGAAAAATGGATCGAAAATGGGCAAGGTTTTCAGGGAGAAGGCTACCTTTAAGTAGTATCGAGCGGCAATAATATATCTCAACCTAAAAACTCACCTATGGATGTTTCTCAGAAAAACAAAGAACTCATCGCTGAATTTTATACTGCATTCCAGGCTGGAGATGCAGCGAAAATGGGATCTCTATATGCTGATCAAGCATCCTTTGAAGATCCAGCTTTTGGTCAACTTCAAGCTGCAGAAGCTAGAGCTATGTGGAGCATGTTGGTAGAACGAAGTAAAGGACAACTCAATATTGATTTTTCTGATGTAAGAGGAACAGACATCGGTGGATCTGCTCACTGGGAGGCCAAGTATCCTTTTGGAGAAACCGGCCGAAAAGTACACAATAAGATTGATGCTCATTTTGAGATCAAAGATGGAAAGATCATCAAACATGTCGATCGCTTCAACTTCTGGAAATGGTCGAGCATGGCGTTAGGGCTACCCGGTATGCTATTGGGTTTTACCCCCATCATAAAAAATGGCGTTCGAAAAAATGTGCATCAACTGCTCAAAAAATATATGGAAAAACAGAAGAGTTAAGATTTGATACGACAATGCACCAAAACAGGCATATGATCTGAAGGATAACGAAATTCCCTAAAATCATCGATGGTTCTATACTTTTCTACCACTACATTTTCACGAGACACAAAAATGTAATCTATTCTACGTTTTAGCGGTTGATTAAATTCAAAGCCATTAAAAGTCCCTGTCGGTCCGTATGGCGGACGCAGACTATGCTCCCAACTATCTGCCATTACTTTAGCTAATCGCTTGATAGGTGCTTCTTCGGGGCTAAGGTTTAAGTCCCCTGTGACGAAGACCGCCTCTCCGTTCTTGTTTTTTTTCTCAATCCACTGAAGAATAAGTTCTACAGAATTAGCTCTGGCTTCCTTGCCTCTATGATCAAAATGCGTATTGAAAACCCAAAATTGCTTTCCCGAAGATTTATCCCTTAGATGTACATAGGTGCAAATACGCTCCATAGAGGCGTCCCAACCAACAGAGGGCTTGTTCGGTTGATCCGAAAGCCAAAAGGTCTCGCCTTCGAGCAACTGATATTGACTTTTTTGGTAGAAAACCCCCGAATACTCTCCTTTCTCCTTTCCATCATCACGCCCGACACCCACAAAAGTATATTCAGTTAGCGTCTCATCAAGATATGTCATCTGCTCATGTAAGGCCTCTTGCACACCAAATATACTAGGCTCATAATACTGGATGAGTTCAGCTACAAAAGCCTTCCGATTATCCCAACTATTTTCCCCATCCCTAGGTGTGCTATACCTCAGATTAAAGGTCATTAGAGAGACTTCCTGACTACTAATCGTACTTGACATAAGAAAGGAACAAATTAGCAAGGCGATCCCAAGGCGGTAAGTCATGCTGATGTAATTGGAGGTGTTTAGGGAAATGCGAATCTATTTATTTTTGTTAAATCACACTAACGGAAGATACTAAAAAAGGATCGGTCGTAAGATGATATCAACTCGACGGTTCTTGAGTTTACCTTCCCAGGTAGAATTGTCGTATATCGGATTCAATTCCCCAAAGTCTTCAATCGACATCATCTCCTGTCGAAGTCCTTTTTCTATCAGTTTTATAATGGCAGATTCACTGCGCATTTGCGATAACCAGGCATTGTATTGCTTTGAACCGATGTTATCTGTGTGGCTATGGATGGAAATCTCCATATCCTCAGCCCCCTCTATGCTATCGATCCAATCATATAGATCTTGAGTTTGCTCGCTATCGATATAATAGCGGCCGCCTCCGAAATAGATACTGAAGATGTAATAGTTAGGTGAGTCAGCTTCCTCTTGTCCAAAAAGATTGATGGAAGAGGAAAGACAAATTAGGAGGACAAGGGCATATTTCATGTCGGGCGCTTTAAACTAGATAATGGGCATGACCCACTCAAGGTTAAGTAAGCTATGATACTTCAAGCCTTATAAAGCTAATGAAAAACGGCCGACAATGAAACGCTTATGGATAATGTCTTACTAATTTAACTATTGGAGGACAGTTTATTCTTCCAATTAGGTAAACCTCATTAGTCAACAATCATCTTAGCCGTATCTAGTTCTTGCTGCATAATGTTTTGAGGAATCTCTCTGTACTCGTACTGTTGGTTTCGAAGCTGTGGTACGTATCCTGCCTCTCTAATTGCTGCCTGTATACCATCGGCTGTGAATCGGAAACGTGCCCCAGCTGCTGAAACCACATTTTCCTCAATCATTATGGATCCGAAGTCATTTGCTCCTGCATGGAGACAAACATTCGCAACATTCTTACCAACCGTCAACCAAGAGGCTTGAATATTGGTGATATTGGGTAGCATGATTCTACTCATGGCTATCATTCTTACATACTCATCACCCGTACAAGTATTTCTAGCACGCTTGATCTTTTTCAAGATCGTATCCTCATCTTGGAATGGCCAAGGGATAAAAGCGATAAAACCTTTTGCTCCTTCGGGTTTCTCTGACTGAACTTGCCTCAATTGAACCAAATGATCCATTCGCTCCCAGTTGGTCTCAATATGACCAAACATCATAGTTGCTGAGGTGGTAAGTCCCACTCGGTGAGCTGCCCTCATCACATCCAACCATTCTCTCCCCCCACATTTTCCTTTTGAGATTAAACGTCTAACCCGATCACTCAAAATTTCAGCACCAGCTCCCGGCAATGAATCTAGCCCCGCATCTTTTAAGGCTTGAAGTACCTCTTGATGAGAAGCTTTCTCCAATTTAGCGACATGTGCAATTTCTGGTGGGCCTAGCGCATGTAACTTGAGGTTAGGATATAAAGACTTTAGTTCCTTAAAAAGATCTACATAATAGGACAGTCCCAGATCTGGATGATGCCCCCCTTGGAGCAACAATTGTTCTCCACCAAATTTGAAGGTTTCCTCAATTTTCTGCTTATACTCCTCAATGCTTGTGATATAGGATTCCTCATGCCCTGGCCGTCGGTAGAAATTGCAAAACTTGCAATTCGCAATACACACATTAGTAGTATTAGAATTCCGATCAATAATCCAAGTCACTACATTTCCTGGCACATGATGTTGGCGTAACTGATTCGCTACGTACATCAATGCCGAGGTGGGCGCGTGCTCAAATAAGAATACACCTTCCTCTGCACTTAAAAATTCCAATTGCAAAGCCCGGTCCAATAAAGTATCTACCTTCATAATTTATATCGATCTACATTTCTTTAATGGTGTAACAAAAATAACAAAACTGAGTTGTATAGAAATACGTTAATTTTCAATTCTTTCTGAAAATTAAAAACAACAACCTATCCTTCTTAGCTTCAGCTCTTCTAAGCATAACTACTCTAAACCCCACTAAACGCTGGGTTTTCAGGCAATTAATTAAACAATTACTGGACTTATGTTGTATTTTATATTACATTTGCAAAACATTTACGCAAAACTCGGAAGAGGGAACTGGTGTTCCCTCTTTTTATTTGCCCTTTATAAGGAATACTTGTGATCGAAAACAAAATTATTGATCTGCTGGATCAAAAATTCAAGGAAGAAGATTTTTTGGATTGTTTTTTAGTGGACTTGCAATTGCATGCCAATCAAAAGCTGGAGGTTTTCCTAGATAGTGATACCGGTATTACCTTCGAAAAATGCCAGAAAATAAGTCGTTACCTAGAGCAGTATTTAGATGAAGAGGGCTGGCTTGGTCCTAAGTATACGCTCGAAGTTTCTTCTCCAGGTATTAGTCGCCCTTTGATGAAAATACGCCAATACCATAAGAATATTGGTCGTAAGATTGAAGTAAAAACTAAAGAGGGAGAAAAACGAACAGGAACTCTAGTCAGTGCATCTGATACAGAGATTACTATAGAAGAAAAGGTCAGAATTAAAGAAGGAAAGCGTAAAAAAACGCAAGTAATTCAGACCGTCATTCCTTTTGACAATATTGATAAAACTGTTGTTCAAATTTCATTTAAAAAATAATAATTTATGAACCTGGTAGATACTTTCTCCGAATTCAAAGCCGGGAAGAATATAGATCGCCCTACTATGGTAAGGGTGCTTGAGGATGTATTTCGGACTTTAATCCGAAAGAAGTACGGCTCGGATGATAATTTCGACGTAATCGTAAATACCACCAAAGGTGACTTGGAACTTTGGAGGGTACGTGAAATTGTTCCCGATGGAGAAGTAACTGATGATCGAAGTCAGATCTCTATTTCTGAAGCACTTTCTATCGATGAAGATTATGAGATCGGTGAAGAATGTTACGAGCAATTGCACTTAGAAGACTTCGGTAGACGTGCTATCATGGCCGCCAGACAAACCCTCATTTCCAGAATCATGGAACTGGAGAAAGATGAGGTTTATCGCAAATACACAGAAAGAGTTGGTGACATCATCCTTGGTGAAGTACACCAGATTCTTAAGCGAGAAATACTGATACTTGATGATGCAACCGGAACAGAGTTGGTGCTCCCTCGGAATGAAATGATTAAAGGAGATTTCTTCCGAAAAGGAGATATGGTTAAGGGAGTAATCAAGCAGGTGGAGATGCGCAACAATAACCCAGTTGTAATCGTCTCCCGAACTGACAATACCTTCCTAGAGAAACTGATGGAGCAGGAAGTGCCTGAAATCGAAGATGGATTGATCACCGTACGTAACATCGTACGTATTCCTGGTGAAAGAGCTAAGGTTTCTGTTGAATCATATGATGACCGAATCGACCCTGTTGGTGCTTGTGTAGGTATGAAGGGTTCTAGAATTCATGGTATCGTTCGTGAACTTCGCAATGAAAACATTGACATCGTGAACTTTACGAATAACATGAGTCTTTACATTCAACGGGCTCTAACCCCAGCTAAAGTGACTCGTATCGATCTAGACAATGAGAAGATTCACGCCAAAGTCTTTTTGGAACCCGATCAGGTTTCTCTGGCTATTGGTAAAGGAGGTACCAACATCAAGTTAGCAAGTAAGCTTACAGGTTTTGAGATTGATGTCTTCCGAAACAACATCGAACAATACGAGATTGATGATGTAGATCTCGAAGAATTTAGCGATGAAATCGAAGCATGGATCATCGAGGCCTTGAAAAATATTGGCTGTGATACAGCAAGAAGTGTATTGGAATTAAGTAAGGAAGAATTACTTCGTAGAACTGACTTAGAAGAAGAGACGATAGCTAATATCATCGGTATCTTCGAAGCAGAATTTGAAGACTAGTAGTTTTCAGTAGGTGGAAGTCGGCGTCTTAGTGTGCTATTTGCTTCTCGAAAAGAGCATACTTCTTCCACCTACTCCCTTCCTTGGGGTTCTTTCCAGTGCCACCTACTTGCGTTGTTTATTGACAAACAACAGCCAAATTTGCAGGCTGATTTGTATATAAAAAGTTTTTGATGCAAGGGAACTCTTGTTGTTTGCTATACGTTATGGTAGTGGGACACTGGTAAATTTTGTCTATTCTTAATCGATTATCTCGAAGAATTAGCGTTTTTTCCGCTTTTATACCCCAATAATAATCCCACTATCAGTATAAATCCGAACAAGAGTTATTAACAAAGCAGTTTTACTGTTATCTTTGCACTGCTTTTTCAACATCCTTGGCCATCATGGTCAACGTAGTTGTTCTTGTTCACTAAAACCTATCGGAAATGGACAGAGCATAATTTGTGTAATTAAAGATTTATCAATCAACATGCTTGATTGATATTGTTAAACAGAAAATTCATTAATGTCGAAACGTTTAGTCAAGATAGCGAAAGAACTCAATGTGGGAACGGCAACGATCGTCGAACATCTCCACAAAAGTGGGTTTGAAATTGAAAACAAACCTACTGCCAAGGTAACTGACGAAATGTACTCGGAGTTGCTGAAGGAGTTTTCGAAGTCTATAGCTATCAAAGAAAAAGCAGACCAGCTGGTTATCGGTACTCGACCGCAAGCCAAGAAAGAAACGCCTGCCGTCGCTTTCAAGACGGAAGCTCCTGCGGCACCGGTAAACACTACAGCGGTCAAAAGCGAACCAACGACACCCGTTACTCCTCCTCCTGCCCCCGAACCTCCCCAGCCTCCTGTTGAAGAAATCAAAGAACAAGTTGAGGAAGTGGCTGCGGAACCAGAGGTGGTTGCAGAGGAACCAAAGGAGGAAAAAACAAGTAAAGTTCCAGGCCTTAAAGTATTAGGTAAGATCGATCTAGATAAACCTAAAACGCCTACAAATAAAGAAGCGGAACAAAAGGTTGAACCTGCTCCGCAAGAAGAAGAAGTAATAGAAAGCCCCAAAAGCGAGGTGATAGAAGAGATCAAGCAGGAAGTAGAGGAGGTTGCACCTGAAGTTGTGGAAGAACCGGAAAGCAAAGCTGTAGAAGAGCCTAAGCCGGCAGAAACTACAGCTAGTGCAGAAAGTGAAGTACCTGGGGAAGCAGAAACAAAAGAAACGGTTGCAAGCGAACCGGAACCAGAGCCTGCTAAGGAACAGGAGGAAGCTCCAGTTGTAGAAGCCAAAGAAGATACCAAGCAGGTTCCAGAAGATAACACACCTAAACCAGCTGAGCCGAGCCAGGAAACTGAGGCTCCTTCTACTATGAAAGATTCTCCTGAAGTAGTTGCTGAATCACCAGCCCCTGATGCTAGTGATAGTAAAACAATGCATCGGGCTGCTACTCCCGAACTTAGAGGGCTCAAGATCTTAGGTAAGATCGACACTGATAAGCTCAAGAAGCCTAAGAAGAAAAAGAAAGAGAAGGAAAAGCCCAAGGCTAGAACTGATCAAAAAGGTCCAGAAGGAGATAAGAAGCCAGCAGCTGGTACTACATCCGGCCAAGGTGGTGGAAGCGCTAGTGGAGATGGAGATCAGCCTAAAAGACGGAAGCGTAAACGTAGAGTCGTATCTACATCTTCTGGAGGCAACAATAGAGGCGGGCAGCAAGGCGGCAATAGACGAGGTGGACCAGGTGGTAACCGTCGTGGACCTCAAGGCAATCGCCGCGGCAACCCAAATGAAGTTAAAGAGGTTTCCAAAAAGGAAATTGAAGAGAAGATCAAGGCTACAATGGCGCGAATCTCCGGTGGAGGTAAGAAAAAGCGCCAGAAAATGCGCCGGGACAATAGAGAACGACTTCGCGAACGTCAAGAAATGCGCGAAGCAGAAACGCAGACGGACAAGCTGCAGTTGACAGAGTTTATCTCTGTTTCCGAGTTGGCAAGTTTGATGGATGTTCCTGCTACCGATGTGATCATGGCCTGTATGAGTCTCGGAGTGATCGTATCCATCAACCAACGTCTTGATGCAGAAGTTATCGAATTGGTAGCTGCGGAATTTAATCATGAAGTTGAATTCATTAGTGTAGAGGAGCAAGACGATGATGAAGTGGAAATCGTTGATGATCCGGAAGATCTTCAACATAGAGCTCCGATTGTAACGGTAATGGGACACGTTGACCACGGTAAAACATCATTGCTTGACTATATTCGTGAAGCAAACGTAGCAGAAGGAGAAGCCGGGGGTATTACCCAGCATATCGGGGCCTACGAAGTTAAAGTAGGAGAAGAACAAAAGAGAATTACCTTCTTAGATACTCCAGGTCACGAAGCCTTTACCGCGATGCGGGCCAGGGGTGCTAAAGTAACTGATATTGCCATCGTGATTGTAGCTGCGGATGATAGCATCATGCCTCAAACACGAGAAGCGATTAGTCACTCACAAGCTGCGGATGTTCCAATCATCTTCGCCATTAACAAGATTGATAAGGCTGGAGCACAACCAGAGAAGATCAAACAGGAATTGGCTTCGATGAACTTCCTAGTGGAAGAATGGGGAGGTCAATATCAATCACAAGATATCTCCGCTAAAACGGGACAGAATATTGGTGAGCTCCTTGAAAAAGTGTTGCTGGAAGCAGAAATACTTGAGCTACAGGCCAACCCAGATAGAAGTGCCATCGGTACGGTACTGGAGGCATCGCTAGATAAAGGACGTGGTTACGTCACCAAGACCTTGGTGCAAACTGGTACCTTGAAGATTGGAGACTCTATGGTAGCGGGAGAGCATTCCGGTAAGGTTAAAGCCATGTTCAATGAGAGAGGAAAGCGAGTGAAAATTGCCGGACCTTCTACTCCTGTACTAGTGTTGGGCTTAAGTGGTGCACCGCAAGCAGGTGAACGCTTCAAAATTGTTCCAAGTGAGCAAGAAGCTAGACAAATTGCTTCTAAACGAGCTCAGATCATTAGAGAACAAACAACTCGTGCTACTAAACGTGTTAGTTTGGATGAGATCGGACGTCGATTGGCATTGGGTACCTTTAAGGAACTTAACCTTATCGTTAAAGGTGACTTTGATGGTTCGGTAGAAGCCCTTTCTGATTCCTTGATCAAACTATCTCAAGAGACCGTTCAGGTTAATGTAATCCATAAAGCGGTAGGTCAGATTATTGAATCAGATGTATTGTTAGCATCTGCCTCTGATGCGATCGTCGTTGGATTCCAGGTACGTCCTTCACTTGGAGCCCGTAAACTGGCTGAACGAGAAGGTGTACAAATCAAAACTTACTCCATTATTTACGAAGCCATTGAGGAAATCAAGCTAGCTATTGAAGGTATGCTTGAGCCGACTAAGGAAGAGAAAGTAATGGGTCAAGTAGCTGTACGAGAAGTCTTCAAGATCAGTAAGGTCGGAACGGTAGCAGGTTGCTATGTGGAAGAAGGTAAGATTGCGAGAAATTCCAATATCCGTCTAGTTAGAAATGGTATTGTGATTTATCCTACTAGAGAAGGTGTGGTTGGAGAAATTGCTTCTCTGAAACGCTTTAAGGAAGATGTGAAAGAAGTTAGAAATGGTATGGAATGTGGTATTTCTATCAAAAACTTCAACGACATCAAAGTAGGAGACGTGATTGAAGCATACGAGATCGTGGAGATCAAACAGCGTCTGAAAGAATAATTCAGATCAATTCATTATAAAACAAAAGGAGCGTAGTCATTGTGGCTACGCTCCTTTTTTTATAGTCGCCTTTCTAGAAACTAATCAATATTTGATAAGCTTTCGAACCAATTCCTCTCCCGCGATATCCAATCGTAGATAGTAAAAACCATTAGCCCAAGATGCCATATCAAGGGTATAACTGAAGTAGCGATCAAGACTATCCCAAGCAGATTGAAAAACGACTTGGCCATTTACATTATAGACTTCCAGTTGAACACTAGAGGTCCCTTGCAGAAAACTACTGATATACAAGCTTCCACGTGTAGGATTGGGGCCAATATTAACCAGTCCCTTGGCGGGATTAGGCTGACTGATACCTGTGCAGGCTTGGCTAGTCAACAAGCCAGGACGCATTTCTAATAGGCTGGCTAACATTCGTAGTCGTTGCCCTTGCGTAAACATATGTAAGCACAGATCATTCGTGTAGTTCATGAAATTCATGTACATATCTGCGGTACCACAACTTTCAGGCAGGCTGTTCTGACTATCCGGGCATTGCCCACTGAAAGTCGAGCTTTGCAAAGGAGTATCAGGTACCCGGTCATCACCAGCACAATTAGAATTAAAAATACCGTCACCCCAAGGATGAAAAAGGCCAAGGTAATGCCCAACCTCATGCGTAAGGGTTCGACCTAGGTTAAGTCGCGGATGGTCATTTATTCCGAAAACACGATAGTCAATGACCACTCCATCCTCAGCAGGGATATTTTGCCCAGGATAACTCCCAAAGCCTACTAGGCTGTTCTCAAGCTTAGCGATCCAAATATTTAGATATTGGTCAGGATCCCAAGCATCTTGTCCTTCTCCCGATGAGTAATAGACTTGCTGAATACTTAAACTATCAACAAACGTTCGGGTTCGAGTTATCCCATTGGTCTCCGTTCCATCTGGAGCTGTAGAGGCCAAACAGAATTCGATACCAACGGCAGCTGCTACAGATTTAAATCGATTGGGTATGAGGTTTAGATCTGGATTTTGGCCACTAAAGTCTTGATTGAGGATAGCCAATTGGGTACTTATGGCTTCTTCAGATAGGTTTTCCTCCGTGGTATTCCACAACACATGAAACACTACCGGTATCTGAAAGCTGGATCGTGATTCGAAGGGAGAAAGATTTTGAATACGTCCCTGGATGCGGCTTTCAACCGCATCTATCTGACTTGAAAATCTTGGATTAGTTTTTTTCTGACGTGCCCAGTGCTCATCGAAAGAGCAACGGGATTGAGCGATCAATCCTATAGTTAATTGAAATAGGATAAGCAGTCCGAATATTCGTTTTTGGGAAATACGCATAATTCGATTTTGAAAACACCCTTTCAGACTGGAAACTGATTTAAACTTGTTCATCTGGACTGCGGCCTAAAGCCTTGAATCT
>CAJXPD010000017.1 GCA_913057785.1 uncultured Lewinella sp. | reverse complement strand
TCCCCCCATTTTCTGCCTTCCCTGTAAATTCTGGAGAGTGTGGAAACATCTTTGCTGCCATTCATCTAGTGGAATAAGCTCCACTGACAAGTATAGCAAAGAGTTTGGCCGGCAGTTGCCATGGCTTCTCGGCATCGAGACCACCTGGCAACTGCCTCCAACCAAGTTCAGGCCACTTTCTGGCCATGCACATCAAAAAAAAATCACAAATTTTGGAACTTTATTCTTCTGAAAATCATTGACATATCCGATCACTGTAATCAAAGCAATAAAAAAAATCGCAAACTGTTTTGTGAATTAATATCCGCTTTATTACCTTTGCAATCGCTCAAGAAAAACGGGGTGAAAGAACCTCAAGAGCCAATCAGACAAAGACCCGGTGAAGTGGGTGAGTGGCTGAAACCACCGGTTTGCTAAACCGGCGTACTCTTAACGGGGTACCGCGGGTTCGAATCCCGCCTTCACCGCTATTGCAGCATCAAAATTTTTCGTCTCACCAACGAAAAATTTTGATGATCTAGCGGATCGTTTTTGTCAAGATTTTCGGGGTTTAGCGCAATCCGGTTAGCGCATCCCGATTAGAATCGGGAGGGCCGCAGGTTCAACCTCAGCCTTCCAAAAGACCGGATGAAGAAAGATGTTTCTTCACAAATTCAATCTCGGGGTGTAGCGCAGTCCGGTTAGCGCACCTGCTTTGGGAGCAGGGGGCCGCAGGTTCGAATCCTGCCACCCCGACCGAGAATAAAAAGGTCATTTCGCATCGCGAAATGGCCTTTTTTCATTTTTGAAACGAGCTAAGTTTACTTAAGCGAGTGGAAGAAATGGAAAAAGGCCAAGCCGAAGGCTGACCTTTTTAGGCTTGAGTCACCCCACCTACAGGATCAATACCATTCATCCTGCCACCCAACAAAGAAAGAAATCAATCCCATTTAACTAATTCTTCCCTTTTTGCCCGGGTTGAACTAACTCAAAATCATCCCTCGTTTTCGATTGCTCTACAATAGACTTTACATCTGCCAGCAATTGCTTGGCATCGTAGATAATGCCATCTTTAACCGTGTACTGAATCCCGGTTGTTCGGACAACTTCATTTTCATCCGTCAGTTTTATAGCCCCGGTACCGTACAAGACCTTGAGGTTTTCGAGCGGATTTTCCTGGAGGATAACAAAGTCAGCCAATTTTCCAACCTGGACGCTGCCGAGTTTATCGTCCATCCCCAAAGCTTCTGCTCCTTTGAGTGTCGCGGACATCAGTACCTCAAGCGGATGGAATCCTGCTTCCCGTAGAAGTTCCAGTTCACGGATGTAAGAAAAGCCATATAGCTGATAAATAAAGCCTGAATCCGATCCAGCGGCAACGCGCCCACCTTTGTTTTTGTATTCATTAATGAATTGCATCCAGCGGTCGTAGTTTTTCCGCCACTGGACTTCTTTCTCCGTCGTCCAGTAGTGCCAGTACGATCCATGAGATATTTTGCTCGGCATATAGAATCGCCACAAGCTTGGTAAGGTATAGGCTTCATGCCATTCCGCTCGACGTGCCCGGTGCAAATCTCGGCTGGCCTCATAAATATTGAAGGTTGGCACCAAGGTGAAATCCAAGGCGATCAATTCCGCCATAACCTGATTCCACTTTTCCGATCCTGGCATCGCAGCTTGCAACCACAATAGGCCCGCTTCTCCAAATCGATCCTGCTCATTGCTGTAATTGTAATCGAGGGAATAATCTTGTACCGTCTTATCCTCAAATAGTGCCTCTGGAAGTCCGTACCAATGTTCCATGGAGGTCAGTCCAAGCTTAGCGGAATGGAGAACATTCCATTGCGCCACACTCATCTGATCATGATGGGCAGCAGAACGCAGGCCGAGCTTCTTTATCTCCATTAGGGCCGCCTCCATCACTTCTGGCGTAGGCCCATACCTAAACTTTACCCCATCCGCACCTTTTGCAGCTACTCTTTGAACCCACTTCTGTGCTTCCTCTGGACTAGCAGGTGTAGGACCTCTGCCCCCTTCATCCTTCATACTAAACCCCATGTAGGTAAAGATTCTGGGGGCCGTAATTTCATTCTTCGCAGATCGTTCTTTCTCTTCAAGTGTCCAATCCAATCCATTGCGCGCCATCACTTCTCGAACAGTAGTAATGCCATGACTCAACCATAGTTTATAAACATATTCCGCGGGAGTTCCTTGTGCGGCACCACCAATATGGGCGTGCATATCGATCAGTCCTGGCATGAGGAACATTCCGTGACAATCCAACTCGCTACCACCCGGCTTTAGCACGGGTCGGTTCGCATCATCTATCGGCACGCCTGGATAACCAACAGGCTTAATGGCTGTAATAATATTCTGTTCTACTACTATATCCACCGGTCCAATTGGCGGGGCTCCATTGCCATTGATCAATGTAACTCCCCTAATGATCAATTGATCGAAAGGACCTTCTCCGCGAATGCGGTCTGGACCTTTAGGAATGGGTTGAGCCCAAGTAGAGAGGGTAAGTAGTATGAGAAAAAAAAGTAGTAAATGTGGTTGGGCTAGGCTTATTTTCCTTTGGAACATTAGGTAGTGTTTTGGTAGACTGACAATTACTCCTTGGGAAGTTAGCAAGAAATATTCGGTCCTCTTATTTATGCCTGAACTGGTTTGAGGACTTGTCAGGGCAGGAAACTCTAGAAACCCCACTTGCTTACATTGATATAAAACAGAACCTAC
Source organism: uncultured Lewinella sp. (assembly GCA_913057785.1). GTDB lineage: Bacteria > Bacteroidota > Bacteroidia > Chitinophagales > Saprospiraceae > DT-111. The sequence goes on along the minus strand of CAJXPD010000017.1, from coordinate 60,260 downwards.
TCGCCTCCTTAAACCTATACAATTACACTTGAATTAATTTACAATAAATCGTAACTTGAAAATTCAACAAAGCGAGTTTTCTTTGGAAAGTAAACTTTTTGATCGAATTTCAGTGCTATTTAAAACGCCCTTCCCTGAAGCAAACAACTTGGACGGCTACCTAGATAAAATTCTTCCGCTTATCGCTTCTGAGAGCAAAAAGCTAGAGCCAAGGGAGTTTTATAGCAGTAAAGATTGGGTAGAAGTGCGGGAAAGTGAAGACTTCCATGAATTGGTATTTCATTTCTTTAGTCCAAAGCCCGTGCAAGAGGTCAATGGAGAAGAATTGGAGTGGGAATACCTCAAAAGTATCGATGGGGAAGCTTGGCAGGGAAGATGGCGCTATGTCAATAATAAAATATTTATTGGCGACGAGGAATACACAGATACCAAAGTTTATGAGTTAGCCTTTCTGGATAATGAATTTATGATCTTAAGACTATTAGCCAATCCAAAAAAGTTCACCACAGAGAATAAGAGCAAATATTTCCTTATGACGGTGGAAAAGCTCGGTCGAAGACTGGAATGGTTGGACCTGGTGAAATACCTCTTTGACAAGTATCACAGCCTCAATATAAACCTATACATCATAGTCATCTTAACGGCCCTAATTATTGCGGTACTGTTATCATAGGGAGGTTCTAATATCTGGAGACTCATCTAGGAATCTCCAGATATTAAGATCTTGTGTATTGTAGATCACAAGGAACTGTCCCTCTATTCTAGATTAACTACTCCTTATGCGCCTCAACCGTCCCTCCAATATCATTCTCCGTATACCCTTCCAAAGTGATCTTGAAGGCATGTGCATAATCGGTCGGAAATGACTTTGGCGCCGTAATTACTAAGCCTCGTTCATCTCGATCCCAGTTTATCGTTTCTTCACTTCCCAGCAATCGAATATCTAAAATCCTGGAATTTAGGGCTCCGATTTGAGTGCTGAGGGCATGCATTACGATCTCCTCAGTTGGTTGGTCCATCACAATGGCAAAAAACTCCTTGTCAGATTTTCGAGTATAGCGGATATCTGCAGCTGTATACTCGATCTTTATTTTTTCTATTTTATGTCCACCTTCCGGTAGTCGAGTAGGCCCTTCACCAAATACCGTCCAAGGTCGAGTACCATAAATAGCTTCTCCGTTTACCTCTAACCATGCTCCCATATCTGTGAGGAGATCAACCATAATCTTGGGGATACTTCCATCGGGATCGGGTGGTACATTTAGTAACATCACGCCATTCTTTGCTACTATATCCACCAAGATATCAATGAGTTGATTGGGTGACTTGAATTGGGCATCCGACCGATAGAACCAGGCCCCTGGAGAAGTATCGGTTAGCCAGGCTGGAGTCTTAGGTTGGTTCGGGCGGCCACGTTCGTAGTCCTTGATCGCTGTAGTTACTGGAAACGTAGATTCTTTATAGCTCACAGCAACTTCTTTTCCCCATTTTAGGCCTTGGTTATAATAGTAAGCTAGGAATTTCTGTCGGATTTCATCGTCCATGTTCTCCAGCCACCAATCAAACCAGATCAAGTCTGGCTGATATTTGTCTATATATTCCTTGAGTTTCGCCCACCAGGCCTTGTAAAAGTCTTGATCCGGAGTATCTGAATCAATCGGATGAGGGTTGGTGTAAAGGTCATAATCTTCTCGGGATACCCCACCATAGGCATGGGCTGTAGCAAAGTACTTCCAAGTGAAAGCATGGTGGAAAGAGGCCATGAATTTCATACCTTGTGCTTCGATCTCTCGTTTCAGTTCTGCGGAAGGGTCGATACCGCCATAGTTCATAGAGTTCCAGCGCGTAGCTTTACTATCCCACATGGCAAAATTATCGTGATGCATCGCCACTGGACCTGCAAATTTAGCTCCTGATAACGCAAACAGCCTTGCCCATTCTTTGGCATCAAAAGCGGTGGGCTTAAATTGCTCAATTACATGCTTGTATCCGTATACCGCAGGATCTCCATACTTCTTGACATGATGTTGATAATTGTTGCTGGGGTTGCCATTCTTTGTCGGTACCTTCTGGCCATCCTGATACATGAGCATGCCATGCCAACCGCCATAACGTCTGCCAGGTTCTGCCTCAGCCATGGCCTCAGAGACCGGCCCCCAATGCGCATAAATCCCTAGTTTGGCATCCAAAAACCAGTCGGGAGTTTGGTTTACTTGTTCGAGCGAGGCCCATTCAGGCTTGAATTTCGTCTTCTTTTGGGCGTGAAGACTGGGAATGGCTGTTATGAGCAATACCCCGAAAAGGGCTAATACAAAAAAAGTCTTGTTGGTCATTCGTTCCAAAATTTGAAAGTTCTACTATAATCTATGTCGCAATCAGCGCTAAATCTATAGGAAACCTTCTGCCCATTCTGAAACATTTGTCCATTTCCGCATAAGAAATGTTATTCTGCTAGCTTTATCGGCATTCATTTTAGATTGAGTAGGCAATAGCAATAGGAAACTTGATTGTGTCAAGACTTCCCTCCAATAAGGACGCTCTTTTCATCCCTTTTGCAATCTTGCGCGCTCTAAACCAACAGTATAACAAAGCTGGTAAATGTTCAGCGCCAACGAATTTGTTCTTAATCCTGTACCACTAAACGTTCTATCCAAGGCTGCGGTTGTGCATGGTGAATCTGGAGAAAATATATTCCTGGGGGCAGGGAAGAGACATCCAGGTGCAGCTTCTCCTTTTGCTCTAGGGTGATAGAGCGTTCATGTACCTTCACTCCGCTAGCATTCAGGAGGGTTAACTTTGATGGAGCCGTATTGCATTTACTGAAATCAATCGTGATGAAATCATTACCGGGATTGGGAAAGACTTCCACCTCATAATGCCCTCGCTCTGTTGAGATCGGCAAACGTACAACCCGTACCCTTTTCGACAAAGCTACCGTGCCATAGGCATTGGCTCCATGAATAGCCTTAACTTCCAATTCATAGTCTCCGGTCTGGGAAGGCGTCCAAAGCATAGCGAATGGGGCTTCAGTTTGTCTCCCGATTTCGATGCCGTCGGCGTAAAAAATCACTTCCTGAATTTCAGTCAGCGTATGTGAAATGGTTAAAGGGATGGGATCCCCTGCGATTAAGACATTCATAGGGTCCGGAGCGGACAACTCTAGCTGCCAAGGGCTCTCAGGGGCAGGGGGAAAATCATCATCCAACTGTTGTAGAAAAGCAAGTAATTGTTGTAATTCTTGTTCCGAGAGGCTTGATAACCTCCCATGCTTAGCTTGCTGATTTTCAGTCACTAGTACATCACGGAGATTGGATGCGGAACCATCGTGTAAATAGGGTGCCGTTGACCAGATTCCTCTTAGGCCTGGTACGTCAATTCCTAACAAGGTACTGGCCCTTCGTTGTCCACTAGTCTCCTTGATTACTCCTACATCATGCCTCAATCCACTTTCGCTGTTGCTATATTGCTTTCCGGAGTGGCAAAAATGACATTCTAATTCTTCAAAGATACTGTATCCAGCTAGCGCCTCTGTCGTCATAGTCCCATCTCCATTTCTGTAAGGACTTGCGGGGTGACCATCTAGAGATGTCAGATAGGCTGCCATGGCATCTAAATCTTCGGATATACCGGCTTTGGGATCGCCCAAGGCATCACTCCGAGTGCCCAGCTCAAAGTCTTGGTCAGTCATTAATCCAGTCCCGCCTCCCAGCTTGCGAATCTGGTTTTCGAAGTCATGAACTTCGTCGAAGTTGGCAGACCAATGCAATCGACCTTCTCCCACTCCGGCTCGTCCTCGAAGATCTATCGTATTGCGGAAGCCCTCCCCTAAACTCGACATGTCCCAAATCTGTCCATCTTGCCCGCCTTCCAGGTGGCAAGAGGCACAACTCATGTATCCTTCAGCATTCAATTTAACGGATCCAGCATTATAGAATAGTTGCTTTCCCAATAGTACCGTAGGAGACAACGGTTCTTCTTCCAGCATGGCGAAATGCCCCAATAGCTCTATTCCCTCTTGGCTTCGTTCCAATTTACTCAGGTCGTAGACAGAAATACTACGGGACAAATAATTATGGACATATAATCTTCCCATTTCCGAGTCAAAGGTGCAGGCATCGGGGGCATTCTCAGTAAGTAGGCGGGTAATTTCCCTTCTGGTGTAAGCATCTATCACAACTACCTGATTATTACCTGGCAGCGTCAAAAAAAGCAGATCTCCATAGCTGTTAAAGCAAGCGGAATGACCACGATCGCTATTGTCCAGATCCATTCGCTCCGAAAAGTACTCTTCTTCTGCTTCTAGATCGATAACCGAAACAATGGAGCGAACCGTATTGTCGTGCTCCAACATTCGACCATCCCGGAATTCCCCTCTCTGAATGTTATCTTTTTTCGAAGGAAGCCAAGCCCGTTTACCATCCGGACTGATGACGATTGAAGTGAGGTAATTCGGAATTCCTCTAGAAAATTGATCGGAATCTTCTCCCACATCATAAGCCAAAGGAATAGTTTTCAGGATTTCCATCGACAAGGGATCCACAAGATATGTCTCACCTCCATTAGTTGCGGAAATAAACCGAGTTAATAGCAGCTTGTTACGGGAAGCATCGAGTGCTAGCGCACCGATTTCTCTAGTCCGGTCGCGATCATCTTTCGGTAATTCCAAGATTTCCTCTATTTCCTTACTCGCTGAATTAATTTTAAGTAATTCACCTGTTGCCTGCAAGCTCACAAATGCATAGGTAGAATCGAGGGAAAATATAATGGCATTGGGTTGTGAGCCATAAGGTAAAGCAACTAGATCCTTCTGCACCCCAGTATTGGGATCATGTAAGGAGATATTCCAACTATCTCGATTGACGACCCAAATTTGCCCGTCCGGTCCTACTGCCAAAGCAGAGGGGCGTCTTCCAGTAGGGATTTCCTGCCCTATTTCAAGCGTCTTAACATCTAATATTGACAGGCTATTGGCATCCGGATTTAGCGTCCAAAGCGTATCCCCAATCAACTGAAGCGGCTGACTGCTACTTGGCTGGTTGATAGTCTGTGGCTCATACACGACCTGAATAAAAGATTGGCTTCCGATTAGTTCTTGCCGAGTTGGTGTTGCAGGATCTGTGGGTAGAAACAGATAGTCAATATTTGGCCCCACACTATTAGCAGAAGCCCTTAGCTCCAAGGTATTTAGGCCGGCCTGAAGCTGGAGGTCGGGAACCTGAACAGCCTGCCAAATTTTCCATCCTCCAGTGGGCGGGAAATTGACCTGGATTGGAAGACCATTGTTCAATACGAGGTGCAAAGGCCGATTAAAGTTTCCACCATTAGCGTAGAAGATTTCAATAGATACAGCTCTTACACTTTCCGTTTGTAATTCCCAAACAACCTTTACCTCCTCCCCTGTTGCACCAGGATAATCCACATAGCCGTTGCCGCTGAATGGGGCATGGGTGGTAGCAATATTTACCCCCCCTGACAAGTCAGCTTGCTCTGCCTCAAAGATCGTATCTGGGCTGATGGTTTGTAAAGCCTTTAGTGTAACCGGATATCTTCCTACTGCCTGATATTGGTGTCTAGTCGTATTCCCAGATAGTGTTTCTCCATCCCCTGTAGACCATTCATACTCGATGCGCATATCGGGATTTGCAATGGCAAATTGAGCGGTATCCCCTAAGGGGATCGGAGCAGTAGGAAGTAATTGAGCCTGCCCAATTTGAATGCCTTGTTGGCCTGTGGTAAACGAGGAAGTAAAGGTCTCTGGAATCGGATTGCCGGAAAGATCTGTAATCCCATCTAGTGGCAGGATGACCTCATAAGTAGTCAATTCTTTCAGTGGTTCCGAAGGAGTGAAATTCAAGGTCGTGTAGGTACACCCCCAGGAGCCAGCGATCGGCTCTCCGCCAACCTCTCTAAGGATGAAACTACTTTCATCAACGGAGGCAAATTCAATCCAGTCGCTAAAGGAAAGTCCAATTTTCGTTAGTAATGGCTGATTTACAGCTCCATTCTCCGGATGGCTGAACATCACTTTGGGACCTATGCTATCCTTAAGTTCCGCATGTACTCCTATTACTCCACCTACATAGTTCCCATCAACGCGCTGATCATCGCAAATGATCAAAAGATTTCCTACCGGACAAGAAAATTGATCATCCCACCGGTTGTTTCTTCCTTGTACTCGCCCAACAACGGTTGGCTCTAGAGGGTCAGAAAGATCGTACTTATATACTCCTTGAGTCCCTCCTCTTAGTCCACCTAAGAATAAATGCTCATCTCCAAAGCTGACATACTCAGATTTTGGAACATCCGAAGAATGGACCAATTGAATATCATATGGATCACTTGTGACATCGATCAGCCGCAAAGGCGTAATTAAGGTGGCAAATCTTCCGTAAAACCCTCCGATATAAGATTTAGGTGGGAAATGTTCATAGTCCATTACAAAAGGCTGTAGGGGATTACTGATATCAACGGTTGCTATACCTGCGTTCCCTTTCGGTGTAGTTACAACAAGGAGGTTCCCCAAAGCAAACAAGGGTCCTGCCAAAACTCCCCCCAAATCAGTAACAGAAACCGTTGCCACAACATCAGCTTCTAAAACATCCCTGACATCTACGACATAGACTCCATTTGCAGTAGCTCCGATATATAGAAAATCCCCCTGCCAACTAAGCCCCCACACTGCATTGGCTACATCACCATAGTTGATGCCAGGAAGATCAAGTGCTTTCATATATAGCGGAGCCTGAATATCGTTGACCTTCCAAATATCAATCCCTCTTCCCGAGGTAGTGGCTAGAAAATAATTTCCTGAAGCATCTCGACCATAAGTCACCTGGTGCGATTCTGCCTCGCCTGCACTGTGCTGACTGATCATTTCTGCTCGAAATACTGGATGGTATGGATCCGAAATATCCCAGACTTCGTGTATGGCATTTCCCGCTAAAACGGCATAGCCATTGAAGACAGAAGGTTGATTCATGTGCCGGGTACCCATCTGCGGACTGATAATCTGTCCTACTTGATCAGCAGGAAAATCACGATGAGGTATTTCACCCGCCTCGCCAAATAGCATAAGCAGTTGGTGTGTAAGGACAAAGCTTGCAGAAACCACAAACAATAGGACCAGACCCGCCAACATTTTTATCTGGTCCTGACTACATCTAATCCACTTAAAATCGCTATTCATCATTGCCTTCATTAATGATCAAGAAAAGGGGAAATCTTCATTGTTTTGTGCAGAAAAGAACGCGTTGGGCAGCGCGCTGCCGATACTCCTAAAAGGCTATTTCAATCCCTAAAATTGCCTTATGACAAGATAAGATAAATTCTGTAAGCCAGGCCATTCAATCATTCGAAATGAATAGCAGACTTAAGCTATCGGGTACCTATAAATACTCCGTAAAAAGAGTACCTTTAACCTCTTTCCTTTGGACAATTTAAAACCAACATCATGAAGCATCAAAACAGAAGAGAATTCATCAAAAAGACTTCGCTTGCAGGAGCTGCTGTAGCCATGTCTTCCTGCAGTACTAGCCGAGAAGCAATGAGTGCTAATCCAGATGGACAGTATATGGGCGATTTTGCCGCACCGAAGCTTGAGGTCGTCCGTTGCGCATTCATCGGGGTCGGTGCTAGAGGCACTGGGCATGCTAAACAGGTAGCCACCATTGAGGGTACAGAAGTGGTAGCCATTAGCGACCTCTATGAGGACTTAGCCATGCGGTCAAAACGCAACTGTGAAGAAGTTGGCAAGGGACAAAGGCACAAGGACATCGCACTGTACTTTGGTGGAGAAAATCGATGGAAGGAGATGTTGGAGGAGGTTAAGCCTGATATCGTGTTCATAAGCACGCCGTGGCGCTTACATGCTCCTATGGCAGTAGAGGCAATGAAGAAGGGAGCCCATGCATTTGTTGAGGTGCCTATAGCTGTGACCTTGGAAGAAATGTGGTCGATTGTCAACACTTCTGAGCTCACCAAGAAGCATTGCATGATGATGGAGAATGTCAATTACGGCCGTGAGGAGTTACTGTATCTAAATATGTGTCGCAAGGGTTTGATTGGAGATCTCCTACATGCCGAGGCTGCCTACATACATGAGTTAAGATTTCAAATGGAAGAACAGGAAAGAGGTACTGGATCCTGGCGCACTTATCATTACGCAAAGCGAAATGGGAACCTCTACCCTACCCATGGACTTGGTCCCGTAGCTCAGTACATGAATATTGGCCGCGGAGAGGATACTTTTAATAGAATTGTTTCCTTTTCAAGTCCAGCAGCCGGTCGTCAACTTTATGCGAAAAAGAATTACGCAGCTGACCACAAGTGGAACAAACTAGACTATCAGGGAGGTGATATCAATACGTCTATCATTAAGACAGAAGTGGGACGCACCATCATGGTACAGTGGGATGAAACAAGCCCAAGACCCTATTCACGTCATAATCTGATCCAAGGCACACTAGGAACTTTGGCAGGCTTCCAAACCCGTATTGCCTTGGAGGGTGGAATTGAGGGTAGCACAAAAAACCACCACTCCTGGGCACAAGGAGATCAGTTACAAATGCTTTTCGAAAAATATGAACATCCATTGTATACTCGCCTGGGCGAGGTTTCAAAAAAGATGGGTGGACATGGTGGGATGGATTTCATGATGTTATACCGCATCATTGAGTGTCTCCGGAAAGGTGAACCCTTAGATCAAAACGTCTATGAAGGCTGCCTATGGAGTGCTGTGGGGCCACTTAGCGAGGCTTCGGTCGCCCAAGGTGGTGCGCCGCAAGAATTCCCAGACTTCACCCGAGGCAAATGGGAAACGACCAAAGCTCTAGCCGTAGTGGGTTAGATGGAACTCCCTCCCGTTTCCGGGGTATCTACTTGCTATAATTAATACTCCCCAGATCCTACGATTGATTTCATGATAGCACTCAATCATCCGATCTGGGGAGTGGTAGATTCTTTGTCTAATTTTCTTCTTCTAATTACCTCCCTTTTGGCTAGGCGGCTTATTTTCCAGTTTGAATAAGCGCTTCACAACTACGTCCACTCCAAAATTAATGAAAAACTGAGCGGAATTTAGCTGGGTAGAAGCCCCATTGAACTCTCGTATCTGAGGGCCTAGTTGTGCTCCAGCTCCCAAGAAGAAGGGAGAATTTTTGATATTCCAATGAAACTGTAAACCAGGCTTGAGTACGTTCTTAAAACTGATTTGGCTCTCCCCTGCCACGTTGCCATTTAAGGAGTAGGTCGTGAGACTTCCTAAATCCAAAATGGATAAGAACAAACTGTAAGACTGTGCCTTTTTTCCCTCCCCAGAAAGCTTACTGAAAGAAATTCCCACTGGGATTGTCGGGGCGAAGGTGGCATAGCTTTCATTATTCTTCAGTGGCCCGCCACTCAGTGACTCATAGCCAGCAAGGACACCGACATATCCATTGAGATTGGCTGTTACATAGTTTCTGCGTTTTTCCTGCGAACTACCTGGTGGATCTGCAAATGACCTAAGTAAGGCATTGACATCAGTGCTCGTATCCGCATCAATCAAATCGGCCATAAAGTCTCCATAGTCTCTGAGGAAGGCAAGTACATCCGGCGATTTACTTTTCTTGCTTGCTTTTTTCTGCTTTTTCTTTTCTTTCCTTTCTTTCTCTGCCTCTTTATTTCTTAGCAGTTGAGATTTCCTATTGAGATCTTCTATAGCGAGTTTCTTCATGGATAACAACTCCTGCGTCTTAGCACTCAATCCGGAAGTATCTATAGTCTCCCCCTTAACCTTCAACTTGTCATTCAGCCCCTGCCCAGCTAATTCTTCATTAATTCTCTTCACACTAGCATCTGCCATCACTTTATCCAGGCTCAACTGCCGTATATCTTCGTCGAGTTTCAAAGCGTTTCTGGAATTACGTTCTTCAATAACCTCAGAAATCTGCGTTAAAAGCCGAATGACACTACTCATGGCATGGCGGTGATCTTTCACATTGGCATAATAGATAAACTCTAAGGCCTGATCGGAAAGGTCAGGAATAGGTCGTAGATCAACATGCTTATCAACGAGTGAAAAAGTTCTATCAGGCTTTGTTGCATCAACAAGTAATGGAAGTTCCAACAAACGGTTGAGGGTCAAATTCACAAATGCCGCGGTCCTGAAAAAGTCAAGCTTAATGGAGTCCTGAGTGACCTCCTTAGAGGTGACAAAGTCAAGGTCTTGTACAGTCAATTTGATAAAGCTGGTCACGCCTGGAAGTGATAAACTACCCTTAGTTGTAATTTGCCCCAATTGTTGACTTAACAAACCCGTAAAAAGTGGTTCTATATTTGGATCAAACAAGGCCAGGTTGAGGGTTTCCTTGTTGATCCAGCCGGTAGTGTCACTATCATCCTTAATGGCATACATCAGGTGTGAGAGGGTTTCAGTAATCTGGACGATTGGTGAAATGGACTTCAGCGCTTGGGTCTCTTGACTAGCTGTCTTTCGGTCTAATTCATATAGGAGAGATTGCAGATCTTCGAACAAGAACGCTAGATCATCAATCTGATAGGGTACCTCTTCTAAAGCATCAAGCTTATTCTTATCTACCAAATACTGACGAACAGGCGATGTACTTCTTTTCCCTGGAAATTTAGCTGCCAGCTTCCTGTTGAGTTCGAATAACCTTTCTTCAACTTCAGCAAGTTCAAGTTCCCCTTTGGTAATCCATTCTCGATCAACAAGATTATCCCCATCATTATCTACATCAACGGTTTCGCCAACAAATAATTGATCTTCCAGAATTTTTTTCAAAACTTCGAAAGCAAAGGTTTCATTTTGGCTGCTATTCTGATAATGAGATTGGGTAACTTCGATCAATCGGATTAATTTCCCTTTAGCATTTTCATAGGCTATAGAATCATTTCTTAACTGCACCTCGGGGAACAAAGCAGCCTTCCAATCTTTGAATTCGTTTCGATAAGCCACTACATCAGCTTGCCATTTATGTAGCATATCTACTATATTCATTTCCTCATACCAGGCACCGCCTAACTCTCTCGTCAAGGCCAAGCCCGCGGCTCGCAATTGCTGATCAGAAAGTGGATTGCGTAAAAATTTGTCGTAAGTCTCTAAGGTAGACCAACTCCTTGCAATGAGAGGATCGAACTCTGCTTTCAATAAACTTGGCACCATCTTTAGAGAGTAGTTTTCATTGCCATTTAGGATAGGTAGTAAGCTTTGATAGCCTTTATCCAGAAGCGGAGTAGTATCTGCGGGGAAGGGCAGTGATTCCCAAAATCCTTGCAATTGCTCAAAAGCTCCTTGGTCAAAAGTAAAATCACTAATCGTGCCCTCTAATCTAATTTCTCCAGGTGGGATCAGGCCTATGTTTAGAGGTAGTGGAGCTTTCGGTAATCTACTGATGTTGTCAACTAGAAGCCGGGCTACTTTAGCTTGATCTGGATGTAAAGACTCCTTACTGGCTATAGCGGAAATGCTTTGTTGTCCTACCTTAGGTATTCTGCCCACAATGAAATAACTGGGCTCCAGATCAAACGTAAAAGAAAATTTAATAGCTCGCAAATTGGATTGCTTGGCCAATAATGATTGAATATAGGCATCTATGCTATCATGCCCCGGCAGTAATACAGTTACATCCAGAAATTCCACCACTTCGGCATTGGCTTGAGAAGGTGCTGCAGTAACTAACTTTTGGAATGCCCCCTCCTTGGCCTTTGGCAATATTCCCTGTAACAGTTTTGTCTCAGCATCCTCTTTGAAGGTAAGGTTCTGTTTCAGGGATTGCCATAGGCTATCCAGAGTGGTCTGCCGATATTCTCCTAGCAGCAGGTTGACATCTACAGTAACATTCTCTGCCGCCGCAGTACTTTCTTCCAAAAATTTATATACTGCATTCAACCTTCCATCTACGTCACCAAGAGCACCAGTAATATTAATCTTTTCTAATGTTCTTATTTCAATCGTGGTATCTCTAACCGGTGTACTATCAGGAACCTCTATGGTATCCCTTCTTATACCATAATCCGGGGTGACCGCAAAAGGGGTTGTGCGAAGTTTTACGAAATCCCTCCTTATCTCATCTTGAAAGTCATCCAGTATGCGAGTAATGTCTATGATCTTTCCTAGTATTTCTTGTGTTTTCCCAGACAATGACTGGTACTCCGTATAGGTATGGTACTCACCTGCTATCTTTAGGTTCACCGCTTTTTTTTCGTCTTCGTAGCGATCTAAGAGATTTCTATACGTGAGTGGAATGATCTCCTCCAAGGGTACTTTCTGCTGGCTCATGGCCATCATCGTATACAATTGCAGGAAGTTGTAGGCAATCGGATCACTTTCTAACAATTGGAAATATTCTGGATTGGTGAGTAAGCTGGGTAGGCTGACGCTGAGCAATTGAACATCTTCGTAAAAGGACTGCCGTAAGCGTTCTAAGAAGGACTCTGAATAGGTAAAATTGAGGTCTTTGAATGCCATGCTGGTTTTGGGAAAAACCTCCCGAAACTGCTGGATTCCTTTTTCACCCAACATCCGATTCAAGAAAGTAAATACAACTTCCTCTTGAGCCCGCTCCACCAAGAAAGTGAAGAGTCCAACAATTAAGGCTTGCTGATTGACTATTCCATTAGCGACATTTCGATTACTACCTTCCGCCGATGCTTCTGCAAATTTCACCAAAGGCAAGGGTGGCGTCTGATACGCTTCAAGTGTACGGGAAACGGAAACATATTCTAGTGGACTAACACTGGCTTCGCTGTTGAGTAAAGTAAGAATCTTCTCCCGTTTACTAGCCGAACGTAGGGTATCTTGATAAGATTCGAATTGCTGGTTCAAAACTACTAGTTCGGGATCTATTTCTTGGATATATTTAAAATCAATAGCATCCAAGATAGTCCCAAGTCCATCTTCTTGATCAAATGCTGAATGTAAGGCTGCAATCCGTTGAGTCAGTTCACTTTCATGGTCCGTCCAATCCCGATAATGGTCGAGAATAGCTAAGATTTGACCGGAGTAGGTGATCAAATCCTTGCCCAATTGAATACTATCTTGTTGAAGATTATCTAGACGACTTTGTGCCTGTAAGGAGTCTAGTGTAGATGCCCCTTTACGAATTTGTTGCATCTCTTCCATCAAATCTCCTAGTTGGTAGGCAACCCAATCAATATCGTCTACTCGCTGACTTAATGTGCTAGCGTCCTTAAATAAGCTTTGCCCTTGGATGCCGATGAAAGTAAGCAGGATTAAGGCAAATACTAGATATATACGTATAATTCTCATAATGATGTTTTGGAGAGTGACAAAACCGAGGATACAATCACGCAGTTTGGGTTGCCGCTTTAACCTTTCCCTGAATGAAATCAGATAGCTTACTAAACTGATCTAAAAAATCAGATTTCTTCGGAGCAGTGGAAATCGATTCCCCTCGATTGTTGATACTTATAACGTCACTCTCCGTACCCTGAATGGTTTTGTCTTTTAACATCGTCCTGTATTTCCCTCGGAAGTGCTCATATTTGGCATTTGTTCTCTGATAAGTTGCGTCATTAAGAATATTGACCTTTGGGTTTGCTGTCTCGAACTTATTTATGCGCTGGGTTATTTTGGTAGCACATTGAGTTAGTGTAGCTAAAATCTCTGCATTGATCATCTCAGCGGAAAGTTGTGATTTGGCAGCAATGGCTTCCTTTAAGGCTGTTTCTCGGAGGAAATGCAGCATTTCACTAAGCTTCGTTTCAAAATCATTGAATTTATCCGTGGGAATCTCATCAATATCGCCCAGGAAGCTTCTAATCTTGAATTCGTCGAAGGTAAAAGTGATCAATTTAAATTTTGGATCAGCAAACTCTTCGTAAGTATTTCGAGCATCTACGGTGAGGGTTTGGAGCTCTTGATCATCTTCTCCCCGAACTACGGTAAAGGCCGCTAACTTCGCTTTACACAAGGACTTAGCATCCCCCAAAAGGGTCACAAACTTTTCATTATCAGCTGGCATGGTTTATCAGTTTAGCGTTAAAAAAAGGGCGAGACACTAATGAAAATTAGGATTGGATATAACCTGAATTGAGGTTATACTGTGAGGAGACTACCCGTTAAGATAATAATATCTTAGGAAATCGAGCGATTTCTTATATTGATTTCTGTCAAGTTTCCTGTGCGTACGAGCTTAAGACAGTCATTTCTACGGCATGCAAGTATAATCGAAAACTCTTCTTTACCCACTAAGCCAGTAGATCTTTAACTACATGACCGTGCACATCAGTCAGACGATATCTGCGTCCTTGATGTTTAAAGGTTAGTCGTTCATGATCAATCCCCAGGAGGTGCAGTAGTGTGGCTTGGAAGTCGTGAATATGGACTCCGTTCTTAGCCACATTATAGCTAAAGTCATCCGTTTGGCCATAGGACATACCGGGTTTAAATCCCCCGCCAGCCATCCACATTGAAAAGCAACGCGGATGGTGGTCTCGGCCGTAGTTATCCTTTCGCAGGCGACCTTGTGAGAAACTGGTTCGGCCAAATTCGCCACCCCAAACAACGATTGTATCATCCAACAACCCTCTTTGTTTTAGATCAGTAATCAATGCTGCAGAGGCTTGATCACTAGAACGAGCCATTCTCTTGATATCATTCGGTAGGTTTCCATGCTGATCCCAGCCCATATGGTACAATTGTATAAAACGTACATCTCTTTCTGCTAAGCGTCTTGCTAGTAAGCAATTGGCAGCATAAGTTCCTGGAATTCTCGCATCAGGGCCATATAAATCGAAGATATAATCTGGCTCATCCGATAAATCAGTTACCTCAGGTACGCTCGTCTGCATGCGATAGGCCATTTCGTACTGACTTAGTTTTGAATCAAATTCTGGATCTCCCCAAGCACTCTTTTGTTCTGCCTCTAACTGCTTTAAGTAATCCAACTCTCGCCTTCTACTCGCTCGATCTATCCCATCAGGATTGCTTAAGTATAACACTGGATCATAACCAGACCGGAACTGCACGCCTTGATGGTGGGAAGGCAAGAAACCATTGGACCAGGCTTGCATATTCAAGTTTTGGGTATCTGGTTTCCCCTTGGAAAGTAATACGATAAAAGCAGGCAAATTCTCGTTGGGACTCCCCAAACCATAACTCATCCAGGCTCCCATACTAGGCCTCCCCGTTTGCTGTGAGCCAGTTTGCATAAAGACAATGGCAGGCTCATGGTTAATGGCCTCTGTATACATCGAGTTAACCACACAAATATCTTCCGCAATATTGGCAATATTGGGCACCAAACTACTAAAGTATCCACCTGTTTTTGGATGTTGATAAAAGTCATACACGGAACCGACCAAGGGAAAGCTGGATTGAGCAGCTAACATCCCGGTTATACGTTGATTCCCCCTAACACTATCTGGAATTTCCTCCCCCCATCTTTTATTCAATTCCGGCTTATGGTCGAACAATTCTATTTGGCTAGGGCCCCCGCTTTGAAACAAATAAATGACTCTTTTAGCAGTTGGCACATGATGCAATTGTTGCAATAGTCCATTCTCAGGAACTGCCTTTGCTAGATGCTGGGTATTCCCAGTAGACGGGAACATTAATGAACCCATGGCCAAAGCTCCAAGTCCTTTGGTAGTGGTGCGGAGAAACTCGCGGCGAGTTTTCAAATACTCGGCCTTCTGTATATCTGGATTGATCGGCATGATAGTATTTTTCCTAGATCTTTAATTCTTATAATAGGCTTCCGTCGAATTCAAAACAGTATTGGCTACTCGGGCTAGCGCAGCTAACTCGGGTCGGGGAATCTCTTTCTTTGGAGGACGGTAACCAATATTTAGGTATTCCTGTGTTCTATTTTGGTTGGCTTGAAAATAGGCTAACTCATCCTGATATTGCTTTTCCAATATGTTGAGTTCTTTTGCCGAAGGCAACCTACTGGTCAGAATACGAAAAACAAGTTCTGCAGCCTTTTTTACATCTCCTTGCGCATTCGCATAGGTTCGTTCCGCTAATGCTCGACAGCCTTCTATAGCTTGCGGGTCATTCAGCAACACCAAGGCTTGCAGAGGAGTACTGCTCCTTTGTCTTCGGACCTGACATTCCGCTCGAGAAGAAGCATCAAATATCAACATGCTAGGCGCTGGCATATTTCGCTTCCAAAAGGTGTAGATACTCCTTCGGTAGAGTCCAGACTCGGGGTCTTCCTCATATTCTGGGAAAAATGGGTGCGTCATCACTTCCTTCCAGAGTCCTGCTGGCTGATACGGAAAGGTCGAAGGACCGCCAAGTTTATCATTTAACAGACCGCTCACAGCCAGAATATTATCACGTACCATCTCGGCAGACCGTCGGTATCTTGGGCCCCGATGTAACCATTGATTGTCTGGATCCAATTCAGCTAGGTCAGGCCGAATTTTGGAGGATTGACGATAAGTAGCACTACTTACCATGAGCTTTATCAACTCTTTTAAGTTCCAGTCATTTTCCTGAAAATTAAGTGCCAACCAATCCAACAAAGCAGGATGAGATGGCAAAGCACCTTGGTTCCCAAAATCTTCCACGGTCTCCACAATTCCCCGCCCAAACATTAAATACCATATTTGGTTGACCGCAACCCTTGAGGTCAGGGGGTGGTCTGGATGGATTAACCATTGCCCCAATCCCAATCGGTTTCTTGGCAGGTCCTCAGGCCATGGCAAAATGGAGCTAGGAACCTCACGGCTAACCGGCTTGCCATGTGCATCGTAAACACCCCTATCCAAAACATAAGTTGGGCGTTCCTTTTCAAAATCTCCCATGACCATGATCTCTCGAACTGTATCAATGGTTTCTACTTCTCTAGCTTGAATCTGGCGCAACGCTTGTCGCTGCGCTTCCAGTTGATCATCTATAAATAAATCGTAGAACTCGTGAATCGTAGCATCTCCAGCTACCTTAGCAGCTTGGAATGCCTTAGAACCTTTCTCATGTTCGTATAAATAAAGTGCTACAATCTCTCCTGCCTCTCGATTCAAAATGCGCACCTCATCTAATAAGCCACCAGTGAAGTCTTGATCATAGTGTCGATTTCCGATTGTAATGCCTCGGTAAGGCATATAAACCGTTGGCGCATAGTCGAAGTACGGCTGAGATGAACGGTACAAATAATCTCTTTCTATCACCGGTTCAACTTCTATCCCGTTTTGAAACAATCGCATCCCTTTTGCTGTACTGGAACCATCATAGGTCCAGACAAAGTGGGTCCATTCGTTGGTAGAAAGAGCTTCTGCAGTTCTGATATTCAAAGATTGATAGGGATGGGCGTGATTGAGGCGAAAATGGACTCGATTGGAATCCAGCACAACGTCCCAACCGCGGTATCCTTGTATCCTAGCATTTCCGTTGAATAAGACGTGGGCTCGCTCGAAAAGCTTCGGTGTATTTATCCAGAAACTAATGGTAAAGGGCTCCATTCGTTCGAAAGCAGCCTTCTTTCCTTCTGCTACCAATTGGCCACTGGCGTCACTGCGGATGGCCTTACCATGGCGCCCTTCTATAGAAGTTATTTCTCCCCAATAGGTAGCGGGCTTATTTCCTTTGGCGAGGTCTCGTGTAGTCCCATTATCCATATCATCAAAAGTCAAATGGCTAATGGTAGCGGCTTTAACTCTTTTCTCTAGTTCGCCAATGCCTACTGGCTGATTAGCCCATTCCTTTGCTGCGTTTACATTATCAGCCCGATATTGCCTTATGTCATTCTGTTTCTCAGCAATTTCTTCCAAGAGAAATTTTCTAATCTCAGCTACCTCCTCATTTGGCAAAGCCAATACAGGCCCTGAGTTCATAGATTCAAAATTCGAAACGCCTTGCCCATACTCGATAGCATTGCTGCTGAATATGCCATCTCCCCGTTCTACGGTGGAATTGAAGAAACTGAATAGCTTGTAGTAATCTTCTTGGCTAATGGGATCATACTTGTGATCATGGCAACGAGCGCAACCCATCGTCAGCCCCATAAAAGCTGTTCCGACCGTGTTGGTTCGATCCGCCACATATTCTACCCGAAACTCTTCAGCGATAATCCCTCCTTCCGAGTTCTGCTTGTGATTGCGGTTAAAGGCGGTGGCCAAAATCTGTTCCCTGTTCGCATCAGGTATTTGGTCTCCTCCCACTTGCCAGAGAATGAATTGATCATAGGGTAAGTTCTCATTAAAAGCATTGATCAACCAATCTCTATAGGGCCAAAAGGCATGGTGAAAATCGTCCAGATAACCTTCCGAATCGGCAAAGCGGGCCACATCCAGCCAATGTGCAGTCATACGTTCTCCAAAAGCTGGCTTGGCGAGCAATTCATCCACTAAGGATTCATACCAGTTCTCTCCCGTCTGGTTCAACCAGTAATCAAGCTGTTCCGTGCTGGGAGGTAGTCCATTTAAATCGAAAAATAAGCGACGAATCAAATGATGTTTTTCTGCCGCTGGAGAAGGATTTACGCCCTGCAACTCCAATCGACTTAAAATAAATTGATCAATCTCATTCTTGCCCCAAGAGGTATCATTGGTGGAGGGAATTTCTGGTTTTTCTGGCTTGGTAAAAGCCCAGTGTGGTTTGAATGCTGCCTTCTGCTGGACCCAACGGATCAGCAGCGCCTTTTCATAGGCAGTCAGCAATAAATTCGATGAAGGCGGAGGCATGATCTGTTCTGGATCGGAACTAAGGATACGCTGCACCAATTGGCTCTTTATAGGCTTACCAGGTACAATGGCATGTCCCGCACCACTAGCTAAGGCTGCGTAAGCACCCTCCGGTTCATCTAGTCTTAATTCTCCTTCTCTTTTTTGCGCATCTGGTCCGTGGCAAGCAAAGCAGCGATCGGACAGGATAGGTTTGACGTGGAAATTATATTCAATTTCTTCGGGGAGTTTGGCCATTTCTTGCTGAACTGAATTGGGATAGTCTTCACCACAACTCGATAATAGAACAGACAACAGTGACAGCCATAGAGCTTTAGCTACCAGTCGATATAGCATAGGTTGGATTCGTTTTGCCTTGTTTTATTGTAGAAGTTTCTGGACCGTCTAATCCAACTGCAAGCAGATGGTGAACGGCCAGGGAAACTTTAATACGATCTTAAAATACAAAGAATAACTGACTGGATAATACAGGACAGTGGATTTAGCCGTAAATCTTTTGAAGCAGGCAAAACGGGAAAAGCCTTAGGAGGTCATAGCCCCTAAGGTATCGTCCGATCTGAGCGATGTGTAGTCCAATTTTAGAGAGAAACAAAGCGGTTTTTTGGGGTTAGCGGTAATATCCGCTTCCGCTTGTTTCAGCGTCAAATACCTGAACATGCTTGAATTCGCACATGTTATTCTAATTGTTTTTCTGCATAGCCCTATTGAGCATCAGATAGACCTTAGTTCAATTCCTATTCGTGGGATTCAAGTA
This sequence comes from uncultured Lewinella sp., assembly GCA_913057785.1. Lineage (GTDB taxonomy): Bacteria > Bacteroidota > Bacteroidia > Chitinophagales > Saprospiraceae > DT-111. The sequence continues at coordinate 40,858 of CAJXPD010000017.1, read as the reverse complement.
ATACAAGCTTAGTTTTCTATATTTGAACCCATCCTTGCAGAAGTACAATCACCAAGCTTATTCTTCCTGAAGGCGATTTGTTACAGCTATAGGATGTTTTTTTTACTGAACATGAGATTATCATAAGGGTATCACTGGATAATGAATAAAGACACTGACGAAGACCAGCATCCAGACTATCAATTATTTAGGGGTTATTGTGCAGGTAACACAGATGCCATAAGGGAGTTGAATAAACAGACCTTTCCTTTGATCTGGGGCTTGCTCAAAAAATATCATTCTCCACGTTACGAAGGCTGGGATCTGATACAAGAGGGAGCTGTCGCATTACTTCGCTATTGCGGAAAAGCCGACTTCATTCTCAGCGTTCCCTTAAGACAATTTTATTTTTCCATCTGCATTCGGATCTGGCTAAAAAAAATGAAAAAAAAAGGTCGGTCTTCTGTAACGAATGCTGATTTTACTGAATATGTTAACTTGAATGCTTATCTCAGCTTAGAAGAAGAAGAAAAAAAGAAAGCCGAAAGACTACAGCTTATCCACAAGTATCTCTATCTCCTGGAACCAAAGCACAGAAAAATAATAGTAGCTTACTATCTGCAGGAAAAATCACATGAAGAAATAGCTTCTGAGATGGATTTTCCCACTAGCGGGGCAGCCCGCGTAGCCAAGTTTAGAGCGATTGATAAGCTACGAAAGCTAATGGTCCAAAACCCCGATTTAAATTAATGCTCCCTCAGACCGGTACCAAAGGGAACCCAAAGTAAAGTCATGAATCAAGAGGAGTCCACCTATGAGTTGATTGAGCGTTACCTAAATAAGGAATGCGCTGCTGATGAGTCCAAATCTATCGAGGAGCGGATGGCGAATGATAAAGCCTTTGCCGATGAGGTAGATTGGTTTAAGCAGTTTAGGTCTGATATGAAGGAACGTACCAGTTTTGGAGTCTTAGCGGAAATAGAGAAAATGAAACGCGAGGACCAAGTTCGTGTGAAGCGAAAAATGCAGTTGTTAGTAGGTTTATTAATCTCTGCTGCAATAGTCCTTGTAATGTTCCTCTATCCTTCTTCATCAGTGGAATTGGTAGAACCTATCGTCGAAAAATCGCCTAGGGAGGAATTCAGGAAGAGGCTGCCCCAATGGGAGGAGTATCTTCCTTATGAAACTGGCCTACAGAGTCTTGGGGAGGAAGATGATGCAAAGTTGAGGGAAGCACAACAGTTAATTGAAGCTGAACAACACCTGGAGGCTCTACCACTTTTAGCTGAGTACTTAGAAAATCTTTCTAAAGATGACGATGATTATGAGATGCGTCTTGAATATGGTAAAATTCTACTCCGAGAACAACTAGATGTAGAAGCAGCCAAAGCACAATTCTCCGAAATCTTGCAAAGCCCCGCTCTACCTTTTTTCAAAGAAGCTGCCACTTTCTATCTTGGAATATCCCACTTTCTCTTGGGGCAGCAGGACTCAACTCGTATAGTCTGGCAACAGATCCTCAATGATGCGGATCATCGATATTATCAACAAGTACAAGAGGTTCTTAAAGCGGAGCCTAAGAAATAAACCTCCATCGACTATTGTCCAATGGCAACGAAACCTGCCCACTGATAGGGTAAGCCCGTAGCCTTCTCACTGTGCAACAAGGCCAACTGGGCATTACGCAGGGCTTGGGCAGGATTCTGCCCTCCTTGGATATGGTTTTTCAAAAGGGTCTGTGTGATAGTCAAGGAGTGACCATCAGGGACCTTCCATAAAGTCATTGCTGCATTCGGGATATCCTGATAAATAAAGGCTCTCCCGAGACTCAAAACACCTTCGCCTTTCCGGTCTTCTCCTACGCCAGATTCACAGGCTCCCAGGACGATAAAGCTAGTACCCATATCAGAATGATAGATTTCTTCCAGGAATAAGCTGTCGGAAGATAATTGTATATAGGGGCGTCCTTCCCCGGCAGCGGCATGGGAGAAGATCAGCACATACTTATAGTTGTGCTTTAGCAATGCTTTTACACGTGCTGTATTCACTTCTCGCACCAATAGAACTTTTTCACCAAAGACCTCCCTCAAGGCCACTGAATCCAAAGAAAGCTGGCTATTATCTGGAAAGCTTGATGGAGCCACCACTAGGAGGGTGTCCACGGCAGAACTAGACTGTCGGGCCGCCTGATCTTTATCCGCCCTAATGTGTCTAAGCCAAATGGCCAGCGAAAAAATACGTTTTATGGCATGTTTTTCAATTAGATAAGGTATATCTCTAGGTGAATCCGTGTCAATTTGTTCCGTCGGAAGAGCTGCCATCGGCAGGTAATGAAGTGGTCCATCTGTGACTAGAATTAGATTCTCCGGAATGCTGCCAAAGGGTGCTAACAGTTGATTGTAAATAGTATGCCCTGAAGCAATTAACTTTTTCAACTTAAGGCTGGAGTTCCCTCCCCTCCTAGATGAAATTTCTTTCCTAAAAGTCGGTATAGCATCGATTAATTCCTTTCCCTGCTTTAATTTTTTAAAGCTGGCGGCCTCTGAAGAAATCAAAATACCATAGATGTTCTGCTCTCCCCAAAAGAAAGATAAGATGGCTTCATTTTTATCCAGTGAAGATTGTACCTCCTCCAAAACTAGTGGCTCTTCCTCGTATTTCAATTCGTAATAAGAAGGGTATTGTTTCTGAAGGTCTTCCTGCCAAGCTAGATAAGCTGCTCTGCGTTCTGAAAGCAATTGTCGGAATTGAGCTTTCCACTTCTCGTCTTTAGCTTGTTTCAGCTCTTGTTCCAATTTGCCAATTTGCAATTTCAAACGGTTCTCCTCTTCTAGGACATGTTCCGGAATGCCTAATTGCGATTGAACCTGCTGCCCCTTCAGGTTCTCCAGGAGTGACAGCGATCTACTTGTTTCAGCAATCTTTAAGCCTTGCTGGAGAAATTCATTTTCCTTCGTTTTTGAATAGAGTTCAAATGCAGTAGAAATAGCTGGTTCGAAGAGCGTGAAGGAGGAGCTAGACAAGAACTCTTTTACCTCATCATCCTTATACTCTGCTCGAAGGATTCTTATAAGTTCAATAGCACGAGTAAATGTCTGCAATGCCAATTTCAAGGTCTCAATTGAAGGTGAGTCTAAATTTAATTGTCCTCTTGACAGAGCCATAGCTTTGGTGATCAACAGCGGAAGAGCATCCAATTTGGATTCAATTTCGCGGGGATCAGGACTCGCTTCAATATTGTAACTAAGGTCGGCAGCATTTAATTGATCTAAACCTAATTGTGCCGTTCTGGCAGATGACTCCCAATGCTCTTGAGCCAACTCAATTTCGGCTTGGACCGACAAGATCTTAGCATGCCAATAGTACTCATCATCGGTTACCGCTCTACTCAGAGAAAGGGCTTGGGTTACCTGCTGAACAGCCTCATCAAATTTGCCCTGAGAAAGAAGAATTTTGGCCATCTGATAGGTTCTATAAACAGCATGCCTTTCTCCCTCAAGTTCCTCTTGAGCAGCTTCGGAAATAACCCGCAGTGCCTTATCGAATTCACCTCTTTGCCGCAGAAGCTCCGCAAAATTCATGCAGAGTTCCATGAAATGCCCAGGCTTGGGACCAGGATTGTTTTTCAAAAAATACTGAATCGCAGTTTCGTAGTTCACTATAGCTTGTTGATCATTACCTTTTGCCTGCTCAACTTGAGCCCAGATACCAAAAGCTATCCCTGGATATTGATCATCATCTTTATTGAGTTTCTCCCATAGTATATCAAGCCAAGATTCAGCCTTCTTGTAGTCACCTTGGAATAAAGCTAGTTGTGCTAGCGAAATCGGCAGGGCATTTTGAAACGCGACTAACATATAGGAGTCCGGATGTTGTTCAGGTAGACTTTCCCAGACCCTCTGATACTTAGCTTCGGCTAAGTCCACCATCCCTTTAGAGTCGTGAATCCTTGCATCTTCATATAGAATAAACACCTTGGTATGAAAGATATTCTCCATTTTCAAGTATTCTTCATACCTAGCCAAATCCTCCAACCCCTTATTCAAAGGAATCATCCACTCTTCATAGTTTCGGGAATGAGCAGATGCCATGGCATGGGCACCTAGAAGATAATCTGCGTATAGCTCTGGCTGCCTTCGGGCTAGTTGCTCCAACTCTTCACACCACTGTAAGATCAAGCCTCTATCTGCTTCTTCATCAGTGGTAATATTAGACCATAGTACATCAATTTTCTCCTCAACTGTACGTTCCGATACGCACCCAAGAGTTGTACCGCAGACAAGTATGGCAAAGCCAATTGGAAAGAATAACTTAGTAGAATAGTTTAGTAGACAAGGTAGAGAATTCATAGGTTTTAAGCTGGTTGGTACTAAGTTACACACTAACTGATAATCCTCCCAGCTTAGCACCTATTCTATCCGCCTTATTCATTGTTGGGGTCTACCTCAATGATAATACTATCATGACGGCAGTCAAATTTACTTACGATATCTTCAAGTTGGTGTTGAGCATCCCAGACGATCTGCTTTACTCTTAAGATAAATAGTCGGTTGGTAACCTTCGACCGGTCTTTAATTTGATCTAATATTTTGTTTTGCAGGAAGGTGTCACTAGCGGTCAAATCACCGTCAGTTTCCTTATTGATCACCACGCTGAAGTAGACATAATCTTCTTTTTCTTCATCCACAAAAAAGTTGTGATCTGAATGATCATCCTGCGAATTGTAGTAAACATTCTTAAGTTCAGTATGAGCAAGTCTCTGGCGAGAATAGTCCCATGGCAACAGCTCCACAAATATGTTAGTTTTGAAGCCTTTTCTTAACGGAAGCTCAAACTCGAAGCCGATAGCGGTATTTTCTGCTTCACCAAGGCCAAATTCATCGGAAATTTCTTCGACCCGTAATTGGTGTCGAATAGGAACATTTCCTCGATCATTTTCTGGGAGAAAGACTTTATAACCTACCTTACCGTATTGTAAAATCGCCCCGTCATACCCTACTTTCATGTCGTTGTAAAGCTTGACGACATCCATAAAGGAGTAGCGGTCAGGCCCAAAAATGGGGATGTTTCTTAAGATTGGATCCATACTGCTGTTTTTATATAACTGGTGTTGGTGTTGATAAATTTCTAAAGAAGCTAAGACTAGGTGCGTACAAATTGAGTCCTCCCAGTAATTCAACAAACTTCCCAAAGCCTTCATAAGGCTCGTTCAATCCAGGGATGTTGTGCTGCAGAGTCTTCTGAGGATTATCTAGATGCCCTAAAATAGGGTCCAAGTCATTAGTCCAGCTCTGCTGCAAGATCTTTTGATAGCGACCGATGTCATTTTGGAAGGACAGAAAGAATAGTCCCACATCACCATTGGGTTGAACGGTAGTATCTAAACTCCCATATCGCAATCTGCGCTTTCCATAGGTGATTCCTCGTCGAATAATTGGATTAGGGTTCTGATACATCCTAGGCAGTCCCGGCCAAGCTTCAACCTCTCGCGCGTTCATCTTTCGAGCATGTGCAAAAAATGGACATTTACTGATTTCCGGATAATGGAAATCATTTAACCCCTTGTCATCATAAGCAGGCTCTCGTTCTGTAGAAGTTCCGTTGCGGCGTCGACCAAAAGCCAAGGCGCCTACTTCTTGTGGGGTAACCTTGGGATCATCATTCGACCGGGCTTGATTTATCTTATCCGCAATATCTTTCAGCACTTCATTAAATTGCCGCACGTCCTGACTCATTTTCCTTAGAACGAGATAGCTACCAAAGGTTTCTTGGCCCGCTACAGCAGGCTCTGAAACCACAAACTCTTTGTAGGAGGACACTGGATTCCATTCATTCATTGTTTTTCCATCTACTCCAAATTTCCCGAACTCCCTGGCCGTAATACAAGGGTTGCTTGCACCATCGGCATAGCCAAAGTGCTCTACCACTAAACCTCTTCCCCGGTTACCACCCATCAGCTTATTTCGGTATACTTGGGCTTCCTCCGTAAAAAGAAGCTCTACGCCAATCCTCGGAAAGATTTCCCTTTCAAAAGATCGTCTCATTCTTGGCAAAGCATCCTTGCTATTATGTCCTAAAATCATAACCGCATCGATACTTTTATCGGCTGTAAACTTGAGCTCTAGGTGCGGCAGATTACCGTCCAGGTCTTGACGATTTCCTCGAAGGTGATCCAATATGGGAAACCAACGATCATCCTTCTGATGGATCTTGGTCAGGCCCTTGCTGGTAAGAAAAAGGTTGCAGAAAAGACTACGCTGATGCTGACTAGGTGTTTGAATATCTAGCTGGTTCTGATAGGAAGTCAGATGGATGCCGGTAGCTGTTTCACTATTCTCAGCTAGTTTAGAAAGTGTCGTATTGAGGGTTGAACGATCACCATCAGCATCCAAATGCAAGAACAATATTTCGACGAAAGTCTTTCGTCTAGAAATAAAAATATTTGCCTGTAGATCGCGTCCGTGTTGTTGGAGAAATGCTTCATTCTCCGCAATGATTGTTTGTGATTCTGACATGGTCGTCCTGTGTTTCTTTTGGATTAGTGTAAGGCCATTTGGTATACTTGCCTGGTATACTCCAAGGAAGGTTGGTGGGGCAAGAACTCCAAGGCCTCTATTACTATATTACAGGCCCTTCAAGAATGTTACTCTTGAAAACCCAATTTCTTAGTATTCTCAATCTTTCAGGAAAAGCGCGCGTGGATCAGAAGAGCTTTTTTGTAGCGCCATTAATTTAAAAATAAAACCACACTTATTTTAATTTAGTTCCCATTGCTTAGGATTTGCCAGCTAGGTCCGGACAGTGGTCTATTGAATATTTGGTACATTTAACTTAGTTCTATCACTAAGACGAAATAACAAAATGAAACCATCTAATCGACAAGCCCAGGGCTCCATCTGGCCGGTATTCAGCATCCTAGTATTAGTCCTTTTCTCTCTCTCGTCTTGTAAAACGTCTTCGGATGAAGAAGAGGTCAAGCGACCTAATATTCTTTTCGCCTTTGCAGATGATTGGGGAAAATATGCCAGTTGTTATAGTCAATTGGAGGGTGCCGACGCCATCCATGGAGTCCTTCGGACGCCCAATGTTGATCGCTTGGCCAATGAAGGTGTCCTCTTTACTCAGGCTTTTGTCAATGCTCCGTCTTGCACACCCTGTCGCAGTTCCCTACTTTCCGGACAACATTTCTACCGCACCGGCCTCGGAGCAATCTTACAGGGGGCGATTTGGGATGATGCAATACCCACCTTCCCCTTACTATTGGAAGAAAGCGGCTATCACATCGGTTATACCTACAAGGTATGGACGCCGGGCACGCCCAGAGATGCGGGGTATGGTGGCGTAAAAAATCGCTTTCAAAAAAATGGGAACTTCAATGCCTATAGCCAAAACGTAGATCGTTACATGACGGAAGAGGGCTTGACTCTTGAGGGTGCGAAGGGTAAGTTACATCAAGAGGTTTTGGAAAATTTCCGTCTGTTTTTGGATGCAAATGAAAACAATGCCCCCTTTTGCTATTGGTGGGGGCCGACTAATACACACCGTAAGTGGATATATGGATCAGGCGAAAAAATGTGGGGCATTGATCCAGATCAACTGAAAGGCAATATGCCATCTTTCCTTCCAGATGTAGATACCGTTCGAGTTGATTTCGCAGATTATCTGGGAGAGGTCATGGCTTTTGATGCTGGACTTGGCATCCTGCTAAAGGAGCTCGAACAGCGAGGGGAACTCGATAACACCTTAATTGTCATCAGTGGGGATCATGGATTTCCTGGCTTTTCCAACGGAAAATGCAATCTCTATGATGCGGGTACACAGGTGCCTCTCGTGGTAAGGTGGCCTTCGAAAATTCCTGGAGATCGAGTGATCGACGACCTGGTGAGCTTGCCAGATCTAGCACCGACCTTCTTAGAAGCTGCAGAATTGGTTCCACCTACTGTAATGACCGGAAAAAGCTTGCTCCCCATACTAACCTCAAATAAAACTGGATTAGTCGAAACAGATCGCAATTTTGTCATTACTGGTCGTGAACGTCATGTCCGTAAGGCTAGAGCCGATTACTTGCCCTATCCACAACGGGCATTGCGCACCCAAGACTGGCTGTATATTATCAATTTCGAACCCGATCGCTACCCGATGGGTGATCCAATGGATGTAGATGATAACTATGTTGTTGATATGGACGAACTGACCAATAACACCTTTGCTGCTTTTGGAGATTACGACGCCAGTCCGACCAAGGCTTGGCTGGTCGCACATCGTAAGGAGAAGCAAATAAGTCCCTACTATCAATTTGCCTTTGGAAAGCGTCCTGCCGAAGAATTGTATTCCGTGACAAAAGATCCGTATCAGGTAAACAATCTAGCACAAGATTCAGCTTACCAAGAAGTTAGAGAAGAATTGAGGAAACAGCTGTTGTCGGAGTTAGGTTTGACGGGAGATCCACGTCTGCAATCTCCAAGCCCATTCGAGCAGCCTCCCTATGCTAGAGAGGAACTTGAACAATAAATAATTTTGAAGTCTAGCGATGCTTGGTTATAGGCAAAAAAAAAGCCGGTCATTTGACCGGCCTTTCCATTTCAGTTTCGTATTACATGTTCATGAGATTAGGATCTGACTAGTTTGTAGGATTATGAAGTTTCGTATTTAAAAAGAATTTATTTGTCGTCTTACGATTTCAAATATAAGACAGATTATTGCCTTTTTTTTTCTCAATTTTTTTGCGGTATGGAAAAGGTGCTCAGGGATACCCTAGCGTAAGTAAACGGTTAGAAAACCTCAGGCTGAGTACAAGTATTCGAACTCCTAAACTTAGCAGAAAAACATCCAGATTGATCATTCTCTCCGCTTCTGTAGTAGCTGATTTTGTTTTTCAATTGGATTTATTAGAGAGAAAATTTCAAATGAGTAAAAATAGCAGCAAACTAAAACCTATTTGTTTTTGCAAGTGTATTATTTGTTTTTATACAGATTGTAATGCATATTTGTAGGGACCAATTTTGATAAAATGAAAAAGCAAGCTTCTCATCGACAGTATAATTTTCCCGATGCTGATCTATATGTACAATGTATGGACCGGATTCGCTTTGCCCATCGAGATATCGAAGAGTTCAAGAAGTATGGATATGATCTTGAGCGTTTAAAAGGGTTCAATAGCCTGTGTGACAAGTTTCGAAACTTGCCAGATGATGATGAATTGGTGGGAGATCAGATGATCACAACGGATAAGAAGTACGAGGCCGCTGAGAAATTAAAGACAGCAATTAGAAGCTTGATGACTAGAGTGGCCATGAAGTATAATAATCGAACTGGCAGGTATCGAAAATTTGGGACTGCTAAACTTGGGGATATGACTGACGCTCAGCTAGTCTTTTGTGGGCGGCGTGTAACCCGAGTAGCCCGGCAGCAGATTGACTTCTTAGCCGATGTAGGAGTGAATGAAAATGTACTACGACGGATCACTGAAGCAGCACAAAACTTCGAACGGGCTTTAAATATCCAGCAAGACAAGGTCGCTGATCGTGATATTGCTGTGGAACGAAGAGTGGAGCAAGGCAACAAGTTGTACCAGGAATTGATTGTTCTATGTAATATCGGAAAAGATATTTGGGCAGAACGAGATCTAACCAAGTATGAACAATACACGATATACGAAAGCAATAATGATCAAAAGATCGCCCGAAAAATGAAACTGGCTCAGGAAAAGGAGACCAATAAGGAATAGAGCGGGTCCCTCCTACTCTTCCGTGGTTTCAGGCTCTCGCGGTGGGTCAACTATGCCACCGCTCACCTTCTCCCCTTTCTCATACATGTACTCCATGGTGATTCTGCCTTCATCGTCATAGTAGCGGTACAAGCCATCTTGCTGGCCGTTCTTATAGTGAATTTCCTTTTGTAGCCTTCCAAACAAGGGCATGAATTCCTTGTAGACACCGTGCAGCTCTCCATCCTTATAATAGGCTGAAGCTTCCATTCTCCCCCCTTTGTATCGAGACCAAGGCCCATTCAATTGATTATTGCGATAGACTGCCTGTAGTGCCACTTGCCCTGAAGTCGTAAACTCCATGTAAATGCCATTGACGATCCCATTTTCGTAATGGGTTAGAGATTTGGGATAGATAAAGACGCGTTCATAAGTCAGCCAAGGGCCTTGCTTGATTCCATTCTTAAGAAAGCCATCTTCTACGATATTCCCATCCTTATCTTCTCTGAACACTCTAGTTAGTTCCGTGCCTGGCACTTCTTCCGTGAAAAAGCCTTCGGTTTCACTGCTTGCCGTGGAATTGGTTTCTGTGGCCTGCAATTCGGCTGTACCTGCATCAGAAGCCGCAGGAGTTGAGGTTTCTCCACAGGCTTGTGAAAGAAGCATGATGAATCCAAATGCTACAGGAAAGAATATGGTCTTTTTCATATTTGGCGTTTGTCCTTTTGGGTAAAAATAATTTTTTTGCTGGCTCTGACCAAGCTCCACGTAATCCCCAACTACCCACTTGACATTTTTTTCTTGATTTTCTTATTTTTGCGATCGCCAATTATTAAGGTGGACAAGCCTTCAAACGATATTGAACATGGATATTAAGATTCAACAGCTAAGCAAAAGCTATGGTCTGCAAAAGGCGGTAGACAATATTTCCTTTGAAGTAAAACCCGGAGAGATCCTCGGGTTTCTCGGTCCAAATGGTGCCGGGAAAACCACCACCATGAAGATGATCACCAATTATCTAGAAATTGAACAAGGTGATGTTTTAATTGGTGGAGAATCGGTGAAAGCTGGTAATCTCAAACGTCATATTGGATACTTGCCAGAACACAATCCACTCTATTTAGACATGCCAGTCCTGGATTATCTTGAATTCTGTGCTGCCCTACAAGGCATGGATAAATCCACTATACCTTCCCGGATCCGAGAAATGGTCAGGCAGTGTGGATTAGATCAGGAAAAACATAAGTTTATCCGAGAGCTGTCCAAAGGTTATCGTCAACGTGTCGGCTTGGCTCAAGCTATGATCCACGATCCTGAGGTTTTGATCCTTGACGAACCTACGACGGGCCTGGATCCAAACCAGATCGTAGAGATTCGAGAATTAATCAAAAGACTGGGTAAGGCCAAGACGGTAATACTCAGTACCCATATCCTACCTGAGGTAGAGGCGACTTGTGATAGAATCCTCATTATCAACAAAGGGAAGATCGTGGCGGATGGTTCGCCTGAACTATTGCGGAAGCAGGCTCAAGGCCAACAAGTACTGCAAGTAAAGATCGAAGATGGCGATACGAACACTATCTATCAGCAGCTACAAGGACTCTCTACCGTAAGCATGGTGGATATTCTAGATGCAGCCGAGAATCGTTTTGAAGTGCAGAGCGTAAGTGATCTAAGTTCCAATCGAGCAATTTTTGATCTATGCGTAAAGAACAAATGGTTGCTGAGCGAATCCATTCCGTTTGAAACCAAATTGGAGGATATTTTCCGTGATCTAACCATGAATTAGATCTGCTAAGCGGAAGATGAATTTTCCATTCAACTAACATCAAACACTAAATCTCAAAAAATATCCAAGCATGGGTCCAATAAGTGTAATAGCCAAACGCGAGGTTGGTTCTTATTTTGACTCCTTGATTGCCTACATAATAATTGTTGCTTTTCTAGGATTCACCGGTTTTTTTACCTGGCTCTATGGTTCTGACATATTTATGCGAAAGCAAGCGGATCTGGCCGCCTTCTTCGGCGTAGCAAGATGGACGCTATTTTTCTTCATTCCTGCTATTACGATGCGTCAATTAGCAGAAGAAAAGAAGACAGGCACTATAGAGTTGCTACTTACTAAAGCTGTCTCAGAACGGCAAATCATAATTGGCAAATTCCTTTCCTGTTTGGCTATGGTTGGGCTGGCGCTTTTATTCACCCTCCCCTACTACATTACGGTTTCTCAGCTAGGAGATGTAGATCATGGGGCCATTATTTCAGGCTATTTCGGATTATTGCTAATGAGTGCAGCCTACATCAGCATTGGCTTATTTGCTAGTAGTATTACCAACAACCAGATTGTGGCCTTCTTATTGGCTCTATTTATTTCCATCTTCTTTCAACTCCTATTCGACATTATGGGGTCAGGTAGCAGCGGGTTTATGGCCGAGTTGTTCACGACGCTGAGCCTTTCCAGACATTACGATTCCATTGTAAGGGGTGTTCTAGATAGTAAAGATGTCATCTACTTTGCTAGTTTAACGCTATTCTGGCTATTGCTTGCCGAACTAAACATTAAGGAACGAAAATAATCCTCATATCTGCCATGAAGAATAATTCAGTTATCAGCATAGCGCTTATTGCAGGGATTATTATCCTTGTCAATATCCTTTCTAATCGCTTCTTCTTTCGATTAGATCTTACAGAAGGAAGACAATATACCTTAAGCAAGGCCACTAAGGACATCTTGAGAGATTTGGATGCTCCGATCACCGTGACCTCCTATTTCTCAGACAACCTCCCGGTTGATATTGTGAAGATCCAGCGGGATTTTGAAGAGATGTTGCTAGAATACTCCACACTATCAAAGGGAAATTTGAACTACAAGTTTGAAAACCCAGAAACGGATGAAGAGAAACAGGCAGCCGCTCAGAATGGTGTCCAACCCATCATGATCCAGGTTAGAGAGAAAGATCAGGTTAAAAACCAACAGGCCTTCCTCGGTGCAGTCTTGCAATTGGGTGAGCAAAAAGAGGTCATCCCCTTGATCCAAGGTGGAATAGGGATGGAATATAGTCTATCTACCAGCATTAAGAAATTGGCCGTACAAGAAAAACCAAGTATTGCCTTTGTAGACGGACATGGAGAGGCTAGTCTGAACGATTTGGCGCAAGCCTACCAAACACTCAGCATCCTGTACTCAATCGAAACGGCTCAACTAGATGCTCCGATACCCGATAGATTTAAAGCCGTGGCACTGATCGCACCAAAAGACACCATTCCACCATCACAACTAGCTAATCTTGATGATTACCTACAGCGAGGCGGAAAACTACTCTTGGCCATCAACGCCGTGAATGGAGACCTGCAAACTGCTCAAGGAGCTGCTAGTCCGACGGGAATAGAAAGTTGGTTGATGACGAAAGGACTTGAGGTAGAACCCAGCTTCCTAATTGATGCACAGTGTGGTCAGGTGACCGTACAACAACAGCAAGGGTTCTTCACTATGCAAACTCCAGTTCAGTTCCCATATCTACCATTGATTAGCACTTTTGCAGACCATCCAATATCTAAGGGATTGGAGCAAGTAATTATGCCCTTTGCTAGTCCGGTACGCTTTCTTGGGGATAGCAGCAAAGTATTTACTCCGATCGCCTTTAGTTCTACGCAAGCGGGGATTCAGCCTGCACCCACTTATTTTGACATTCAAAAACAGTGGACCGCCGTGGATTTCCCCTTGAATAATGTAATCGTTGGAGGAGTGCTAGAAGGAGACTTTGGTGGTGGTATCCCTGGCAAGATTGTCGTGTATGGTGATGGGGACTTTGGAGTAAGTGGTCAGCAGCGCCAAAGCCAAGACAATGTTAGTCTTTTGGCCAACAGTATTGATTGGTTGAGTGATGACACTGGATTGATCGAACTCCGAACGAAGGCAGTAGCCACTCGCCCCATTGCGCAAGAGTACTTGGGAGAGGATGCCAGCGGTAGGAGAAGTTTTTTGAAATATCTCAATTTCGGTCTACCGATACTATTGATCCTAATCTATGGTTTTATTCGCTACCAAAGAGAGCGAAATCGTCGAATTAAGCGAATGGTAGAAAGCTATTTGTAGGAAATTGATACGTAGTCTGTAATGGCACAAAGATGGGCATTCCTGTTTTAACAGGGGTGCCCATTTTTCTTTCTGGGTGTATCCTTGGCACTTGTACAATCTACCTAAATAATGATGTTATCATGCTTATTTGATTCCAACATGCCACAGAGATGGGATATGCAGCTACTGCATCCTAGTTTTTCTCCCAAAGAAATGTATCTTTCCTACATGAATTCCATAGTTAATGCTCCGTATTGGCCCTTCGCCGTATTATTATTTGGCATCATTGCTGTTGTAGTCTTGATTTCCAGATTCCGCTTACACCCTTTCGTCGCCCTAATGCTATCCGCTATTATAGTAGGGCTGCTCTCGGCCAATGTGCCAGGTGCAGAAGGCTTATCCCATCTTGTCAAGGCGGTGGAAACTCCCATGACCGAGTTTGGCTCCGTAGCCGGTAAGATTGCCTGGGTAATTGCTTTGGCCGCGATGATTGGTACCGCAATGATGGAAAGTGGTGCAGCTCAGCGAATCGTCAATTGGTTGATTGGAGCACTTGGGGAAGGCCGAGCAGCGCTCGCACTCCTACTAAGTGGCTTCTTACTATCTATTCCCGTTTTCTTCGACACGGTATTCTTTCTATTAATTCCGCTGGCCATTACTCTTGCTCAAAAGACCGGGAAGAATTTCCTCCTCTACGTCTTAGCAATTGGAGGTGGTGCAGCCATTACTCATAGCCTGGTTCCTCCAACCCCTGGCCCCTTGATCATGGCGGAGACCCTGCAAATTGACCTTGGTTTGACGATCATGGGAGGATTGGCTGCGGGCGTTCTCCCTGCCATAGCCAGTTTGATGCTAGGAAGGAGACTTAATGCCAGAATGGACATCCCCGTAAGAGTAGGTATTACAGACACGGCAGATTCTGGTAAACAACCCGGTCTGGCTCTTTCTTTAATGCCTGTACTTATTCCTATCGTTTTGATCAGTATAGCCTCCGTAACAGCTGTTGTAGCGGGGGAAACGCCGGCGTGGATTGCCTTTTGGGGCAACAAAAATGTAGCCATGGCCATAGGAACGGCCATCGCCCTTTGGCTTTGGGCAAAAGGAAAAAACTTAGACGCCAAAACGCTTTGGGAGGAGGCCGCTAAGCCATTGGAAATCGCAGGAGTAATTATTTTGATTACCAGTGCGGGCGGAGCATTTGGAGCTATGATTAAGCATAGCGGAATTGGTGATGCCATTGCCTTAGCCACTCAAGATTTTCATATTCATTATATCATCCTAGCGTGGCTGATATCTGCAGCCATGAAAACGGCCCAGGGTTCTAGTACGGTGGCTATGATCACCACCTCTAGCATTATGTTTGCGTTGATTGGCACCGGAGCAGACCTGCCCTACCATCCGATGTATATACTATTAGCCATTGGATTCGGCGGCTTGTTCATCTCCTGGATGAATGACAGCGGTTTCTGGGTGGTTTCTAGGATGAGCGGCTTCACAGAAGGCGAAGCCCTAAAAACCTGGACGGTACTCTTGGCAGTGATATCATTAGTCGGCTTATTTCAATTGTTAATTTTCTCCTACATACTGCCTTTCAACTAGTTGGAGTACTATCTATAGTTGTTTTTGTGATATCATTTTGTTTGACAATGAGCAAATTATTTATTAATTTGCCGAATTATCCAAACAAGACGGCGGGCATGAATCGTGAGAATTTTTCCGACTATATAGAAGAACCTTCCAAGTTATATCAATTATCCTATCAAGAACTTAAGAGCTTGGTATTGCAACACCCGTATTGTGCGAATCTGCATGTGTTGCTTCTACAAAAGGCTCAATTAGACAATAACACTGCTTTCTCCAAAAATCTAGAAAAAGCAGCAGTCCATACCTTTGACCGAGCCTATTTGTACGATTTGATTAAATCGCAGAAGTTACTATCTGTCAGTCGTGAGGAATTTGCAGAATTCGAAGATGAGATATTGGAGCTACAGGATATCAACAGTCTGGAAGAGAAAGTAGAGAAAATTCCCCTGGTGGCGAATGAAAATGATTCTTCCACTGGAATCACTAGAGAAGCCGCTCCAGTGGAACCATTAAGCCCCCCCACTTGGGATAAGGATAAAGAGGAAGATGAATTCCATTTAGAACTAGATATCCCTGAAAAGTTGCAGCCCTCCCCTGCCTTGTCTGAGGGAGAATTGGTGCCTCCCCCAGGTCCTGCCGATATTTTCATCCATACTACAGAGAAAATCGCCGAGGAAGAAGGGGAAAAGGACGCCATTCAAGAAGAAGGATCCACTACATTTAGCATTTCATCTAGCTTAACCCACACGCTCCAAAGCTATGGCCCAGTTCCTAGCTATGTCAGAGAAAGAATCCAGGCACGTGCCGAGGCGGTATTAGCGAAGCAACAGGAAGAGGCTGCTACCGAAGAGCTCTTAGCCAAGTTGCAGGCCCGGGTGCAGGCGATGCGAAAAGAGGTAGGAGAAATTCCTTTAGTAGTTCCTCCTCAACCTAAGAAGCACTTTACCAGTTGGAAGCGACAGCTGCAACCTAGAAAGTTGCCCAAACTCTCTGCGAACCCTAAACCGGCCCAACCTCAGCCCGTTTCTAAGGTAAAGAAGGTGAAACCACCGGTGAAAGTAAGTGTGATTGCCAAGCGTAGTCTAGAGGATCAGGAGGACATTGCGTCCGAAACGCTTGCAATGCTTCTGGTCAAACAAGAACAGTATCCCAAGGCCATCGAAATGTATGAAAGATTAAAATTGAAAAATCCGCAAAAAAGTGTTTACTTTGCGGGGAAAATTGAAGAACTAATCAAACTCATGTAGATATGTTGACTGGAATGACAATTTTGATTGCCCTAGTATGTCTCCTCTTGATGGGAGCTGTACTTATTCAAAACCCAAAGGGCGGAGGGGTAGATTCTACTTTTGGCGGCTCACAAGCTAACCAGATGTTTGGCGCTGCTAAATCAACTGATTTCATCGAAAAAGTAACTTGGGGATTAGCCATTGCACTTTTCGTTTTATGCATCATCACAGCCTTAATGGTTGATGGTGGCGGAGGCGGAGGAGTGGACTTATCCTTACCACAATAAAAGGTAAGCACTCAAGAAGACAAGGACCTGGTAGAGCACTTTCTACCAGGTCTTTGTTTTTTTCGACCAGTCTTGTCAAAATGACAACAAAAGGCAGTAGAAATCCGGTAAGAGTGCCGGATCGGGTGCCAAATGTTCAAGTGGACTGCAAAATTGTCATGAATTTCAGTTTGGCATACCGTATGATAGGACAAGGGTGTTCGAAGCTGTGGGAAGAATGTCGAAGCATCAGCCTATGATTCAAATGACCTTCTAACAGCCATCTTTAAACATAATTTGTTTCATTTGTTCAATAAAATACATCAGCAAATATGAAGCCCATCAACGACAGAGTAGTGGTCAAGCCCGCTCCTGCTGAAGAGACAACGAAAGGAGGGATCATCATTCCTGATACAGCTAAGGAAAAGCCTCAGAGAGGTGAAATTATCGCTGTAGGCCCAGGAAAAGATGGTAATCTAATGACCGTACAAGTTGGCGATACTGTTTTGTACGGAAAGTATGCCGGACAGGAACTGCATTATGAAGGTGAAGACTACCTCATCATGCGCGAAGATGATATTCTAGTAGTGCTGTAGTTTATCCTGATCCAATCCGCTTTTAATTTTTTTCGCAAAACCAAAAAAACACAACCTTAAAATGGCTAAAGAAATTAGCTTTGATAGAGATGCAAGGGAAAAGCTACGTTCTGGTGTAGATGCGCTTGCAAATGCTGTAAAAGTCACCCTAGGTCCTAAAGGCCGTAATGTTGTTATTCAGAAAAGTTTTGGTGCTCCACAAATTACCAAGGATGGTGTAACTGTGGCCAAAGAAGTAGAACTTGAAGATGCAGTAGAAAATATGGGTGCCCAAATGGTAAAAGAAGTGGCTTCTAAAACCGCAGATATTGCGGGTGACGGAACTACTACTGCAACCGTTCTGGCGCAGGCTATGATCAACGCAGGTTTGAAAAACGTAACAGCCGGTGCCAACCCAATGGACCTCAAAAGAGGTATCGATAAAGCAGTTAAGAAAGTAATCGCTGACCTACACGAACAATCAGAGGTTATTGGTGATGACTTCCAAAAGATTCAGCAGGTAGGTTCTATCTCTGCCAACAACGATGAAGAGATCGGAACATTAATTGCTGATGCGATGAAGCGCGTATCTAAAGATGGTGTAATCACTGTTGAAGAAGCAAAAGGAACTGATACCTACGTGGAAGAAGTACTAGGTATGCAGTTTGACCGTGGCTACTTGTCTCCATACTTCGTTACGAACGCGGAAGACATGACCACTGAATATGAAAGCCCATACATCCTTATCCACGATAAGAAGATCTCCAACATGCAGGATATCGTTCCTATCTTGGAAAAAGTAGTGCAGTCTGGACGTCCTCTATTAATCATTGCAGAGGACATCGAAAGTCAAGCTTTGGGTGTATTGGTAGTAAACCGCCTACGTGCTCAATTGAAAGTAGTAGCTGTTAAAGCTCCTGGTTTCGGTGACCGTAGAAAAGCTATGTTGGAAGATATCGCCATTTTGACTGGTGGTACGGTGATTTCTGAAGAGAAAGGATACAAGTTGGACAACACTGAGTTGGAGCACTTGGGTAGCTGTGAAAAAATCACTATCGACAAAGACAATACAACGATCGTGAACGGTCATGGTAATGAAGAGCAAATCACTGCTCGTATCAACCAGATCAAGCAGCAGATCGAAACTACTACTTCTGACTACGACCGCGAAAAGCTTCAAGAGCGTTTGGCCAAGTTGTCTGGTGGTGTAGCTGTACTCTATGTAGGTGCTGCTACTGAGGTAGAAATGAAAGAAAAGAAAGACCGTGTTGATGATGCCCTTCACGCTACTCGTGCAGCAGTGGAAGAAGGAATCGTTGCCGGTGGTGGTGTAGCACTAGTTAGAGCTATCAATGTATTGAAGGACGCTGAAGGCGTGAACGAAGACGAGACCATCGGTATCTCTATCGTTAAAAAAGCATTGGAATCTCCATTGAGAACCATTGCTGACAATGCTGGTGTTGAAGGTTCTGTAGTACTACAATCAGTAATCAATTCTAAGGGAAGCCATGGCTACAATGCTCGTACCGACGAGTATGAAGACCTTAAGAAAGCTGGTGTAATCGATCCTACTAAAGTGACTCGTATCGCTTTGGAAAATGCTGGATCAATTGCCGGTATGGTACTAACTACCGAGTGTGTGATCAACGACAAGCCAGAGCCTGAAGCTGCTGGTGGAGGACACATGCCTCACGGTGGAGGAATGCCAGGTATGATGTAAGCACACAAAGCTTAGCTTTGTTAAGAATAAAGGCGCGGCCAACTATGTTGGCTGCGCTTTTTTTGTTTGCTTTCCCCTGTTTTCCTTTACAAAAAATTGATGATCCTTTAACACCTTGAATTCTCCAAGCTCAATCCTATAACAGATCTTTATCCTTACGATAGAAACAAAGATTATCTTCGTTAGCATGCTCTACTGCATGAAAAGATTCAGCAGAGCATATCAAAGCAGAACTTCCAAATACGAAACCTCTTTAACACAACAAGCATCATGAAAAACCTATCCCCTTTATTGCTACTTATTTTCGGCCCTATTTTCCTTTTAGCTCAGTCTTCCCATGATACCTTTCTTGTCAAGCCCTACCTACAGCACGCTACCCAAAGTAGCATTCACATATTGTGGGAAACGAATTCCCCCGCTACCACGCTGGTCAGATATGGAGAGGCTCAGCTCAGGGCCAAGCAACCTAATCTATCCGAAACCAGTGTCTTGCCGGACTCACGCTTATTGCATGAGGTCGAACTCAAGGATCTAAAGACGGCTACGAAGTACCTTTATCAAGTACAGAGCATCCTAGCAGGAGGTGACACCTTAGTCAGTCCGGTCTACACCTTCCGCACGGCCGTCAAAGATGATGATGCCTATTATTTCGCCTTTTTAGGAGACTCCCAATACAATTCTAGAACGCCTTGGGCATGGAGCGTGATTGCCGAAAAGGTCTGGCAAGAAAGGCCCCACTTTATTATTCATGCCGGAGATTTAGTCGATACAGGTACGCGAAAAACGGACTGGACACAGCACTTCTTTCCCAATGGTCATGTAGCCATGAGCCGCTTTCCCATGTATACTGTTCTGGGTAATCATGAGCAGGATGCACAGTACTATTACGATTATATGGTAAACCCAAAACCAGAATACTATTACACATTCAACTATGGGAACGCTCAGTTTTTCATGATTGATACCAATCGAGATGTACATGAAGGGTCTGAACAATATAATTGGTTAGAGTGGGAACTGGCGAAGTCAGATGCTACCTGGAAGTTTGTCGTACATCACCACCCACCCTACTCTACGGAAGAAAATGATCACGGGGATACTTATATCGGCGCCTCTACCTACCAAACGAAGGCCCGAAACCTAACCCCTCTATATGACGCGTATGGCGTGGATTTCTGCCTATTCGGACATACGCATCTCTACGAACGTACCTGGCCACTGTTTAAGAACAAGGTAAACCTCAAGGATGGGGTAATCTATATCAATTCAGGTGGTGCCGGTGGTGGATTAGAGGATTTTGATCCAACGCGCTCTTGGTTCACCCAGGAACTGCAGACTGGTCATCATTACACTACTTTCGCAGTGTTTGACAATCGCCTGGTCTTTAAAGCTATTGATCATGAAGGCCGATTGTTTGACACCTTTGAAATGGAAAAAGAAGTCACCAATAATGCATCAGACCGAAGTCTATTGCAACCTCCTGCACCCCAAATTAAAATAGGACAATACGTCTTCCAACAATCTAGTAAGATAGAGATAAATGGGATAAGCCCTGATCACGAGATCTATTACACTTTAGACGGTACTGACCCAAATCAGCAATCCATCAGATATGAAGGCCCCTTTGAGGTGAATACCAGCCTTACCCTGAAAGCGCGAGCGTATAATCCCGCTAAAAAGGCAAGTAGAATGGTTTCTAAAGATTTGGTGAAAATGGCGCCAAAACCCGCCCTAAGGGCTAAGACCAAGGAGAAGGGGCTGACCTATAAATACTACGAAGGCAGTTGGCACGAATTGCCAAATTTCCCCCAACTAAAGGTTAAAAAAGAGGGAGTTGTCAAGCTCGTAAATGAAAGCTTAGTTGAAAACCGTGGCCGAAATTTTGGTCTGGTACTCGAAGGCTATGTCAACATCTCGCAGACGGCTACTCAAACCTTTTATCTTCGTTCAGATGATGGTTCAAAACTGTACATTGACGATGAACTACTGATTGACCACGATGGTCGCCACGGGGCCTTCTGGGCTTATGGCACCACCATTTTGGAGGAAGGTAAGCACAGGATTCGAATCGAATATTTTCAGGGTACAGGAGCTCAGCTTTTACGAGCTGGTTTAGTAGACGAAGAACTGGGTAAAATCCCATTTACGATGATGCAATTGAGTCACTAGCTTTTGTCTTTAGGATAAAAAACCTCTGATTTCTTTTGCGACAGCCTCTGGCTGTTCATCCACAATAAAGTGCCCACCATTGAGGTGGGCCACTTCCACTTGCGTATAGCTCTCCTCCACGCCAATGACATATTCTTTGATGATAACAGGATCTAATATTCCATGTATAATCTTGGTGGGTATAGTCACTTGGTGTCCCTCAAATTCTTTCTTCCATCGAGCACGGTCCTTAGTTATCGTCCGATAGATATTCGCTGCTGTAGTCAGCGTATTTGGAATTTTATAACAACGAATGTATTCCTGGATCGCGTCTTCTGGTACTGGATTACTAATCCCGCGGCTAAAAAATCGGACCCAGATTTCTTCCTTCCCCGACAACAGAGCTTCCGGAAGTTCCTTAATACTAAGAAAGAATTGATACCAAGAAGACCGGAACAAATACTTAACCAAAATTTCTCCCGCCTTAGCTTGCCCCGTCGCATTATTGATGATTACCATATTGATAATGATCAATTTCTTGATCCGTTTAGCTTGTAAAAAAGCCATTTCTTGGACAATGGCACCGCCCCAATCGTGCCCCCCTAAATAAAAGCTTTCAATTCCTAAGGCATCCGCAACAGCGAACATATCAGCGGCCATTTTATCCTTTTCGTAAAGCTTTATATCCAGATTTCGGTTGCTATCGCCCATCCCTCTCAGATCAGGGGCAATAATATAGAAATCATCGAGATAGGCGGCAGCATGATGCCAGCAATAGCTGGTTTGTGGCCAGCCATGGATCAAAATTAAAGGAGGATTTGAAGGGTTTCCGTACACGCGGGCATGAAAAACACCTCTTGCTGTTTCAATTATTTGTCCCATGATTCAATATAGCAATTCTATTCCCTTTTACCGATTGGCTACGAGCGCACAGCCTCATCGAGAGGCTAAACTTGCCTTCTAAAGTAATAAATAGAAACTATAGTGATCAGCAAACTACCAATCCCCAACCAGCTTAAAACATAAGGAATATTACGTTGCATCACCACATAATCAGCAATTCCAGCCTTCCAAAACATCCACTCATCTGCCAAGGAAGAAGCCATGGTATAATGCCCCGTTTCTAAAATAATGATTCCACTTTCTGATACTAAATCTGCTCGCGCAGCTGTATTAATGGCATTATTTCCACTGCCATCGTGCCCGATGATTTTGGATTCTTTGTCGTTTTGGCTGTATAGGTGTGGTCCTAGCCCATAAACGCCAATCGTATTGATGAATGATTCTGCGGTGGTTATGGTAACTAGAGATTCCCTGGAAAGGACAGGATTTTCAGTCATATTTGCTAACAGAAACTTGTAAAGATCCTCGGTACAGGTAAATAAGGCAGCAGCAGCAAGCGCAGTAAATTGATTGGATTGCCTTGTGGTACCATCAGTCCTAAAAACTTGTGCCAGTTGCACATTTGGATTGTCTGGTAAACCAAAAGCTGAGTGTTCCATTCCCAAAGGAATCAATACTTCCTCTTGCATATACGTTTGAAAGGACTTCCCTGTCAGCTCTTCAATAAGTAGCTGTAGGATGGTATAGCCTGCTCCAGAATATCTATACTGACTGCCAGGCTCAAGGCCAACCCTAGCAACACCGTCTGAATAAGCCGCATCAGCTGCTTTGGTTAGGGATTCTTCAAGCGTCTGAACTGTTTCATCAGGCCCAAAGCCTTCATAGCCAAGGCCGTCCGTTAAGCCAGCTGAATGAGAAAGTAGTCTCCTAGTAGTCACTTTCCTATTGTCAAATTCACTTTCAGGCAGCTGCCATCTGCTGAGATAGTCATCAATGGGCTTGTCCAAATCCAGTTTACCCTTTTCCACCAATTGCATTACCCCAAAAGAGGTGACCCATTTACTAATCGAAGCCACCGGGAATAGGGTGTTTTGATCCACGGTCTGGTCAATCGTGTGATAATGAGTTTCTGCTATCTCCCCATTTTCAATTAGAATCATAGCAAAATTCCCAACGGACTCATCCTTGATTTGCTCTTCAACGGCCTTAACAAAAGCGGCTGGCGTGCAATTTGAGCTGATAGAACGTAATAGAAAGCCATCTATGAATCCATAGGCAACAAAGGCTGACCAAACTAGAATAACTAGGGTAACGAGAGCGATCTTTCTAACTGTGGACATCAGATTTTACGTGTTAGTATTCACCTCTTTTGTACTCTGGAAAAGGCTACCATTAGACATAGTGATGGCATTCAACTATTGACAATTGGATAGTCGTTCTTACTAAGAGAAGGGTAAATTGATTTTGATTTATTATTTGTCTATAATCTACACCCCTTAGATGCTGATGGGCATCAAAATTGGTGTATAAAAAAGAGCTCTTGCCGTCTTTTCTTAATGGAGGTATATCTTACTTAAGCATATCCTTGGTAAAGTTGTGTCCCTCTAAAAGACTGTCTTGGCGTGTATCATTGATTAATTTAGAGAGTTTTGCATCTTGAACCTGGATTCGCCTTTCCCATTCCTCAAAAGATATTTGCTCCTCTGTATTCCAGATCCTTTCAACAAAGGCTGGCAAACGCTGGCGGAGGCTAGGGATCTCCACTTCTTCCTTCTGTTCCCATGCGCACATTTGAGCACCGATTACTAGATCAGACTGATCCACTTGAATCGGTTTGAAGGAAGGTGCTTTATCCCACCAATTTTCCCACCTCCACATGTTCCATTCGTAAATGGTTTTGGGTTCCCATTTCTTTTGGTTGACTACATACAAAGGCTTCCAAGAGGTATTTACAACGGTATATCCATCCTCAATTAATTGATCTGGTAAATAGCGATTGGTTTCAAATTCAAAAACAAGGATGTCCTTCGGTATCTCTATCTCTCCCTCCGGGCCAAAGCCCTCCCAAACGCACATTTGTTTTCCATGCTTTTTTACAATTTCATTCATGCGGACTAAAAAGTGCCGATACAATTCATGTACATCTTCTTCGAGGCCCTTTTCGCGCATATAGGCCTGTACCTTCGGATCGTCCATAACCTTATTGAAGATAGCCTCATCTCCACCAATATGGAAATAGGGCGTAGTTTTAAAGATGCTCAGCGCCTCCCCAATGATCTGATCCAGTGCTTCATAAACGGCCTCATTCCCCATATTGATGATCCAAGGATTACTAGCCGTGTCTTGGATGGCGAAGATTTCGGGGTACATCTTAACAAAGGGACTAGAATGCCCAGGCACGTCAATTTCTGGAATAATAGTCACACCTCGCCGCTCCGCGTAGAAATTCAAATCCTTTAATTCTTCAACACTGTAGTGTCGGCCTGGGGTTGATAATTCTGGAAAGGCTGTAGAAGGCAAGGTATAAGATTGGTAGTCAGTGAAGTGAAGTTGGAGATAATTGATCTTATAAAAGGCAGCAAGATCAACCAGCTTTTCAATGGTCTCCAAGCTGTGCCATTGTCTTGCCAAGTCCACCAATAAGCCCCGATACTTCACATCGGGTTGATCATAAATAGACACCATCGGCAATTTCAGTTGGTCGTCCTCCTTGACAAAGAGTTGTAGTAAGGTAGTCTTAGCCATGAGTAAGGCGTCATAGGAACCAGCAACCACTTGGGTGGGATGACCTACCTCAATGGAATAGGCATCCATAGACATGCTAGAATCAATAGAAAAAATGAGGTCGTTCTGCTCCTCGGAGCGTATCGGCATGTCCAATTCGAAGCCTGTTAGTTTCTTCACCTCCGGTATAAAGGTTCCGAACATAAAGTACAGCTCTTTATCATCTGCATACAATCCACTCTCTTCTGATAAAACCACCGTTTTACCATGATCAATTACGCTTTTGGGCTGGGGTAAAATAGCAAAGTCCAGGGCTTCATCTTCGATGCTCATCGTGTTATCGCAGGCAGCTAATAGGAGAAGAACAGGAAGGAGGAGAACAGGAGTTTTCATACGTTGGATCTAATTAGAAGAAAAGCAATATTTAGTGTCTTTTGCCCAAGATAAGAAAAGCCTAGAGTAAGCAAATAACATTGAGTCCGTAGAAGATCACTGATTCAAGGCTTTATAAAAATCAGTGAAAAGAACTAGCCTTTTCACCTCTTCTCTAGTTTCCTCCATTGTGTTTCCTCCAGATTCCACCACTAGTCTTATCCTAGCTTGAAAGAAGGGTAAGAACCAAGTTCCTTCTTCAAAGTAGATGTCATGTACGAACTCATCCATCTTAGTATGGATATCCTGAACGGGATATTGGTGATAGACAAGCTCCAATATTTGATCCATATGGGCTACCCTTGTGTTTGAGGAAGTTAGATGAAGTTCAGCTCCACCAAGTAAAAGGCGAAGGCTTTCCTCCACATCTCCCCGACAAAAGTGGATGCGTGAAAGATCTGAGCGTATCTCCTGATGGCTATAAACGTATAGAAAGCAAATAGTACCTCCATGGAGGGGTCCCGGATAAAATCTGGATGGCCACCTGCTGTAAAAATGCTCAAAATCTTTCCAGTTGAACACTTGTAGAAAATCGGTAGAGGATTGGCAATTATTGGCGTAAAGGAACAGTTTTTTTAGCAAAAACCACAACCGACCTTGTTCAAAGTAGTCAAAGATCACATCTAGATAAACTGCGAATGGGGAGCTTATGATATGTTGCAAATGCTTCTTGGCCTGCCTGTAGTTCCCTAACTTCTCTTCAATCAGCGCTAAATACAGGCGTTCTAGTAAATGGTCTTGATGTCCTGGAAATTCTTTTACAATCCGGTTAAAGCAGGACTTTGCGATTTCCAGTCGCTGTCTTTTCACTTCCTCTTTTAGGCGGGGTATTCTTGCGGCATGAAATCTAGCAAATCCTTCAATCCGCAGTTCTGATCTACTGTCTTGTGCCGATCCGTTATCCCATACGAAGGAGACAATAATGAGGAGTAATATTCGCAAGAAGTACTGCATCAGCTGGAAACGCTTTATTCCATTGATGCGCAGCCATGAATAAAGGGTGGGTATAAAACAGATCTAAATTTAAGTTGTTTCCAGCCAGCATCACTTCAAAGCCCCTCTCCTACCCATCTCAATCACTTCCAAGTCCTTGATCTGTTTCCCATCAATGGTAAAACGAATGATGGTCTTCACTTGGTGAAAGCCATGCACACCGGCAGCACCTGGATTGATATGTAGTAGATTGTTTTTAGGGTCTGGCATCACCTTGAGGATATGTGAATGCCCACAAATAAAAAGATCGGGTTTGATGTCGGCGAGTTGTTCTCTGATGCGTTTCCTATAGCGTCCTGGATAACCGCCAATGTGCGTTAGCCAAACCTTAACCCCCTCACACTGAAAATGAAGATCCAAGGGGTAGGTACGACGCACATCTGCGGCGTCTATATTGCCATAGACAGCACGGAAAGGCCTGAATTCTGCCAGACGATCGGCTACTTCTATGGCCCCAATATCTCCCGCATGCCAAATCTCATCACATTCCGCAAAATGATCGAAAACCTTTTCTTCTAAGTGGGAATGAGTATCTGAGATCAAGCCTATACGAGTCATAATCTTCTGTAGATGAGTAACAGTTTTGCAGCCATTGTTTGACTGCAAAACTACAACTTTGTCTTATGTATAGTGACGGTATCAGTTGTCACCTTGTTTAATAGTATTCCTCTGGAATCATCACATAACCATTGGTAGCCAATTGTCCAAAGGTATCGTAGGAAATGTGAATGTATCCGTTATTCGCCCAGTCGTTTCCAAAATTACTTCTCAGTTCAAAGGTCTTGGCTACTTCATCAAAACCAACGACGATGAAAGAGTAACGGTAATCACCTGATCTTCCAGGCCCCCATTCATGTTCTCGGAAGGATGTCACTTTATCATCCGACTGCAATTCTACGATTACAGGATTACCTCTGATCAAAGCCTTTTTGGTCTCAAAGGTCTTCTGCATGGTACGAGTAGAACCATTGAAGAGAAAAAGAAAGTTGTTGATCTTATACTTCTGGGTAGCAAATACCGCATTCGTGATTTCTCCCGCATCGTAGGGTAATATAGCAGCATTGACCGTCCCATCTTTCACCAAGAAATTCAGTACATCCTTGGCACTGGGAGCACGCCCTGCAGCAGCCAAGTTGAGCGAGATATAGTCTGGACTTAGGTTGATTTTGTAATTCTTCTTAAGGTTGAGATAGTATTCTAAACAGCTCGTCAAAGTGTAGCACATATCGTCTCCTCGAAAACCCAATTGCCGTACAGGCATCATAAACGGTTTGAGGTTTTGGCGTTCTAGGACATTCCGGGAATGACTACCAATTTCTGGAACCATAACCATCAGGTCATCAAACATTTTAGGATCGGCCACTCCAATCTGGGTGACGCGTTGTGCAGACTTAAATCGGATTTGTTGGGCCAGGCTTGTTTGAAAAAAAACTAAGGTTAGCAATAAACTTAAGCCAATGGATTTCATGGAGTATAAGCTTTAATTGATTCAATACAGGATTAACGTGAGAAAAGTGTGTTTTCTTTTCTTTGTCCCGTATTTGACTCCAAAATCCCCCTATAGGGGGATATTTCCATGCTTTTTCTTTGGCAACTTCACCACCTTGTTTTGTAACATGGTAAAGGCCTTGATGAGCTTACGGCGGGTATGAATGGGATCAATTACCTCATCAATAAAACCACGGCTAGCAGCTCTATAAGGGTGAGCAAACTTCTCTTTGTACTCTGCCTCCTTTTCTGCAAGTTTGGCTACAGGATCTTCCGCCTCTGCTATTTCTCTTCTAAAAATTATCTCTGAGGCACCCTTGGCTCCCATCACCGCGATCTCTGCTGTAGGCCAGGCATAATTGAAGTCTGCCCCGATATGTTTGGAATTCATTACGTCATAAGCTCCGCCGTAAGCCTTTCGGGTGATCAACGTAACCCTTGGTACTGTAGCTTCACTGAAGGCGTATAATAGTTTTGCCCCATTCACAATGATGCCATTCCATTCCTGGTCGGTACCAGGTAGGAAACCTGGCACATCCACTAGTACCAGCAAAGGAATATTGAAGCAATCACAGAAACGGACAAAGCGTGCTCCTTTCTTTGAGCTATCAACATCCAATACACCAGCTAAACTCATCGGTTGGTTACCCACCACTCCAATGCTGCGTCCGCCGATCCTAGCAAAGCCTACGATAATATTCTCGGCATATTGCTCATGAATCTCCATGAAAGAGTCCTCGTCCACAATACCAGCTACCACCTCTCTCATATCATAGGGTTGCTGTGGATTCGCCGGTACAATATCTCTCAGTGATTCCCGCAACTCTTCCCCTAGTTCAAAATCTAGCAGCGGCGCTTGCTCTTCACAGTTTTGCGGCATATAGCTCAACAAGCGCTTAACTTTCTCAATACAATCTATATCATTGGCAGCCGTCAGGTGGGTCACCCCAGATTTTGAAGCATGCGTGGAAGCTCCTCCCAATTCCTCGGCCGTAACCTCCTCATTTGTCACCGTCTTAACCACATTAGGCCCAGTAACAAACATATAAGAAGTATTCTCTACCATTACCGTAAAGTCGGTCATAGCCGGTGAATAAACCGCTCCACCGGCACATGGCCCCATGATAGCTGAAATCTGCGGGATTACTCCGGAAGCCATTACATTACGATAGAAGATATCTGCGTAGCCACCTAGCGATTTTACCCCTTCTTGAATCCGGGCTCCCCCGGAATCATTGAGCCCAATCAAGGGCACTCCATTTTGCACCGCTAGATCCATCAACTTACAGATCTTTTCTGCATGAGTTTCGGAGAGACTGCCCCCAAAAACCGTAAAGTCCTGGGCAAAAACATATACTAGTCGACCATTGATCGTTCCGTATCCCGTCACGACTCCATCCCCAAGGTAGATCTGCTTTTCCATGCCAAAATCCTTAGATCGATGGGTAACCAACATGCCTATTTCTTCGAAAGAACCTTCATCCAACAAAAAATGCAATCGTTCACGAGCAGTTAATTTGCCTTTGCCATGTTGGCTCTCAATTCTTTTTTCTCCTCCCCCTAATCGGGCTTCGCTCTGCTTATCTGCTAACAACTTTAATTTGTCTTCCATCCTGTTAGGTTTAATATGGTTCTATTCAGTTATAGGCTTTCTTAATACAATTCCCTGTCCAATAGCTCTGCGACTATTCTTAAACAAAGAGAAATCTAAAGATAAGATCGAATCTGTTACGACTGTGAGTTTAGGTTCTTTCTTAGAGGGTCTTAAGGCCATACGCTTCTTCTCTTGCTTGGATACATTTACAGCATTTTCTTTAAAAATCTGCTGTACCCAACCCGTCCAATACATCTCCAAAACACCTACTATGTACCCACTTAGATTCCTTTGCTTTTCCAGAACAAGATCCTCAGCGTCCACCCACTCCTTAAAGGCTGGTGGTGAAATCAAGTATTCGTGCCCAAAAGCAAAAGCACCCTGTGAGATATGCCGATCGGAAAACCAGCTCAGTATCCGATTGATGGGATCGTAGGTAAAGGGAAACTCCAGGGATGGATAAGTCATTAAAGCCAGACCTCCGGGCTTAAGCACCCGTCCAATCTCAGCGATCATCTGTGCAGGTTTACCGACATGTTCAATAACCTCTGAGGAAATGATCAGATCAAAATGGTTATCGGGAAAGCTTAGTGCCAAGGCATCTTCGACTTGATAAGAGAGGTTTTCGACCTCTCTATTAAATGCTTTGGCGAAGACCAAATCATCTTCATTGATATCACAGCCAATCAAAGTATGACAATGTGCCGCCACCATGGCATCGTAGTCCCCTTCTCCAGTCCCAAGATTTAACCCCCGTTCAAACTGCCCTTGTTCTTCTACATACTGCTTCAAAGCATCTCTAATAAAGCAGTAGCGGTTGCGATAGGTGGGAAATAAGAATTTATATTGCATGCTTCTCGATCAATCCTTTAATACACCTTCTGCCACGCAAGTCAACCCAAACCATTGATTCCATTTTCGAAGATTCATTTCGAAGGAATTATAGGCTTTCAAAAGCGCATTCACGGGTCCGGGAATCGGCTTCATGTCTGATGAAGTCGGTTCTTCCATATTTTCGGTATTACTTCTCTTGATGCGCCGAATTAACCAAACCAGCGGAAAGATAGAGCCATAGATATAGTACTTACTATCTATTCGGGATTGAGCGTTATTGAGCAAGCTGGTTAGGGTTGGAAGTGTATATCTACGAAAATGGCCAAGGTATACATCATGACTTGACCATACACTCATAAAGGCTGGTACCGTAATGAAGTAATGTATATTATCGCCGGTCCGTTGCTTAATATCCTCCAGTACCGCTAAGTCATTTTCGATATGTTCTAACACATCCATCATGATCACCACTGCGTCATCAATCCCTTCGGGGATGTAGCGCAATTTACGAACTGCTTGCCCTGCAGTTTCTGCTAATTCCTCATCTGTGTATTCGATATCAACTAGGAGGGTTTCCTTGATGTATTGTGGGAAGGCTCTATGCAACTCGTAGGCAAAAAAACCGGAGCCGGCACCGAAATCGATGACAGTTAAAGGCTTCTGTTGTTGTTTTGCCAATTTTTCGAAGAAAGATAAGAGCGGCAACTTTTTCGACTGATAGTACCAATGCGTCTCAGGATCTACTCCACTTTTAAGCTCCTTTATATCCATGAAGTGCTATTATTGATTGTTCTTTTGTTGCTGAGCCTGTGAACGGTCATACAACGCTTTCAACTTGGTAGCCGGTTCATAACCCCTTAAATAGGGTAAGGCTTGATTTAGTAATCGATATGAAGTTTGGTAATCCTTTAGGAAATAAGCCTTCTTAGATTGAAAATAAACACCTTTCCATTTTTCACCAAGGGCGTTAGAGGCCCCGATAGCCATATCATATGCCTGTGGTAGATTGCCATTGTGTAAATCGAATTGCTCGAGAAGGCTAAGCACCTTCCCCATATTCTGCTCAGTAGCGTAAATCGTCGCCAGATGATAATAGACTATATTAGATTTATAGTTTAGCTCAATACAACGTTCAAAAGCTGCTTTTGCAGCCTCTATCTCTCCAACTGCTTTATGATAAAGTCCGTTCCAAATATTATGATTTAAGTGACTAGGAGACAAAGTCAGCATCTGATCTATCGCCTCCTTTGCGGCAGGATAATTTCCCAGACGGTAATTGGTACTGGCAACTCCCATCCAAGCCACTTCATTTTTTGGATTGGCAGCTACCTCCTTTTTGTAAGCTTCTAGAGCTGCCTGAATATCATTCGATTGCTCCAACTGAAATCCTTCCAAGTCAAAACTCGTATTGCGCTTACTAATGGTAGCGATCGGAACACCGCCGGCTGTAATTTCGTGGACTAACTCATCCGGAGGCCATGCTCCTGATTTCTGCAATCCCTCATTGACGAAACGGGAATAGAAAAAGTAGTAGTCAGCGGGTTTCTTATGTCGATCATTATATCTGGTGTAGATCACCTTTACATTAGGAGCTAGCGCCTTCATGTAATGTCCTACTGACTGCGAAGTTGTAGTAGCAATGGTTACCTCCTTTCCACTTTTAACGTCTTCATTGTTTTCAACAAACCACTGGGACAACTCCTTCATTGAATTCATCCAGTAATCTGTTTCATAGTGCGCATAGGCACTTTGAATTCCACCGGAAAGCGGATTGAAGTAGGAGGCTTGGTAAGGATGATTTCGTACCATCCAAAGTAAGGGGATAGCCATTAGCACCACCATCACTCCTTGCGTGCCTAGTTGAAAAGCCTTAGCAGGTAAAAGCGTCGAAAGCCATTGCCACCCCGTAGCTGCAATCACTACCAGAACGGGATATACAAAAAGAAAGTGACGCATGCCATCATATAGGGAGGATTGCTTAACAATTGCATAGGCAACTGGAAAGATCAAAGTATACAACAGGAATAGCCAAAGCCAGGTATCTGTCTTTTTGTAATTCTTCAACAGCAGTAACGGAAAGGCAAGCGCACCCAATAGCACGAAGACCGGACTGGCAATACTAATCCATTTCGGAATGTAGTACCAAGGAAGTTCATCTGACCACATGTGCTTCCCTTCAAAAAGCATTCTGATACTAGTAGAGAAATTGGACATTTCGCCCAATGCTTTAAACGGATGCTTAAAGGGAGCTTCCCATCCGTATGGCCAATAAAGCATTCCCCCAAAGTACCCTCCAACCACTATTAGCGCCAAAAGGGCTCCCACTCTTCCGATGGTGGGGAAGTGCGTTAGCTTTGAGCGAAGTTCTGAACGCAAGAGAAAGCGCAAACCGACAAAGAAGCCCAGATAGGCAATCAATAAGATTCCGCCTACTCGCACATTGATACTAGCAGCTAGGCCGATGATTAGGAGCAATACGGTCCGGGCACCAGGCCGTGGTAACTCTTTGACAAACCGTATAATATAAAGCAAGGAGAATACGTAAGTAGCAGCAAAAGGAATATCCTTTGGGTTGTTCATCGAATGACCGAAGATCCTAGGAGAAATGGCCATGAAGAGTAAAGCCCAAAAACCCACTCGCCAGCTACCTGTCATTTCCTTGGCCAATAGACCGGTGAAAAGCATCAGTAGAAATCCGACCAAGGCATTCAACACGTGGCGCATCTCGTACTCATCTAAGCCGCCAATATGCTTGTTGGCCCAGGCTGCCGTATAGTCAAATAGGCCACCATAGTAGTATAAGTTCTTATAACTAAGGGCAGAATTCTCCTCCCCGTCTGTTTCATAGTAACTGAGCAATTTTTCCCCATAAATTTTCTGTACCTCTTCATCTCCGGTAATGCCATAATCAAAGCTCAACATCGGCAAGGCCACCAATAGCACCAGCGATGAAACCAAAAATAACAGTCGATAATACTTAGGTTCTGCAGCCTTCTCTTTAGCTCCAAAGGATTGGATGGGCTCCGTTACGAAGCGCTCGATAAACAGCGTAAATCCAATGCGCAAGGCCTGTGCAAACATGGCGAAACTATCTCGAACT
The DNA here is from genome assembly GCA_913057785.1 of uncultured Lewinella sp. Lineage (GTDB taxonomy): Bacteria > Bacteroidota > Bacteroidia > Chitinophagales > Saprospiraceae > DT-111. The sequence continues at coordinate 7,565 of CAJXPD010000017.1, read as the reverse complement.
AGAGAAATCTTCGATCCCTCTTGATGATCCCACTTCACAGGCATAGAAGTAATGGTATACCCCTCCTGTTTGGCTCTCCCCAATAGCTCAACATCATGTGCCCACCCCTGTACTTTCAGATCAGCAAACAATTGCTTAGCAATGGCCTGTGGGTAAAGCTTAAACCCACACTGGGTATCTCGAAGATTAAGATTAGTCAGAATCTGGATAATGAAATTAAAGATCAAACCGGCTAATCGACGGATAAAAGTGCCTTGCACCTGAGAGTCTTTATGCTCTCGAGAGCCGATCAAAATTTCATTTTTTGAAAACTCCTTATTGGGAAGGGTATCAAGCCAATTTATTAGTTCTTGCGGTTGCGTAGCCATGTCGGCATCCAAGGTGAGTACGAAATCGCCACTTGCGGCTGCAACACCTGCTTTTAAGGCTCCTCCTTTACCCACATTCTTGGGTAAGGTGATTATTTGATAGCTCTTGGCGTCAGTAAAAGTCTTGTCTAGCAATTGCTGAGCGCGTTCTGCTGTCCCATCGGTACTCCCGTCATCTACAATCACGATATCCAACGAGCCGCCCCATTCAGACTGAAAAGCGGCTAGCGTTTTGATCAATTTTGAGACCCGTTCCTTTTCGTTAAAACAGGGGATTACCAGAGACAATTTCCCCTTAAAATCAGGTCGTCTTTTTTTGGGAACTTTTACCTTTTTCTGCCTGGTTTTACTCATATATGAGGGATTAACACTGGATGCGCAAAGATGAAAAACTTCTAGTACAAATCATAACAGATTCAAAATGTTAGTCTCACGCCTCGAAAAATCAAGCACGATAACGACAAAAAGCCTACTTTTGCAGGCAGACCTAATCGAATCGCCAAACATTCAATATTTTTTCCAATTCTGAAAAGCAAGCAAAATGTCCGTTGTAAGTACAGCAACAATTTCTCAGAGGGTCCAGAATATGGCCGAATCAGCGACCATTAAAATGGCTCAATTGGCTCGTGAACTGAAAGCCGAAGGCCATGATGTCATTAGTTTAAGTCTCGGGGAACCAGATTTTGATACGCCCCAACACATCAAAGACGCCGCCAAGAAGGCATTGGATGAGGGATTTACAAAGTACACTCCTGTTCCCGGTCTTATGGAACTTCGCCAAGCCATTCAGACAAAGTTTAAACGAGATAATGACCTGGATTATGATGTCAGTCAGATTGTAGTTTCTAATGGAGCAAAACAATCCATTGCCAATGTTTGCTTATCCATTTTGGATCCGGGCGACGAGGTGGTAATTCTGGCGCCTTATTGGGTTACCTACTCCGAAATTGTCAAACTGGCCGAGGGCGTTCCCGTTTTGGTAAAGGCAGGTATCGAGCAGGATTATAAGGTAACCAAGGAACAATTGCAATCCGCTATTACCGATCGTACAAAAGCGGTGCTCTTTTCTTCTCCCTGTAATCCCACAGGCTCGGTTTATTCCAAAGCTGAACTTGAAGATATAGCTGATGTTGTAGCTTCCCACGATGATATTTTCATCATCGCAGATGAAATCTACGAATACATCAATTTCACGGGCAAGCATGTTAGTATTGGATCTTTTGATTCCGTAAAGGATCGCACGGTTACGGTTAATGGTTTCTCGAAAGGCTTTTCGATGACCGGTTGGCGATTGGGATACATTGGTGCTCCCAAGACCATTGCAGCAGCCTGCAGCAAAATTCAAGGTCAATTCACTTCTGGTGCGAATGCCTTTGCACAGAAAGCGGCTGCCTATGCCTTATTGGCAGACATGGGACCAAGTACCAAGATGCGGGAAACCTTCTTAAAGCGTAGAGATCTAGTAATCGATGGTCTTAGTGCGATTCCCGGCTTTAAAGTTAATCGCCCAGAAGGTGCCTTCTATCTATTCCCAGATATCAGCTCCTATTTTGGAAAATCGGACGGTACTACAACAGTCAATACTGCTGATGATTTTTGCGATTATATTTTACGAACCGTACATGTTGCCATAGTCACTGGAAGTGCATTTGGAGCCGACAATTGTTTCAGATTATCCTATGCTGCCTCAGAAGAGCAGTTGACTGAAGCCATTGATCGCATTAGCTCTGCAGTTTCCAAATTATCCTAATAAAAACCAACAATTATGAAGCGATTCTGGACCTTACTATTGGGTTCCTCCCTCCTGTTCCTGACCAGTTGTTTTGATATTATTGAGGAAGTTCATCTGAAAAGAGATGGTTCAGGAAAATACATTGTGACCACTGATATGAGTGGACTAATGAGTGATGGTTTCATGAAACAGGCCTTAGAAGAAGCTGTGAAGTCCGAATCTGGAGACCTGAACATGAACCTGATGGATATGGACTCCTCCTTTACTTTCGCCAATGCTCCGGAAGCTGCCAACCTTTCTGCTGCTGACCAAAAGATTTTGGAAAAAGTCGTCATCACGATGAAAGGAAGTGAGAAGGAAGAAGTATTGACAATGGGCATGACTGTCAACTTTGACTCCTTTGCCGAAATGGAGAAAATAGCGGAGGTGATGAAAAAGGTGAGCAAGGATGGAGATGGGCCAGGTGCTGGCTTGATGGGTGGAGGTCAGTTCTCGGATTTTAGCAAGATGTTCAGCATGAAGAAAAAGAAGCTATTCTCAAGAACTGGGACTAGCCAACCGTTGGACGGCTTGATCCAAGACGACATGAAAGAAATGATGTCCATGATGCTCGCAGGTGCTAGTTATAAGACCATCTATCAAATGCCTGGTAAGGTAAAGAAAAGCACCATTCCTAACGCTGAGATTGATGGTAAGACAGTTACAGTGGAGCATTCTATGCTAGATGTAATCAATCAGAAAGTTAAGATCGACGGAGATATCAAGTTCAAATAATGATTGATAAGATCAAAAAAGTCTTACAGGACGCATCTGAAGTCATTAAAGATCAAACCAACGCGCTAGGCGATGGTGCTAAGGAGCGCAGCTTTAAGTTGATCGAAGAATGGCTTCAGATCTTCCCTCGTTTGGAATCCTATGGATTTGAAATGACCAGTTTTTCGCTTGGGGTCGCTATCAGTCCTTCCGTAGAAGTGGAGCTTACAGCACCTCATGGTCAATTTCCAATGCCTAAAATTCAAACGATTATAGAAGAAAACAAGAAGACCTCCGCCATTAATACGGTATTTACGACCATCCGTACGGCCTATCAGCTCCATGAAAAAACAACTAGCCCGATGCGAGAACCATTGATCGTCAAGGTTCGCATCCGTATCTCACCGGAGATTAAAGTATTCATTGGAGAACCGATCATCCAATAAAGATTCCCGTCTATTCGAATAGAATCGTCTTATTCTTGTAGGGTAAGGTTTTATGTTGGGTCTCTCGCCAAATCGCTTGTGATAAGACTAGTTTTTCAAGGTCCTTCCCACGCCGCTTAAGATCCTGCACGGTATCCCGGTGTGACACCTTTGCTACATCTTGAAAGATGATTGGGCCTTCATCCAGGTCAGCAGTCACGTAATGGCTAGTCGCTCCGATAATCTTCACTCCTCTTTCGAAGGCGGAGTGATACGGACGTGCCCCTTTAAAGGCAGGCAAAAAGGAATGATGAATATTGATAATACGATTGGGGAAAGTGGCTACAAAACTGTCAGAAAGAATCTGCATATAGCGAGCTAGCACGATAAAGTCGACCTCCAGTTCTTCCATCAAGGCAATCTCCCTGGCCTCCTGTTCTGGCTTATTCTCCTTAGTGATCGGGAATAAATGAAATGGAATATCAAATCGATCCGCCAGGTATTGTAGATTATTATGATTCCCAATGATAGCTGGAATCTCGACCGCAAATTCACCAGACATATATCGTTGCAAGATATCGTACAAGCAATGGGAGGCCTTAGAAACGAAGATGGCCATCTTAGGTTTACGGTCAGTGAAGTATAACTTCCATTCCATCTGATATTTTTGGCCAATTAGTGTTCCAAAAAAGTCATCAATCTTAGCCTCTGGGATCGTAAAACCCTCCAGGACCCACTCAACACGCATAAAGAATCGGTTCTCTGAACGATCCACATGCTGTTCTAAACTAATGATATTGCCGTTGTTATTATGCAGAAAATCGGTGACAGAAGCAACTATTCCCATTTGGTCTGGGCAATGAATTAGTAGTATGGCAGTATTCTTTTTCACTATCCTCTTTTTATCCTTATAATAAAACTTGGGCGCGAAATTCGCATTTTTCTACGCAGAGTCACAAATTTTTGCGTTTTTTTTAAATTTTGACTCCGTTTATTCATCAGTCAATAGCTGCTACCTCAAAAAAGTAAGGCTTGAAAGTAATTGAATCAGTAACAGCGCAACAATGGTTTTAACAGTAAGTGCTCAATAAAAAATCTCGGAGAATACCGAAAGTCTGACTGACAAGAACTAAATTTGATGTTTTGTGTTCTTTGGCTTCAGCCTCTCATCAAAAAAAGTAATTTATTTTTCACCAAATAATTAATAGCAGGTGGGTTAGGTAGCTCTTAATCATATGAACTTTTTCCTCCAGCATATTGAACGCCACATTGAAGAATCCTTGCTTATACAAGGCGAGGAGCTTTTCATACAGGATGGGGTGTTGACAATGGAAGAAATTGAGCAACATCTTTGGTCCTTTAGAGTAGTGGAGGACGATGATGCCCGCTATGAGGTAGAAATTCAAATTACCCCTTCGAAAGTGAAGGCCTACACCTGTGATTGTGCCACCTTTCAGTCGGAAAAGAACTGCAAGCACATAGTAGCTTCTCTATTGGCTCTACGTCGACGAAAAAGTGAAGAGAAAAAGCAGAAAAGAAAAAACAAGGAGCAACGCAGCCAATCCAATAAGAAGCTTAGCATTCAGCAGATTCTTGATCAATTGGAACGCGAGGAGCTTATTCATATCATCAAGGACTTTACGCGCCAGAATCGAGCATTTGCATTAAGTTTGAAGGCACGGTACGCCTACAAAGTTCCCAGTGTAGATAGTCAAAAGGCCTATCTTCAGCTGGTCAATTCAGTCATTCAGATGGCCCGCCGGCCCGATCGAACCTTCAACAAGCGAGGTGCCGGTAGCATCGCAAAGATTCTGGAAGAAATGTTGGAACAAATGCACCTGCACTTGGTCCAGCAACAATACGCTGAGGTATTTATCTTAGCACAGAGCATCCTACTGAAGGTACCTCCTATTCTCGGAAAGGTACAATCCGATGAGCCCCTGCTCAATCCGCCTCTAGAAAAAGTACTAAAACTCACGCTGCAACTCATACAGGCTAGTATTCCTCCCGCTTTACGGGAAAGAATTTGGGAGTTTTTCATCGAAGAATATACTAAGTTCGCCTATCGAAATCATGGTCTTGATGTCTTTTTCCACCCCATTTTATTCCGACTGGCAACAGAGGATGAACAAGCCATGCTTCTGCTGGAAACGAGTGAACTCATGCTGGATCACTACCGCACAGAAGATCGTCCAATGGCGCAAGCCCTATATTTTCACTACTTACTTTGGGAAAAGAAATATGGCAAGAAGGCGATCCGGCAGTTTTTCACTCATATCTTGCAGGCAGCCTTTGAGCAGTCTGAACTTATTCATTACAGTCTACGTCAAAAAGACTATAAAAGAGCAGAGCAGTTTGCCAAAGCTTCACTCAAAGTGGCAGAAACTCCATCAGAGAAAATAAAAGGAAAGACCTTTTTATTGAAATTGGCAGAATTGCAAGCGGACAATAAAAAGACCATAAAGTTAGCTCAGGAGCTTTTCCTCTTCTCAAAAGATTTAAGCTTTTTCCGCAAGATAAAGCAGGCCGCTGGAGATGAATGGTTTGAGATACGCAAGCAGGTAATCCAAAAACTTGAAAAACAGATTGGCCAAACCGATAATCAGGCGCTCCTGCCGCAGATTTATGGCGAAGAAGGCATGCATGAGGAACTTTTGACCTATTTGACGCAACATCCTTCTTTAGATCTGCTCGTTAATTTTGATCGATACCTGCTGCCTGAACACGAGAAGAAACTTAAGCCTATTTACGTCGCTGAAGTACAATTATACCTTAATGCCCATTTAGGACGGATCAGTTCCACCAAAATTAGATCCATTATTCAACACCTACACTCACTGGGAGCACATAGCATTGGAAATGAGCTGGTTCAAGTGATCAGAAAGGATTACGCCGAGCGGCCCTCGCTCATGGACGAATTGTCCCTTTTCTAAATAAATGGAATGAAAGTAGAATTTTGGGTAATCGGAAAAACGAGTGAGTCTTATTTGAAACAAGGCATTGAATTGTATGTCAAGCGCTTGTCTCATTACCTTCCCTTTCAGATGATCGTGATCCCAGACGTCAAGACCTCCAAAGGGATGAAGCCCATTCAATTAAAGGAGAAAGAAGGTGAGGCTATTTTACAAAAACTTAAATCTGAAGACCTTCTCATATTATTAGATGAAAAGGGAAAATCATTCAATTCAGTGGCTTTCGCCAAATACATGGATCAACTCTTAATGCGCCCAGGGAGAAGATTAATTTTTTTGGTCGGAGGCGCTTTTGGGTTCTCAGATGCTTTATATAAAAGGGCTCAGGGAAAGTTATCTTTATCAGAAATGACTTTTTCGCATCAAATGATTCGCTTGTTCTTTGTTGAACAACTGTACCGGGCCATGACAATCTTACGGAATGAGCCTTATCACAATAGCTAGCCAAACTAAACCGAATAAACTGCAAATTTATGAACATTACCCTTTTGTTACTGATCATGACCTGTGTGGTCTCCTACCAGGCGCTTCAAAATCCAGCGATGAGGGCTAAACTCCTTTTTTACCCCTATGAGATTAAGCGAACGGGTGAGTATTTTAGGTTTATTACCTCAGGCTTTATCCACGGGAGTTGGCCACACCTCTTCATCAACGTATTTGTACTATATCAATTCGGTATCATGGCCGAAGAGGTATTTAGCATGCTGTTTGGACCAGATTATGGTAAAATCGTTTATATCGTATTCTATATCAGTGCTATTATTGTGGCTGGGCTACCTACCTATTTTCGACACCAAGATGACGTAGGCTATCGCGCCTTGGGGGCCTCCGGAGCCACCTCTGCCTTAGTATTCTTTTACATCGTATTTGCGCCTTGGTCTTGGTTTACATTTCCCCCCTTACCAGCCATCGTTTTTGGTATTCTTTACCTAGCCTATTCTTCCTACATGGACAAGCAAGGGGTAGATAACATCGGGCACAATGCACACTTATGGGGCGCTATTTATGGTTTGATCTTTACTTTAACTTCCATCTACATTGCACGTCCAGAGCTCTTTGAAGTGCTTTTAGCGCAATTGTTAGCTGGGCCTAGCAGTCCATTTTAGATTGATTCTCTATCCCAAACTAGATTCTTTTCATGGAAAACCCTTGGAAGACGCTCTCGCAGAAAACAGCCTACGAAAACCCTTGGATCAAAGTTACCCATCGTGACGTCCTAAATCCATCTGGTAACCCAGGGATCTATGGCGTAGTGCATTTTAAGAACTTAGCTATCGGTGTGGTACCTATCGATCAACATTTAAACACCTGGCTG
>CAJXPD010000016.1 GCA_913057785.1 uncultured Lewinella sp. | reverse complement strand
ACACTTCCGAAGTCTTTAAGACTTCGGAAGTGTTATGGGGCGAGCCTACACCAAAACATCCTTAATCACATGCCCATGCACATCTGTCAACCTAATGTCTCGGCCACTGAATCGGTAGGTGAGATTCTCATGGTCGATGCCGATAAGGTGAAGCATCGTCGCATGTAGATCATGGATGGTGGTTGGATTTTCCACGACCCGATAGCCATACTCGTCTGTCATGCCATAAACGGTGCCGCCTTTAATACCAGCCCCAGCCAGCCAGATAGAGAAAGCAGAAGGATTATGATCTCGGCCATTTTTTCCTTGCGAAAAGGGTGTTCGGCCAAATTCTCCGGCAAAGACCACTAGGGTAGACTCTAGGAGGCCGCGCTGCTTCAGATCTTTCAGGAGGCCGGCAATCGGCTTGTCCACGGCATGGGCATTGCGCTCATGTCCATCCTTCAGGTTATTGTGTTGATCCCAACGATCAGCCTCCACACGAGGGCAGGTGAGTTCGATGAATCGAACATCTCTTTCCACTAGACGACGGGCCAGCAGGCACTGGGCGGCATAGCCGCGGGTGTGCTTGTCGTCATCATCTAATCCATATAATTTCTTGGTGGCTTCCGATTCACCAGATAGGTCGGTAAGCTCGGGGACTGAAGCTTGCATGCGGAAGGCCAGTTCATAGTTTTGGATGGCACTCGCTACTTGATCCTCATGCCCTAATTTGTTGAGCAGGGTGTTGTCCATCTGTCGCGCAAACTTTAGTTTCCGTTGTTGCAGACCATCTTGCTCTTCCTTCGGAAGAATATTAGCCACGGGGACTGGACCTGGCCGAAGGATAGATGCTTGGTAACTGGCAGAAAGAAAACCGCTCTTGAAATTATCCAGCCCTCCAGGAGGGATTAGTCCTCCATCTAAGACTACATAAGAAGGAAGATTGTCATTGGCTGCCCCGAGCCCATAAGTCACCCAGGATCCCATGCTTGGGCGTCCTTGAATACCAATGCCAGTATGTAAGAAGTAGTTGGCGTTGGTATGTTCTGGAAAGTCAGATACCATAGAACGGATCATGGCAATATCATCAGCGCAAGTCGCAATGTGGGGAAACAGTTCGCTGAACCACATGCCACTTTCTCCGTACTGCTTGAATTCCCAAGGGCTTTTAAGCAACCGTCCAATATTGTTAAACTGGGTAGCGTCGACTTTAAACTTCTGGTAGGGATCTTGGCCATTCTCTTTAATTAAGCGAGGCTTAGGATCAAAACTATCCACCTGTGAAACCCCACCGTCCATGTAAAGGAAAATGATACTTTTAGCTCGAGGAGCGTAATGTGGTGGTTTTAAGGCAAGCGGGTTCACGGTGGCTCTAGCTTCCTGGACCGGTGAAGTGCAAGACCAGGTGTTCATTAAGCTCATGAGTGCCAGCCCGCCAAAGCCATTTTTACAGAGATTGAGCATCTGGCGGCGTGAATATGGGGTAGGAGATATATGTTTCATAAGAGGAAAATGAATTCTTTCATGTTAAAAATGGTATGGCAATAAGTGCTCCAGCCTTCTTCAGGACTTGAAGCCTCACGATCGATTTCTGCAAAGAAATCCTTTGCCTCTTGGACTTCTTCAGGCTTTGGTGCCCTAGCAAAGGCTTGCCAAAATACCTGCTCAATCTTCTCATCAAATGTCTGATCTGTATTTGCAATTTTCTTGGCCCAAAGCTCTGCCTGCTGCCAGACTAGAGGATCGTTCATCAAGGTCAATGACTGTGAGGGCACATTAGAGACATCTCGTTTTCCGAAGCAGCTGAAAGGGACTGGCATATCAAAGCTGAGCATAAAGGGAGAAAGGAAATTGCGACGGATTCCCTGATAGATACTGCGTCGATTTTCTCCATCCAAAGGACCTGACTTGGCAGGTCGGCCCCGGCCTTTCATGAACTCCGTGAGATAGATCGGTACCGGCGGACCATACATTTTTTTATCCAGCTGGCCTGAGGTAGCCAGTAGAGCATCTCTAATGGCTTCTGCTTCAATCCGTCGTACTGGGAATTTGGATAGGTAGATATTGGTAGGGTCTTTCGCCCCAGCTGTGCCGATGGCACTGCGCTGGAATACCTCAGTATGTACAATATTCTTAATGAGTTCCTTAAGGGACCAATCATCTTCTACGAACTGCAGTGCTAAAAAGTCGAGCAAAGCTGGATGCGAAGGCGGAAATCCTTGCAACCCGAAGTTATCGACAGTCTTCACCAGACCTTGCCCAAATAGGTGGTGCCAAACCCGATTTACCATGACTCTGCTAGTCAAAGGATTTTCAGGGTTGGCGATGGCTGCCGCCAGAGCGAGTCGGTCGCTACTTTGGTTAGGAAAGATCAGAGTGCTGTCCATAGTAGCACTTAGGAATCGGTGGGGTACCTGGAACTGAGTCAAGGATCGATAATCTCCACGGGTGAAGACCGGACTTTGGATGGGTGGGCCATCGACAACCCCTGCTACATAAGTGGAATCGTACAATTGATTTGCGGCAGTCAATTTTGCCTCCAACCAATCTTGATATTGTGGCGTGCTAGTTGGAATCTTGTTCTTACGCACCAGTTGATTCAAGGTAGCTACATCATCAATGGTAGCTTGGCCAGCTTGCCAATTCTGCAAAGCCTTCTGTGGTAGACGGGGTTTAACAGCCAACGGAGCCACAGCAGGTGGGATGCTGTCAAAAACTAGAGCATAGCTAGCTTCCACCCAGGCTTCCGGAGGGATATCATAACTATGATTTTTCCAGTTTTTACGGTAGTGACCATTTACCAATTCAACGTAGGCCTTCCGGCCTTTCCACATACTTACATCAAAAATATGGTCTTCCAACTGATCGTTTTCTAATTTCTTCCGCAAACCACCATGGATCGGATTCTGAATGAGCTGCAAATTGTCAATAATGATCCTGACCTCCGATTCAAGACCGGCAGCCCTCACTAGAATTTTATCATGATCAATGGTGAAACTGGGGGATCGGACGGCCCCTTGTAGGCCCGTTGACAATAGTCGGCTGGAGACTTTCCCCATTTCAAACCCTTGTAACCTGCCCTCTTTTGAAAACTTGGGTTCTCCCAACGCATTGGGAACTTGAAATGCTAGGCCTCTAGCATCCCATCCGGCAATACCTCCTGCTCGAAAATCGCCGAGGAATTTGGGCTCTTCATTCCCTCCATTGGAGGTGAGTGTACCCACCTGATTGACATTTACTGCTGAGGAGACCGATGCCCGTTCCGAAATAAAGCGTTTTAAAGCTTCTTTCTGCATGTTCAGGCTATCCATCAACTGCCAACTTTGTCGACCAGTTTGGGTGGGAACCATGGCAAAGCGTGTGCTTTCAAAAATCCCGTACCAGGCATAATAGTCCGTGGTCGGGATGGGATCAAATTTATGATCATGACAACGGGAACAAGCCACGGTTAACCCTTGGGTGGCTTTGCTAGTTACATCAATGATATTGTCAATTCTGTCTGCCTCATCCTGTCGAATATCCACTGGGCTATGGGTGCCTTCTCCTAAGGTAAAGAAGCAGGTTGCGATGGCGGATTCATTACGTGTTCCACTGCTGTCCCACCTTATCTCTTCCAACAAGTCACCAGCTAATTGTTCCGTCAAGAATTGATCATATGGAAGATCTTGATTGAAAGCTCTTATCAGGTAATCTCTATAGTGCCAGGCTCCAATTACGGGATAATCAAACTCGTGGCCACGGGTTTCGGCATAGCGTACTAAATCCATCCAATGCCTCGCCCAGCGCTCCCCAAAATGAGGTGAATCCAGGTAATAATCTACGAGTTTAGTATAGGCGGTAGGAGAATCATCTGCTATAAAGTTCTTGATTTCTTCGGGGGTAGGGGGTAGGCCAGTTAGCAGATACGCTAGGCGCCGGATGAGAGTAGCTTTTTCTGCTTTCGGGCTTGCTGTAAGCCCTTGTTCCTTGAGTTTTTCATCAATCAAATGATCAATTTTCTCAGGGACGGTAGCGGAAGTTAACTTTTTCGGAAAGGAATGTTCCTTGGGAGTTTGAAAGGCCCAATAGGGAGCCCACTCTGCTCCTTGTTTGATCCACTTTCTAAGCAAGGCTACTTCTCGCTCAGAAAGCTTCTTTTTGGATTCAGCTGGTGGCATCATAAGTTCTTCATCCGTACTCGTGATCCGCTGGAATAAGGCACTCTGCTTCGGCTGGTGTGGCACAATAGCCTTGTCTCCACTTTCAAGTAAGGCTGTGGCACCTTCATAGGTGTCTAGGCGTAGGCCGGCCTTCCTGGAACTGGGGTCAGGGCCATGGCAGCTGTAGCAATTGTTAGATAGTATCGGGCGAATATGAAAATTGAAATCTACCTCCTTAGGTAGGCTGGCTAAGTCACTATCATTTGTACAAGCTTGACCCCAAAGGAGTAAGGAAAGTAGCAGAGAAAAACCGAGAAAGCGACGGCTGTAAGCCAATCTGTACAGAAAGGGCATATGCATGAAGGACTTGTATAAATTGTTGGCAATAAGGGCAATTATGGGCCCAGACTTCGTTGTTCAACCCTGAAGATACTGAGAAATATGCATTCAGCAGAGAATATCAAGAGAAATCAGATGATAAATTGTGTCCGCACACAGTCAAGTTTAGCTTTAACTACTAAACTTATCTCCAACTTGACCCAACTCAACAAAATATGCACTACTTGTTTAGACCGTAGGCCGAGGTTTTCGGTTTTTTCGAACCATTATTGCCAGGTAGAAAATGGCAATTCCTGACCAAATCAGATTGAGGAAACTAGAAGGGAGAGCACCATAGTAAAGTGAATTCAGAATCAACATGATCCCCCCCACCAGGTTCAACAACTGATACGTTGGGGACTGTGTAGATATTTTGTCCATACTACTCAATAGAAATGCTCCAATGAGCAAAATTGAACCTAGCCAACCGATAGTTTCTACTAAGACTACCATGCTCCTCTTTGTACTTGTGAATGAATGAGTGGCAAATTTAATACCTTTTTGATACCTGAAAAAGCTATGAGATGACTTTGTTCGATCTCGGAAAGATCCAATTTCCGGTTTGGCTCGTATGTATGCTAAATTCAATTAATTCTTAGATAGTATTTGCCTTTTGCAGGTGGTAGTTTTGACCGCAATGGACTCAAAACTAGACGGATCTGCTATGCCCAAAACGTGTCTAAGAAAAACTAAATCTTTTGCTATGAAAAAGTTATTACTCTTCGGTTTTCTGTGTTTGCCATTCCTACTTGTGTCTCAACAAGGCGCTTTTTTAGGCGTTCATTCTAACCACGTATCAAAGAAAAAAGCCAAAGTATTGGGCTTTGAAAATCGCTATGGTAGTTACATTACCAACGTAATTTCAAAGACTTCGGCTGACAAAGCGGGCTTGCGACCATTCGACTACATTACCGGTTTCAATGATGTTCCTTTTACAAAAGATGATAACCTTTCGGATCGACTTCATCAGCTAAAGCCCAATGAGAAAATTAAGATCAACTTCATCCGCAACGGCAAGGAGCGCAACCGCAAAGTTGCTATTGGAGCCAAGGGAGATGGAGAAAGACGGAAGCGAACGAGGGAAGAAGATCCGTTCTTGGGAGTGAGCTCTCTTCATGAGAAGTTGCCAAAAGGAGTGAATGGGGTGCCTGTGGAGGTGGTGGAATGTACCACGGCCGAAAGCATGGGGTTGATGAGTAGTGATGTGATCACTGCTATCGATAAAATTCCCATGTATGACTGGCACGATCTCGGTGCGGCAATTGATAACCGAGAAGTAGGAGATAAAATCGAGGTATCCTATTATCGCAACGGCAAAATAGAGAAGGTTAAGCGCTCTATCTTATCCCTGGCAGCCAGTAAAAAATGCGAAGAGGAACAAGATGAAGAAGAGGATATGGATGTGGATATGGAAAATGTGACGCAAAAGGAGGCAGACGGAATGAAAGAGGAAAAAGGAATTGATATGCCATTGGTCAATAACCTAGAGATAGAACGACTAAATGTTTTCCCTAACCCTACGAATGGCTTATTTGAATTACGTTTCAATTTGCCTGCTCAAGGTAATACGACGATACGAATCTTCAATGTTGGCGGAGCGGAAATCTATCGGAACGAACTTGGACGATTTACGGGCGATTTTAGAGACCGGATTGATATCGGTGCAGAGATGAAGGGGGCTTATTTTATCATGATACAGCAAGGTAAGCGTTCCATTAGTAAGAAATTAATTCTACAATAATCCACTGATTAACAGAATCCTGACTGTAAAAAGCCTTCCTGGGAGCTCCCAGGAAGGCTAATCCATAAAAACGCAGACTATTAATCACCCGAAGAATTATCCTTCTTCGCTACATGAGTCTTTTAGGGCTTGGAGATCTTCAGCACTTGCTACATCTACGATAGTACCATCCTCCAATTCAACCTGTAGTGGGTAAGTAAGCGTTGGGCGCTCTTCCACCTCAGGATTATTTCTTTTCCAAGATCGGATCGCAATTTTCAATTCACGACGAGAATCAACGATATCGGTTGTTTCATCAGGGAATGTGATAGTAATTGGGTATACTAGTCGGAAGCATCTCTCGCCACGGCCGTGGTGAGGGCGGTTGCCAAAGCTTCTGCGGCATTCTCTTCTAAGTTGGAATAGGTCTTCTCTTGATTCGACTGTGATCAATTCTCCATCTTCACTTAGAATTTCTAGTGGGAAACTTAAAGAAGGACGTTCTTCAGCATCGGGGTTGGCTTCTTTCCAATCACTAATTGTAGTACGAAGACCTTCATAATCTTCTACCTCAGCTGTTGTACCATCTGGGAATTCGATCGTGAGTGGGAAAACAAATTCGTAGCAACCTCCGCGGCCGCAACCTCCTCGCTCCTGAATTTCAAAAATGGCTTGAGTCGTATATTCAACTGTATCATCAGATAAACTCGTCTCTCCTTTTTCGCAGGAAGAGAACAAAAATGTTAGGCCAATTAACAGAGAGAAGAGAGAAGCTAACTTTAAGGATTTCTGAATCATGATCTTTTTGGTTTTTATTTTTTCTGAATGAATTACACAGGGATAAGACCACAATTCTTTTTTTGTACTCAAGTCAAATCTTAAGAAAATGTTAAAAAAATGAAAAAAACTTTTTTACCGCTTCTTTAATTTGCGATGAAATAGCCCTTTTCGCATTCGAAAAGCCCATTTGTTACCTTTATCCAATACAGGATTTCCCAATACCTCCGAACAAGCTGCACACTGTAACATTCTTTTTCCTTTGTCACTGGAATTCTGCAAATTAGACCATTCACTTGGTCCAATTATATTATGGAAATAAAGGCGTATAATTCCCTTGCCAGATCCGTGTTTGTGGTAAGTCAAAATGTAGGCTCCACAGCGCCCACAATGGATGTCATAGACCTTAAATGCTTTGCCCATAATTTTTTTTGGTTTTATGCAACTTATTGGCTTTTAGAGCGGTACAAGAGAAATAGAGTTGTTTTTCTCCCCAAACATCTGTCCCCAGAAAAAAGCTAAATATTTTTAATTTTAATATGTTTTTGTTATATTTGTGAAGGCAAAAGAAAATGTGATAAAGATTCTCTACTCTTTCACATCTTCAGGACCGAAACTTATAATAACTACACCCAAACTCATTATTCATAAAAACTAATACACTATGAGACGAATTGCATCTCGCTTTACTTTCGCTTCTCAATTCCCTGTACCTACAAGAATGAAAGCAAGATCCTAGATCTTGTACGATGATACTTGCAGCCATAGAAAGCTGTAAGCACTAGAAATTTTTGCTCCCCCCAGTTATAGTACCCCGACTATAGGTAAGATGAACAAACCCAGCCAGTATTTAGTCTTTGGACAGGAAAGCTAATGAATAAACAACTAAGCTTTACCCAACACACAACCCAAGGTGTCATTGGTCTTTCCTATTATCCAGAGTAAAATTTAAATGTGAAATAGAACGGTAACAGTTTAGTACAGTTCTGAGTAACTGTGCGCCACTGTTGATGTTGTGACTATTCCTTTGAGAAGGTAATGCCTTCTAACTGGGCTAGTTGGTATATGCTAAGTGGCATTTGTCAAGCAAGGGTAATGTCCTTGCCTAGAATTTCCTATGCATTGTTTTAGAGTTTATTAACCCATAAATACGTTAAAGATGATTGCGAAACAAATTCAGTTTTTCGGGAAAGGCCTCGAAATACTCACTGAAGATGAGCAGAAAGCCATTAAAGGTGGTGGTAGGCGTAGACGTCGAAGACGCAGACGGCAAGAAAGACAGGATCAACAAGAAGAAGAGGAATTTGATCCAGGTTGTCCACCTGATTACGACGAGTAATAGACCACTACCACAATCTCATACACCTCCATTTCTCAACTAAGCTTTTGTAACAGCATGTTGGCGTTAGTTTCTATTCTAATTTGACTAGAGCCTGAGGCCGATGTCCACCCTATTTTTTGAATCTAAAAGAGAAAAAACTCACGGTCCGCAGACGTGTAGCTTTCTCTTAAACAAAACATTAATGATCATGAAAAAGACACTGCTTGATTTTGGCAAATCCTTAGAAATTCAAATACCTGATGAGCAATTAATAGCTATCAAAGGAGGACGCCGAAGAAGACGTGGTTCAGGTGGTTCTAATAATGATGAGGACAATGGCGATCCTGGTTGTCCACCCGATTACGAGGAGTAGTCCCAATACCTAAAACTTAGAAAGCCATAGTTGATAGGCTGTATGGCAATGTGCTTAGTGGAGAACACGGAAATTCGATAAATCTCAAAAAACACACCATAACCTTTATCTACCACACTTCTGAGATTTCAGATTTTCCTCTCCACTAGCAGGCCTTACTTGAAAAAAGCAAAACCCCAGCGTTGGGGTTATCAATGCTCCTGACATTCCGCGACAGATTGAGACTATCTTTAGCCCAATTAAATTCACCCTCTAACACCTACGTTAGGAAAATGCCAAAAAATGAATACTCTATGGAAAGTTAATGGTCTCCTTTTTCTTTACCTAATGCTCCTGTTGTCTTCCTGTGATTACCTACAGCTAGGGAATCAAATGGAAGAAGCTAATCCCGAGATAAAAATCTTGCTGGACGAAGGAGAAGAGTTGTTCAAAGAAGAAGATTTCGAATCCGCAATCGAGAATTACGAAGCAGTATTAGATTTACTGCCACCCCAAGAGAACTGCAAAATCTATCCCGAGGTCTTATTACAACTTGGGAAATCCAACTTCAAGCTTCAGCGCTATTACGAGGCGCTGGACTACTATCACACCTATCTCGAACTTCCGCAGATTCAATCTTCCTCAGAAGACAAAGCCAAAGGCCTCAACAACATTGCAGCTGTGCATCAGCGCATCGGTAATGAAGAGGAGTCATACCAACTTCAATTAGAAGCCTTACAGATCTTAGAAAGTATTCAGGATTCTGCGGGTATCGGCCGCGCCTTGTACCAACTAGGCACGATCGTCTTTTATCAAAAGAATTATCAGCAGGCCCTAAAATATTACCAAGGCTCTCTCGAACTAGCGGAAGAAAGAGGTAAGAAAAAAGCCGTCTTATCCTGCTACAGTGCACTTGGGCCTACCTATGCTGGCCTCGGGGATACGCTGAGAGCACATCAATATCTGTCTAAAGCTTTGGCGCTTTCTCGAACGTTAGGTAGTCGCTCCAAAGAAGCCTATGCCTTGCATAACCTGGGAGCACATTACTTAAAGAAGGAGGAACTGGATAAGGCCCAGGAGGCATTGATGGAAAGCTATCACATTAAAGTGGAACTACGTGATAAGTGGGGATTGATTGGAAGCCACATGTATCTGGGGGATGTGTACATGAAACAAAAGCGGCTTGCCCTAGCAGATGTAGCTTACCAAGAAGGTTTGGCCCTAGCGGAGGAAATAGATTCTGATAGAAGACGGGTTGCCTTGTATAAGCGATTGGCGAAAGTAGCTTCTGAACAGAATGATTTTCGAAGAGCCTTTAGTATGAACTCCGAATACATCAACTTGAAAGAAAGCTTATTGAATGAAGAGATGATCAAGAACGCCTCCAACGCACGAATTAAGTACGAGTTGACCAAGAAGGAAAACGAAATTACCTTGTTGAAACAGGAAAACCGTTTTAAGAAGTCCAAAAGTACTTTTTATTGGGCCATGAGCTTTTTGACGGTTTGCTTAATGGGGGTATCCTATAGATCGGTGATCAAACATCGGTTCCAAATCCAGCTTCAAGAGAAAAATGAGGAAATCCATCAACAGTATACAGATCTTTCCAGAAAAAATGAGGACCTACAGAAGTTTGCTTTCATTGTTTCGCATGACCTAAAAGCCCCTCTTCGCACCATCGGATCTTTCACCGGCCTACTCCGTCGTAGATACTTCAATGTGATCGACAATAATGGGCAAGAGTATATGGAATTCATAACAGGAGGAGTGAAGCGTATGGATCAATTGCTTAATGATTTGCTGACCTACAGTCAGATCGAGAATAAACCTCAAGAATCAGATTGGACAGAGACAAAGGACGTAGTCCACAATGCTTTATCCAATTTGTATTTCCAGATACGCAATGAGAATGCAGCCATCAGAATCAATGAAAATGCTCTGCCTCGCGTAAAAGGCAACTCAGCTCATTTAACCCAGTTATTTCAAAACATTATTGCCAATGGCATTAAGTTCAGAAATGGGAAAAGTCCACAGATCTCCATTGATTGTGTTCCTGAAGGGGAAAACTATACATTCAAGATCCGGGACAACGGAATTGGGATTGAAGAGCAATACAGGGAAAAAATTTTCCGGATGTTTAGTCGCTTACACAAGATGGATGAATACGAAGGTACCGGTATCGGATTAGCCACCTGCAAAAAGATCGTGGAAAGACATGGTGGTGAAATCTGGGTAGAATCAAAGATCGGTCATGGAAGTACCTTCTGTTTCTCCTTGCCAAGAAACTAATTTCGACCTTATCTGAATGAACGGCCCTCCTGCTGATCTGGTTCGATCTGCGGGGGGGCTTCGTTTCTATGCCCGGCAATCCACTCTTGGAATTTTTCCATTTTCCCCGGGTGGTAGGCCTCGACATTATCCGTCTCAAAAGGATCCTCTCTAAGGTCATAGAATTCCCATTCTTTATCCTTCCCATTCCGTATCATTTTCCAATTCTTGTAACGCAATGCCTGTTTAAATTGGCTGTCGGGATAGTTTTTTGCTCCCCAATCATAATGTGGATATTCCCAATAAAGCATTCGATTCGGAAGAGCGTGGTTCGCATCTGTTAGCAGCTTATATAGAGATATTCCGTCTATATTTCGGGGAATACTATTCCGCTGTCCAGCTACTTCTGCTAAAGTTGGAAGGATATCCGGGAAGTAGATCTGCTCATTGGTGGTGCGACCTGGGCTGATTTTACCTGGCCAGCGCGCGATAAATGGAATCCGGAGGCCCCCTTCGTATAAGTCCCTTTTAAATCCGCGCAATTCACCATTGGTTTTTTCATCCGCAAACTCTTTTCCTCCACCATTATCCGAACAAAAGATGACCAAAGTCCTTTCGTCAATTTCTAGTTCTTTTAATAAAGCCATCAACTCACCCAACTGTCGATCAAAAAGGCTGGTCATGGCGGCGTAGTTTTTCCGCTTTTCCGTCCAGTTCTTTTCTTGGTATAAGCCCAGGGCAGGATCGCTGCTTGGGATCACATACTTACCATGAGGCACTGGCCAAGGGGCATAGCAAAAGAAGGCTTTGTCCTTATGGGTTTGAATAAAGGCCTTCATTTCATCAAAAATCCGGTATTGGGTGTAAGAGTTCGCTTGGCCCTCTTCAGCTGGCAGGTCCACTTTTACACCGTTTCTCCACAAATACGTTGGATAGTAGTTATGGGCATGAATCTGATGGTAATACCCGAAGAATTCATCGAAACCCTGTTTTTCAGGAACACCTTCTGTGCCCTGGTCACCCAGCCCCCATTTTCCAAATCCGCCTGTAGCGTAGCCGGCTTGTTGCAATAATTCTGCAACGGTGAAGGCACTATCTGGTAGGGCTATGCCCCCAGTGTTTCCACGTACTTGGGTATGTCCACTATGTAATCCCGTCATGAGAGTGCTTCTGGCTGGTGCACAGACTGTATTACCGGAGTAGGCTTGTCGGAAAACTAGGCCTTCCTTGGCAAACTGGTCAATGTTTGGCGTTTGAATGTCGGTACTCCCATAGCATCCTAAATCTGCACTACCTAGATCGTCTACCATCACATAGATAATGTTGGGAGGAAGTGGTGGTTCAGTATTAGTGCAGGAGTAAACAAAGCTTAATGAGAAAAAGAAACCAAAGATGTAGTAGTACCGATTTTGCATATCATTTAGGTATGATTGAACAGAACAATGCTTGTGTTGTAGGCCTATTGTCCTTGGATAAAGACTAAATATAGTAGAATCGCAGGGATTGCCTTGACGAATTCTTGATATCGCCAGCCTTACCTTTGATTTGTTAGTTCCAAAGCCAATTCCAAAAGTTTCACTTGGACAGAACCCCATCGATCCGGATGACGATGTTCGAGAATCTTTAGTCGAGCTTTATCCTTAGATAACCAGGCTTGGATCCACTGTACATCAGGATGCTCTTGTTTATCTTCGTCCGTCAAGAATGAAGGTAAAGGATGTTGTGCTTCCTCCAAGTCTAGTGCTGCATGAGCAAGAAGTCCTAAAACATGATTTACGGAAACCCGATGCCCTTCTGCTTGTGTGCTCTTCCAAACTTTTTCATAAAAGAATTTGCTTTCTTGTTGCTGCCCAAGTTGGCGGTGACAATATGCCAAAAGAAAGTTACTGAGGCGTTCTTCCGGGTCATAAGGTTTGCCAACCCCAAGCCGTTCCGGCCATTCCTTAGCCTCTTCCAAATGTTCAATTGCTCCGTTCCAGTCCTTTTTCTTCATGGATATCAAGGCAGCACCCGTATTTGCCTGCTGGTGTAAAAGTCTTCCCTCGGAGGCTCCTTCAAAAGGGAGAACCTCAAGGTCCTTTAATATGGAAAGGGCAGCCGTGTACTGATCCGAGTGCACCAATTCTCTCACAAGATCCATACCTAGGGCATAATTACGCTTATCTTGAGTCCAGGCTTCTTTCAAGTACTTTAAGGCTCCTTCAATTTGCTTACTTTCGATCAGGTATTGCGCAAATCTTCTTTGTACTCTCCAATCCTTCGATCCTACGGCTTGGGCACGATGCATATCTATTTCGGCATTTTCCCCTTTAACTAAGGAGCTTAGGTGAGCTCGGCTGAGATAAAAAGGGGCATAATCAGGCTGCTGCTCGCAAGCTTTCATCAAACTCAGGGCTTCAGTGGTTCGATACTTCCCCCAATAATTCAAGGCTAAATAATACTTGAAGACCCAATGCTCAGAATGTTGCACAGCCCATTCTAATACCTCCAGACTCTCCCGGCGGTAAGGAAAGGTAAAAGAGGGAGAAGTAGCTGCAATATCGGCCAGCGCCTTGGTGTCTTTTGCTAAGAAGGCCGTCCATAGTCGAATTAGATGCTTTTGAGGGGCGAGCTGTAGCACTTCGCCGGCAGTGGAAACCTGCCCCTTCCGATAATAGCTTAAGGCCAATTCTAGGAATGTCTGCTCTGGAAATTCACTTCGGTTTCGTTGTAGGTAGGCTTTCTTGTTATTCGCGGATTTTTGCAGTAGATACTGTTCGAAGTATCCGAAGTGATTGAGGGGATCAATGCTGAGAATCGCGTCCGTGGCTTTTTCTGCCGTAGCCAGATCCTCCAGTCGTCGGGCGGCGATGGCCATGCTTTCCCAGGCCGCGATATTGTATCGATTAAAGTCTAAGGACTTCTGTGCATAGGTTTGGGCTTTCTTCCAATCTTCTTCTTGCAGGAATACCGCCGCCATCTCAGCATAGGCCGCGGAGCGGTGACTCATGGAGCGTGCGGCCCATCCAAAGCTCTCTTTGGCATTGAGCCTGTCTCCTTGGACGCTGTAGATTAAACCTGCCACAAAATTTGCGGCAGGGTGGTAGGTATCCCACCGTAGGGCATGATGAGCCCGTTTGAGTGCTTCGGGGTACTGTCCATGGCGATAATACAGTTCTGCTAAATGGGTCAAGGCGCCCAAATGTTGAGGCTCCAGTTCCAGGCAAGCCTTAAAATCTTTTTCGGCTTGATCAAAGGATCGATACTTCATGGCTTCTTGTCCAGATCGGAAGTGCTTCTCTGCAGAGGTGGCAGGCAAGGCATTTTGAGGGGGGGAACTAAAAGGCCGTTTCAACACCCCTGCATCCTTCGCCAAGCTAAGCTGCAGATCCATGGCTTCCACTTTCACCGACTGTACTTCTGCTAAGGAAATAGGAAAGGTTTTATTGAAAACCCCCATCGGTTTTAGCTTGACGGTAGCTTCGAAACTTTGGCCATTTTGGGTTTGGATGACCAGCGTTCCCGCTACTGCTGAGAGTGCATTGATGCCTACTGTCATACCTTCCTTTGTGTCTTGTACATGGAGAACCGCCTTTTCAGATACATCACTTAAACCACCGATTTCTTTCACAGGAAACCATTTCTCTGTCCATTGGTCGGTCGTGTGGGGAGGGAAATTGGCCTGCGTGATCGGGTTAAGGTCTGCTCCTGGGGAGTATTGAACAAACAGACGTCCTGCTTGGAATTCAATATATTGACCATCGGTATCGGTTAGCAGATCTTCCCAGATGCCCCCAGAACGTGATAGAGCCCACAGCCACAGCTTTTGTCCTGGCATTTCCTCGTATTCCGCCCAGTGGCCAAAGCCAAAGTTCTGATCATGGAAATAGCCACCAAAGAAGTCATGATCTTTACCTACTACGTGATAGGATTTACTAGGACCGAAGTTGTTTTCTTGATAGGCGGGCAAAAAACGCCCTTGATCGTCGTAGGGCCAGGATTTCGCCATGCCCCCATGTTCCAGGTATTGATTGCCAGGGGTGAAAAACTCAAGGTCTTGGCTGGCGGCAGCGGCAGCCGTCATCCAATTGTAATAGGACTGCTGGAGGGGTGTCGGATTGTACCAGGTAGCTTGAGTTTCAAAGTAGGCTTCATCTTTTGGAAGCCTGATCTTAACGCGCCATTGCGTTCTAGAGGGAAGGTCGATATTCCCTACCACGCAACTAACGCTACCATCCGGCTCATCTATTAAAATATAATCCACAGGTGTGGCTGTACCCGGATGATGCCCGATTAAGCCAAAGTTGAACTCTATACCACCAGATGTCCAGGGACCGCGCATCGCAATATTGCGGAATTTCATGACCTCATTTCTATAGATGAATTCTTGGCCACTATCTTTTTCAATGGCTCCCCATACTTTTCCGCCGACTTCAGGTAGCACGTAAACCTCTACATAATCGTTGCTGAGGGTTATAGTAGTCCAATCTTGATTTTGCCCTTCTAAGCTATAGCCATCAAAGCGGTGATAGGGATAGATTTTTGGATTCTGCGTTAGTATGGGGAAAGGATCAGGATCTGAGAAAGGGTAGGTCAACAGACTCGTTTTTGCTTCTACGATAGTGGCAGAGGAGGGTTGGGCGTAAAGACTTGTACTTGCCAGGCAAAGTACTAGCCAAAGAAGCTGCCCAAGTCGAAACTTTGGGGCGTCTGGGTGTACGTTCATGATTTATATTTTGAAAAAGATACTCTTTTTATACAGGAAATAACATAAGTACCACATGATTCCCCAGACCAAGAGGGCATTGGTAATGTCAAGCGCCATTTCAGGCAGGCCAAGTAGACCGAGGAAGCCATGATTAAAGGTTTTAGTGAAACCACCCAACCATTGGTGGCCCACCGTTTCAGCAAACAGGTAGATGAAAATTGAATTCATACCTACAATGCTGAAAAACCGAACACCTATAGGGTTTCCCTTCAAGTCAACCCACCAATAGAAGAGGCCTAAAACTAAGATGGCCCAACCACCAGAAGCCAGCACAAAGCTGCTGGTAGCAATTCGCTTAATGATGGGTGTGATCTGCAGAAAGTGCATTAGATAGCCGGTTACTAAACCAGTAGCAGCTGCTATCAGAAAGTACCTTAATTTCTGTTCAGCAGAACGATCGGAGAGCAGCAGCTGGCCACAGACCACTCCCCAAATGGTATGTGCAGCTGTAGGTAAGCAATTGACAGTCACCCATCCACCGCCATTATTGATCTTTCCCATCAAGATCATATCGAGGTAAGAACCAAAATTGGCGTCCTTGACAAAAGGCGCCGCGGGGTCGTATAGGCGATAGAGGATTTCGGTCAGAACGAGTAACAAGAGAGAGGCCCCGATTTGCAACTTCCAAGAGGAACGCATTAAGAAAAAGGCCAGCAAAATGGTGAAGGACAGTTGCGTCAAAACATTCCACAACTCCCAAACTAGTTTGTGGCTGTACACACAATGCAAGCCAGTACCGAACAAAAACAGCAGGAAGCAGCGATAGAAGATATGATTTTGGATCGTCGCGTGACGGTCTCCTCGGGAAAGTCTACTTTTATAAGAAAAGGGCATGGCAACCCCAACGATAAACATAAAGAAGGGCTGAATAAGATCCCAGAAGCGCAATCCATCCCAGGGGTGATGATGAAACTGAATCATCAGATGGTGGAGCCAAGAACCTTCACTCGCTGTGCTGAGTGAGGCATAAACCCTGGCTGCTTCTCCCATTAGCAAGAACATCGTCAAACCGCGAAATACATCCAGGGAGAGGAGTCGTTGACTACTCTTATTCATGTCGTGTTGAGTTGGTTTTCGTTCTGTTGAGAAAAGGGGCGAACCTAATCTCACTTACTATAGTAGGCCTTACTAGCCAAGATGATACACTGCAATCAAGGCTGTATTTACGGGTTCTAGCCAGCGTTGCGGCTTACCTTTATCAATCCAAAGGAAATCACTTAAAGATTTCGATTCCCCACTATCTTCTTCTCCCCGATCCATGTCGTAATAGGCATTACTTTTTAGCGGCAGATAATCACCCTCCTGGTACACTTCTCCAGTTATTTCCCAGGTGGTCCAGCGAAGGGTCAGAACATCATCATTTCCTCGAACCTGCAGCTTGCCGTATCGCCCCTCGTTAGTCTGGTATATCAAAATGGTTCCAGGCCGTAGAAAATTTAGCTCATTATTACTTCCATTGATCCGCAGTTTGGCAAGGCTTACGGATCGCGCATCATCGACATTGATTTGCTGGAAAAAGGAACTACTGGTTGGTCTGGAGAAGAATTGATCCTCAAAGATTTGATGGCCTGTTTCTTCTTCAGCACTGAGTAGGAGTTTTCCACCTTCGTATAAACTTAAGCCCAAGGCTAAGGGTTGGTCATTCCAATTCAAAAACAAAGAGATCTTCCCATCTTGAAGATCATTTATGGTACTGGTATAATTACCCAGATTACATTGATCTTGACCACAAACCCGCCAAAGTTGTACGGATACCTGTCCAGGAATTTTTTGTGTAATGGTAACTCGAGAGAGGCTGTTTGTTTGCGCATTGATATTGTCCCATCGGCCAGCAAAGGATTCCACTGCAACACCATTACCCGGAGAGAGGTCGCCTTCAATACAGGATGATAGGCTGAGCGTTAACGCTAAGATGATAAGGGGTAGGGGGGATTTCATAGATGCTTTTTTAGGTTCTAGCTTATTAGATACTAATGAATAAATTCAGTTCTAATTGAGTGGAGCAGTTTGATCTTGCTTGTACGGCCCTGACCATCCTTGGTCAAGGCTGAAACTATTGGTTGAAGGGAGTTTTAACCGGATCTTTGTCCACCAACAATCTGTTTTCTTGCAAGCTCATCAGCAGATGAGTGGACTATGACTCGGATTCATAAATGAAGTTACTCAAAATTTTCAAAGACTTTTTACTTCCTGATGGATCATTCATACAATTGGTCAAAAAATTTGGAACGTCTTTTAAGACCTTCGTAAAAAAAGAAGACCTCTCCTTCGATTCCTAACTTTCGATTTTCTTGCACCATTTGCTGAAGCAAAGTATCACTAGCCACGTAGTCACCAACTTTCAATAAGATTCCAGGAAAAACATGGTGTAGTTCGGAAGCGGTAAGCTGCTCCTCCACTATCTTTTGCATTTCTCTTCGGTACTTTTCAATATCATATCGATAGACTTGTGGACAGACCATATCTACCCACCCCTTTTGTACCCAAGTAGGCCAGTCCTGTAGATATTGTTCCTTGCTCCATGGATAAATACTTGGTGAAACTGAAATCCGACAGTCGGGATCAAGACCCTTGACTGCTTCATGAATCCTTCCCATAAATTCGTTCAGTAGTTGTGCTCGCCAGTCAATCCATTGCTCATCGTACTGTGCAGGCGTATCCGTTCTCCCTGTTGCCTGCTGGAAGCGAGCAAGGGTAGTAGGGTCATATCCCGCTTCAGAAGGTACCGCGGGTAGCCGGTCATCTCCCTGTATACCGTCGATATCATAGTGCTGAACTACTTCCAAGAGAAGGGATAATACAAAGTCTTGTACTGCTGTGTCAAAGGCATTCATCCACTGAAATCCATTTTTGCTAACTAGATTACCACTGGAATCAATGGCTGCCCATTGTGGATTTCGTTGAATGAGTAAACCGCCGTCGGGCTCTTCATAACTACAGGAGAAACCAAACTCAAACCAGGCGTATACTTTCATGCCTCGGGCATGAGCGGCGGTTATGACTTCTTGCAGGGGATCCCGCCCCTTGAACTTAGGATCGATTTCTCGGCCAAACTTTTCGGCCATTACTGCACTGGGATATAGCGTGTGAGCCCGATTCCAGGTGACCACGAATATCGTATTAAAACCCAATTCATGACAGTGAGCTACTGCTTGCTCAATTCCTTCGGGGGAAAAGAGCGCTTCGCTATCTACATTGGTCAACCATACCCCTCTTACCGGCTCTTCCAAGATTGGGCCTTCCGTCGAGCTGGTTGTTGGGGATTGGCAGGCAAGGACAAAAAGGGGCAGTACGATAAGGAGGATTCGTCTAAGCATTTTATTCCATCAATTGTAACAGGCCAAAAGAAGAGGGGATGTGAAAGTCAGGAGTTTCTGACTTGGGAGTTACCCAGCTGATCCATTTAGTGGTAATTTCTCCTTTTTCATCCGTTACGTATTCTCCTCGATACAAACCCGCTTTCAGTTCTAAATCTCCCTTGTACATACCCAATTGCTCCAGGGAGGCAAAACTGATAGAACCTTCTACAGTATAGCCACTATTATCCCTCGTTGCCATTAGGGCTAATTCTCCGGCAGGCCAGTTCCAGTCGAAATCTATCTTTCTATGATATCGACCTTCGGTATCTAGTACACGACCTAAGGCATCCATCTCCAGGGAGTAGTATGGATTCATATTGTCATCTGCTTTAAAGAAGATTTCTACTCGATCTGAATCGACTGGGTCACGTTCTCCCATGCCTCTTTCTTTGGTTATGATTTCTGTATCTGAAGCCCGGTAAAGAAAGAATAGATGAGTATCGGTCCAAAGGGCTTTGAATTTCGTTTCTGGAGGTGTTTCTTCTCGCCATGGGTAGGTGAAGTCATTGAGCATATTAGCTTGATCCCAAAGGACGTCTTGTCCACGGCCCGTCAATTCTATCGGGCGATCAATTTTTTTGACTTGGTAGGTCTTCACGGGTTCTTGATTGCAAGACATAAATAGGAAGCTTGTAGAAATTCCGATCAATAAATAGATAAGTTGGCGTTTCATAGGATTTGATTTTAGCTATTGAAGTGGTTTACCATTTTTGCTGGCTAATGAAGTGCTGTTCTTCAACGACAGTAGAAAATTGTAGCCACCTCATTGGGATAATTGGTACATATCTAGAATAATCTGTTGGAGGGCTGGTACCACAATGGCGGTGATTTCTTCTCCTTTTTCCCGCGTTCCCGCTGCGGGTTCCCCGTACACACCATTGGGGGTCATGTCTTTCATACGCCGGTACAATCCTGCCTTGGGACCTCGGAGCAAATCTCCTTCTGCCCATGCTAAGGTTGGAACATTTGCTTTCGATTGAACTTGATCTAAATGAACCAGATCCGGCGCAATCACTAGCATGAGGGAGGTCTCAAATTCTCCGGCATGTCCAGCCCCACCAGGACCCGTATCATTGAGCTTGTACAAAGTTTCGGCAGCAATTCGCCACCAGGTAGCAATGGCCAAATTCAGCTCCGGATGGCGGTAACCATAGATTTCAACGAAAGACTGGCCAATAGCTTGATTCCCTCCATGGCTATTGAGGACTAGCATATTTTTGAAGCCATATTTTACTACACAATCTGCAATATCTGTCAATTGCTGAAGGAAGGTCTGATGTTGGACAGAAAGACTGCCCGCAAAATCTTTGTGGTGCTCTGAACAGCCAATCCCAACACTGGGGAGAATGAGTACTTGGTCTGCAATTTGATCATTGAGCCGACTGCAGAAGTGTTCTCCGATAAGGCGGTCAGTGGCCAAGGGAAGGTGAGCTCCATGTTGTTCCGTCGCTGAAACCGGAAGGATTACCGGGATGTTTCGATCTAGGGCGTCGACTTGTGGTGAAGTCAGTTGATCCCAATACATGCTTTTGAGATTAAGGGTTTGTGTTTCAAAAAAATCCTTTCACAAATAGGAAAGTCTCTTTTGGTTGGACTAAGCGCAATAGCCTCTCAGGGCTATCGCCGTTTTAGCCCTTGTGTGCCCGGCAGGGGCAAACTATCGATACGAAGGTAGGGAATTTAACGAGAGGGAGAAAGTTACTTTTTTGGGCAAGTTATAGAAGCCTTGCAGAAAATTGTAAAGGGGGTGTAACTAAAAAAAGCATTGGTGCATAAACGATTTAAAGGTGAAAAACTGTTCATGCAACAATGCGCTATCAGACTACAAGTTCAATGCTTAATTAGTGGTAAATCCGTACTTTATCAACTAAAGCGTGCTTTAGAATTCGTTATTCATGATGGTTTCCATAATCTGGAAGCGTTCTTCGCCTTTATTTTGTTCGTTGCTGAGTAGGATGATCAAACTGTTAGATTCCGGGATCAATACCAGCAAGCTGGTAAATCCATCGATATCACCGCCATGATGATAGATCACCTGGTTGTTGATGTTCTGCGTAAACCATCCGGCCCCCGCCGTACTAACACCTTCCTGGCCAGCAGGTGCCGAGAATATGTCCTGTTTTTCTTGAGCTGTGTAATAGTCTGTCAACATCATATCTCCCCATTTCTCTAGGTCGGCGATAGTACTTTCCATCTCCCCGGCGCTGAAGGCAATTTGCATCTGGTAGGCTCCTACTTCAGAGTCTGCGTTATATCCTTTTGCCCTATTGTTATCCATGATTTGATCAGGCCCTTTTCCGGTGTTGATTAGGTCAAGCGGTCCGTAGATCTTTTCTTGTAAGTACCCCTGATAGGTTTTACCTGTGAGCTCCTCGATAAGTACTCCTAAGATCAGGTAATTGGAATTTGAATATTCAAAGAATTCACCGGGTGTGAATTTCAGCCCCTCTTCTTCTAGGGCTTCGGTGACAATTTCAAAAATTTCTTCCGGTTCAAAAAAATAGTTATTCGCTGCTGCGTATGCTTCGACAGCTTCTACATAATCTGGAATCCCACTGTGGTGAGTCATCAGGTGGCGAAGGGTAATTTGATCGCCCATTGGGAAATCATCCGAGAAGTCACTGAGCGGCTGGTCAAAGCTTTCGATGAGTCCGTCCCTTTTAAGGTTGACAAGAGCCGCGGAAGTAAATGATTTTGTAATAGATCCGATGCGATAAATGAGCATTGGAGCATTGGGGGTGTTGTTGACTTTGTCTGCCATGCCAAAACCAGTTCTAAGCAAATCTGTGTTACCTTTTCGGATTAAGACACTACCTGTAAATCCTAATTCTTTCAGATAATCTTCGGCTGATGTGTAGTCAGGAATGGGGGCTGGGGGACTATCATCCTTATTGCATCCACTGATGGCGACGGCTAGGAATAGGGTGAATAAAAGCGTGAGTTTTTGAATTTGAGTTTTCATTTCTTTTTTGTTTATGTTTAAAATTTGTCAATCTGATGTGAGTACTAGAAATTCACCCCCAAGTAAAGGTTAGGTTCGAAGAGGAAGTAGTTCCTCCATTGATCATCTAGTTGTTTAAATCCATCTGGTGCTTTCGTGTCAAACATCCAGTGTTGACAATGCACCTGGGGTTCTATGAAAAACCGCTTGTTCTTGCCGAACGCGACATGATAACCCAGGTGATAGGAATTGTATAGCTTAAAGCCATCTCCTACCTTGTTTTTATTCTCGTCTAGGTAAGTCTTGAACTGCGGTAAAACTTCAACGGTGGCAAACAGTCCTTTCCATAACATGCGTTGATAGGTTATTCCGATTCCTGCCTCTCGCACGTGTCCGGGGTAGAATTCACTTTCAGACTTTACCTTATCTAAAAGTCCGTCCCACCAGAGAATGCCCATGGGTTGAAATAATCGCCAAGTGGCCAACTTGACCCCAATGATGTTTTTGTCATCAAGGATGCGTTTAACGTGGAGCTCTATGTGTTGGGTATGCTTTCGGTCGTTCCATGATTTTTCTATTAACTGTGGAACGATTATCATTGGAAGACTAACTCTATACTGATGCGATACTTCAGTTACTGTAGTGGTTTGTAAGCTTCGTTGTGCAAAAGTGGAGAAGGCAACAAAAGTTAAAAGGAGAACTAGTGAGTTTTTCATCTTTAAAGTTTTAGTAGGTGAATTAAAATCAACTGACGATGCAAAGATGTGGAGGCAATGCAAGCGCATCGTGTCAAAATATAATTGCGAACTTGCCGATGAAATTCGATACTTAGGAAAGCGTCTGGAAAATCGATAGGTGGGCTTTGAGAGGAGCTCCCGGGTCTGCCCATTTGCCCTTCAATCAGGCCTGATTTGAAGCATTTACTAGTAATACTACCCCTTGAAGGCTACATACTTCTTTCGAGATCGAGTTAAGCATACAAACATGGAGAGGAAAAGAAGGACAACGGTCCCTGGATGAGATTGCGGACGTTTTGGTGAGATTTGAGGAGGTTCGGGAAGAAAAGGAACTTTCTGGAGGGGCCGATATATCATATCCTAAGCCATAGTTGTCAAGACTATGGCTTAGGATAAGGTCTGCTTGCAGTAGTTTCGTTGCACCGCTACTTCTTTACCGCCCACATTTCTATCTCCACCAATAGGGTATAGAGAAGGGGTGTTTGTACCGCAGTTCTGACTGGCTTAGGATCTTTAAAGTAGGTCTTGTATACTTCATTGAATCTAGGCCAGTTGTCTAGGTCTGTCAAGTACACATTTACCTTGAAAACATCATTAAGAGAACATCCTCCGGTTTCTAGTTGCTTCTTGCAGTTTTGCAAGGTGTAATGAGACTGTTCCTCAATGGTATCTCCGATAATGGTACCACTGGGATCAATGGCTGCTTGCCCCGATATTACCACCAATTGCCCTGGATTAACTTGCAGTACGGGAGAATAAGGACCTGCTGTGACATGTTGGGCAGCTCCGGGCGGGATTTGTTTTCCTGAGACCATTGCTTGGGGGTTCCCTATACCCATAGGGTGAGGCATGTAACCGGTGAAACCAGCGATTTTCCAACTACCTTCCTGTTTCCGGCAGCGGTATAATGTCTGCCAGTTAAGATATTCTCGCTCACCACTCTTCTTCTGGATGTAGCCGTCAAATTTTTTGTGTACCAAAGCGCTTTCTCCCTTGATGTCGATATCCCGCAGAGTGGTAGCATGATAGATGGCCTGTTCGGGGTCTTCCGCCCAATCCGTCTGGGCGAATTCCGCGGCTTGCTCGAGCCAAACGGTTTTGTATTCAGTGAGATTGGAGAAAGTCATCCGCCAGGTATCAGGATTGTGAGCATTTCGGGCATCTATCCCCATAAAGTTCTCAGCGATAAAGTCATCCGCTACCATATCCCAGTTTTCTTGACAGAAAGCGATAATATCTCTTTCGACCAGCATTTCCCAGATCTGGTGTCGATCTGAATCACTTTTTGGGAAGGGGTTGGTATATTTCGATCTATCCATGAGTTTATTCAAATTCTTTTTTGTCGACTTGATAATGTGCAATGGCTGCTTCGTCGGGTTCAACGCCTAAACCATTTCCTTCGGGTAAAAAGGCAAATGGTGGCTCGAACTTCAGTGATGCCTTGAGCAGATCGTGTTCGCGAATCATACGACCAAAAATGTCACCTGGCCAGATGCAAGAGGCCGCTGCTGCACTAGAATGCAAGTACATGGCTTCTAAAATACCCAAATCGATTTCTGAACCATGCCAGCAAGGCAAGCCAGCGGCGTGTGCAATATGATCGAGTCGTTGGAAATTGGCAAGGCCTCCATTGAAGTTGAAACCATCTACTGCTTTGGCTTGCAAGGCCTGAATGGCATCCTTGATGCGTTGGCCATGCAAAATATAAGGCAGGGAAACGTGTAGGACAATCGGAACAGAGGAATATTGACGTAACAACGCATATTCCGGCAGCATCCAGCGGGGTAGAGGGTCTTCTAGACATAGTACATTTCCTACCTCTGCTAGTGCATCCGCCCGCTTCCGTACTTCTCCCGGGTACTGCCAGCGTTCATTCGGATCTAATATGACCTGCATGCCTGGCGCGGCGTCCTTGATATTGGCACACCACTGCTGCACATCATCCTCTAAGTCCGTCTTGAACTTGATGCAGTCATAGCCTTGGTCTGCAAAACGCTTGGCCAAAGCGCCAATTTCATCCACATGACGATGGCTGGACCAGGCGCCCACCCGAACTTTATGCCGGACCGGACCACCGAGGAGGTCGACCACTCGCAGGTTATGGGATTTGGCATAGGCATCCCAGATGGCACATTCGAAGCCATCATATTCTCGGCAGAAGGTGAAAGGCAGTTTTTGTAGACACAGTTGCTTGATATCTTGACCTAACAGCTCTTGTATGATATTGCCTACCACTGTCCAATTGTGATCGCGATATAGCTCTCCCCAACCAATTACTCCATTGCTCAATTCCATTTTGAGCAAGAGCTTCGGTAGTTGGTCAAATTGCATGGACCATCCCTTTTTGGCGCCCACGGGGAGTTTGTGCAAGGGTTTATTAATGCCCTTGCTTTCAATGACGCCCTCCTTAGCAGGGACGATGACTTCGTAACAGGTGAATCTCTTAATGATCATTTTTGATTGATATAATCCTGGTTAAAAAGCATGATGGTTTTACCGGCATCTACATAGATCGTTTGACCCGTAATGGATCGGCTGTAATTAGACAGCAAAAAGGCAGCAGTATACCCACAATCCACCGGTTCGATATAGTGGTGAAGCGTTTGCTGATTTTCTATGAATTCTTCCACCCATTTCTGTGGGTCGGGCGCCCATTCCTTGATCAAGTCATAGTTTTGTTCCGCATGGACCATACCTGGACCTATGGCATTGACCCGGATGCCATGGGCTCCCAGCTCATAAGCGAGAGCTCTGGTTAGTCCTTCTACTGCAGATTTGGAAGAAGCGTAGGTGGAATAGTTAGGCTGGGAAGCAAAACCATGTACGGAGGAGACATTGACAATATTCCCTTTGATCTTATGCTTCAGCAATTGTCGTACGAAGAATTTGCTTACGCGCCACATGCCCTTGACATTGACACTGTAAAGCGCTTCAAATTCTTCTTCTTCAATTTCGTGAACGGCTTTGACTAAACCGACTCCCGCATTATTGACCAAGCCATTAATCGCCCCAAAGCGCGATTCGATCTCTTCAAACATCTTTTCGATCTCGGAAGCTTTCGTGATATCGGCTTGGATCGGAAAAGCCTTGCGATATCGATGCGCAGCTTTTTCGGCCTTGGTCAATTCTTTTTCGTTTATCAGTAGGGTAGCACCGAATTCATCTAGAGCTTGGCAGACTCCTGCTCCGACTCCGATTCCGCCGCCACCGGTGACTAGGACTTTTAGGTGACTAAGATCCACGATATAAGTTTTGATAGGTTGGGTTAAGAATATGAGCATTTACATAATGCCAAAGGTGGCAAAAGCCTCGCAGGCACTCATGCCATTTTCAATGGCTTTTTGCACTAGTTTTTCTCCATTCGCTTTTTCTAAGGCAAGCCGGATCACTTCTTCTTCCGCTGCTTTGGGCACGACACAAACTCCGTCAATATCACCAAAAATGATATCGCCAGGGTTAATTTGAACACCCCCCATTTCAATCTGACAGCGAAAATCTAAGACCTTACCTCTTGGGCCCTGGTCCTGTGCATAACGTCCATGACAAAAGGTTGGAAACCCTAATCGAAGTATACCCCGAGTGTCTCTTACATAGCCATCCGCTACAGCTCCAGCAGCCCCTAATTTCATGGCCCGGGTGCTCATCAGTTCTCCCCAGAGTGCATAGCGTGGGGAGGCCCCAGTGCAGATGTACACTTCATTGGTCTTGAGGTCATCTAAGGCTTCCAACATCAGACCAAATGGTTTTTGCATTAATGGATTTGCAGTTGAGATGGAGTTTTCGGCGTACACATCGGCCTCGAGCACTGGCATGGCCCGGCCGGCTAAAATCATATTGCTTTGAAGTGCTTGAATCTTGGGTGGAAGAAATTGATGAAATAACCCCAGTTTGTCCATGATATCGCCAACCACAGCAGTAAATAGTTGGGATTTCATGAGTTCAAATAATTGGTTGTCGTCCTGCCATTTCATGTTCTTGAGTTGTCCGTTTTGCTTGGCAGTCGTTCCTGTCACCTCTAGGAAGCGAGTAAGATTGACTCCGTTTAAGAAATGGGCTCTGGCAGACCTTAATAGGTACTTGCGTAGTCTTGGCAGGAATTCGCCCAAGATCGACAAGCAGTTATTATTTTAGTCTGCGAACCTTGTAAAAGAAGTTCTTACTCATCATCATTCGAAGGGAAGTTCGGTAATTCTTTCGTAGGAAAAAAGGAACCACCCGATATTTTCAGCCGCACCGTCTATCTTTCCTTAGGGAGCATCACCAAAAACACCATTGTATTTGCTCCCTTGGTAGCTGCCCCAGAGCAGTGGTTTCTTAATGGCGATATTACTGGAAGCAATACGCCTTACCTTTATACCGTCAAAGGTATTGGCGCGATTGGGATTGGTACCGTGGCAATAGACAATATCGAGAAATCCATCTTGATCAAGATCTCCAACCCAGGGCGTAGAAGCTTTGTTTGTTCCCTTATTAACTTCACCCACTTGTTTCACACCTCCGCTCTGAAAATCGATTAGTGCAAGCAGGTTATAGAAGTTTTTCTGGTAGAGATCATTGACTTCCATGAAGTTTACGGACATCAGTACTTCATCATAACCATCTCCATTCCAGTCAATGACCACAGGCGTTGCGATTTGATAATAACCCAGTGAATCCAAAAAGCCGATGCTGCCATCTTTCCCGTCCACCATAGCTTGGACATTCCAGTTGAGGTTTGGCCAGACGCCAATGGCATGAGAAATAAAGAAGTCAGGGGTATCATCTTTCGTGAATCGCCCGATGGCAATGGAGCTGTAGCATTCTGTCTGATCTAATAATTTGGTTTCCCAAAGTAGGCCGTAATGCTGCCCGTCAAAAGCCAGTAACTTCCCATTGACCGAATTGGTAACAATTTCTAAATGCCCATCTCCATTTAAGTCTACTCTGACAGCTGGAGCAATGTATCCTTTGTCGGAACAGCTGTGCAGGATTTTCGCATCGGATAGATCCTGCGCCATGACTTGCGATAGTTTCCCTAGATATAGATGGCCGCCAATTGTCTCTCCGCCAGTACCAAAAACGATGTCCCAATCTTCATCTTCCGTACTGGGTGAAACGGTAACAGACATATAGGTTTCTTTGCCATCGGGCATTTCGGCAAAGGTGATTAATTGCCCAGTTTTTGAACTTATAACAGCCAAGCGTCCAGCGGGCCGTTTAAGATCAAAGGGTTTCGCCATTACATCACCTCCATTAGAGACTAAGATATCTGCCAGCCCGTCCTCATCCTGATCAGGAATAAATTGAGGATTATAGAAGTTGAACCATCCTGCTTTAGCTGGTTTCTTCAAGCGTTGCACCTTTGAGAAACGCCATATCTCTTTACCTGTGGCTCCACTTATGGCGATTAATTCGGCAGATCTACCTCCGATAATGGCATCTTGAACCCCATCACCATCGATATCCTTCAAGGTCGCAGATCCAAAAATTTGATCGGAAGCTGAAGCGTGCCAAAGTAGTTTGCCTGTGGCCCCATCTAGGGCAAAAAAAGCAGTGTCTGAAGCTAGGAACTCTGCTCTCCCTCCTCCCATAATAATGTCGCCAATGTTGTCGCCATTTAGATCAGCTACCCTTGGAGAAGAGAAGGTTCCAACCGTTGGCAGGGTGGTGGTCCAAGATCTTGAGCTCGGTGAAATCAGTAGGCTTATTTGGGCCCAAAAGGCAATAATAGAGAGTAAAGCAGGGTACATAAGCTATGGTTATAAGGGTGGTAAACGGCAAGGCGCGAATTGCTATAGGCGCAGATAATAGACAATTTTAGAACGGATAAGTTTTCATAAGTTTTACATTCCTTATTGGGGAATTCCCCGCTTCTTAAATTTTATCTCCTTAGCAAATTTGACGAAGTCACAATTTTCCCCTCTACTTTTTTTTTCCCATAATACCGTTATATTTGGTCCCAGCATAGGGCACCAACTTTAAAATTTGTTGCAGATACATGACAATTCGAGACCCATATAAATGGCAATTTCCTGCCAGTATTTTGCTCATCTTTGTTGTCCTCTTGTTTGCCGGCTGTAGCGACGGATTCGACATCGAGGGGAACACTGACAAGCTATTTTTGTCAATACCCTCCAGCTATTCCAAGATTGACTTCCAAAACAATGTTGTTCAGACTCGAGAGAATAATCATATCGTAAACGTTGAGTTTATCTCCGGAGGCGGGGTAGCGGTAGGCGATATCAATAATGATGGACTGCCAGACCTTTTCTTTACTGGGAATCAAGTACGGGACCGCTTGTATTTGAATCGTGGCGAGTTCCGCTTTAAGGATATATCAGAAAGTGCTGGTATCTCAAAGGATACCCTATGGTCAACCGGTGTTACTTTCGTAGATGTCGACCAAGATGGTGACCAAGATATCTACGTCTGCCGCAATGTGTACCTAGAGGATGAAAACAGTGCCAATCAACTGTACATCAACAATGGCGATCTCACCTTTACAGAAAGCGCCCGTTCGTTTGGCTTAGCTGATCAGGGCTTTTCGGTACAATCTATCTTTTTTGACTTTGACAAGGATGGATTTGTTGATATGTACCTGGTCAATCAACCACCAAGTTTACCTGGGGTAGGGGGGCAGCTGGATAAGTCAATGGCAAAAAATCCGCTATTCAGCGACAAACTGTATAGAAATACTGGAAAGGGTACTTTTGAGGACGTAACCGATAGTGCCCTACTTAGGAATTTTGCCTTTGGTCTTTCTGTATCTGTCGGGGACTTCGACAACGATTCGTGGCCGGATTTATACGTGACCAATGACTTCGATGTGCCGGATCATATTTACATGAACCAGAAGGACGGTACGTTCAAGGACGCCTTGTTTAAGGCGACTAATCACATTTCCAATTTCAGCATGGGGAGTGATGTGGCAGACTACGACAATGACGGACATCTAGATGTACTCGTGGTGGATATGGTTGCGGAGAGTCATGAGCGAATTAAGACGCACATGGGGGCTATGAAACCAGAGGACTTCTGGGCCCAAGTTAATACTGGTGGACATTATCAATACATGTTCAATACGCTTCAGCGCAATAATGGCAATGGCACTTTTAGTGACTTGGCTCAATTGGCAGGCGTGTCGAATACGGACTGGAGTTGGGCACCCTTATTAGCCGATTTTGACAATGATGGCTTCAAGGATATTTTCGTTTCAAATGGCGTTAAGAATAATAACCGCTTCAGTGATCTACAGGCCAAGTACGATCTATTGCTAGATAGTTTGAATTATGAAGCACAGAAACAGGGGATAGATCCCAAGCAGCTGATTGATGTAATGGATTTTGTGAAGTTGGCCCCAACGGATAAGCTCAGTAACTACGTCTATAAGAACAATGGTGATCTCACCTTCAAGAAGATGGTAGAAGAATGGGGATTGGAATTGCCGACTTTGTCAAATGGGGCGGCCTATGCCGACTTTGATCTAGATGGTGATCTTGATCTGGTCATCAACAATATCGATGATAAGGCCCTGCTCTATAAGAATAATGCAAGGGAACGTGAAGAGGGCAACTATTTAAGGCTTAAACTTACAGCAGCAAAGGATCAGACTATCTACGGTGCAAAAGTATCCTTGTACAAGGGAGATGAGCTTTGGCAGTTGATACAAGTATCTAATGCCAGAGGGTTCATGTCTAAAAGTGAGGACATTGTCCATTTTGGAATAGGCGAAGATGCCGCTGTAGAGAAAGTAGTTGTAGAATGGCACAATGGAGGCCTTAGCACTTTACTGGACCTCGAAGCCAATCAATTACTGGAAGTCAAGCAAGAAGCTATCCAAAATGAGGACTTGGCAGGAGGTAAGCCTTCTCCTAAACAAGTCTTTCAAGAGGTGCGTGATCTTTTGGGGGATGAAGCGGTCATTCATCAAGAGAACGATTACGATGATTACTTGAAGGAGCCGCTCTTGCCGCATAAGATGTCAGAATTCGGACCAGTTATGGCAGTCGGAGATGTGAATGGTGATCAAAAAGAGGACTTTTTCGTTGGCGGGGCTGCTGGTTTTTCCGGAACACTCTATCTACAGAACGGTGATGGAGGTTTTGATGCCATTGAGGACGGTGCCTGGTCGCAAGATAAATCCAGCGAGGATATGGGGATGGCTTTCTTTGATTTTGATCAAGATGGAGACCTTGATCTATTTGTCGCCAGCGGTGGAAATGAGTTTGCTGCAGATAATCCAGCCCTACAAGATAGACTGTACATCAATAACGGCAAGGGCAGGTTCGTGAAAAATAGCTCTGCCCTACCCACCTATTTAAGCAGTAGTTCTTGTGTACAGCCAAATGATTTTGATCAAGATGGAGATCTGGACTTATTTGTTGGGGGAAGATTGCTGCCAGGGCAGTATCCTCAGCCAGCAGATAGTAAGCTGCTTGAAAATCAGGGGGGTAAATTTGTGGATATTACCATCGACAAAGCGCCTGGACTAAATGCGCTAGGAATGGTAACTGCGGCCTGCTGGTTAGATTATGACCAAGATGGTTTGGAGGATCTGGTCGTGGTAGGGGAGTGGATGCCAGTAACCTTGTTCTCTCAAGGAGCAGATAAGCGTTTTGTACGACAAGAGATTGAAGGACTAAGAGATTCTGATGGCTGGTATTACGAAGTAAAAGCTGACGATATGGACGGTGATGGAGATCAGGACCTAGTAGTTGGCAACCTCGGACTTAATTACAAATACAAGGCTACGGAAGATGAGCCTTTTGAGGTATACAGTTATGATTTCGACGATAACGGTACGTTGGATATCGTTCTAAGTTATTATGAGCATGGTGAGGTTTTTCCGGTGCGAGGGAAGGATTGTTCAACCCAGCAAATTCCATCGTTGGGAGATAAATTCACCACTTACAATGAATTCGGACTTTCCAATTTAGGGGACATCTATGGGGCTAAACTTGGTGACGCCTTGAATCTCCAAGCCAAAACCTTTGCTTCTGCTTATATTGAAAATATCGGGAATGGGGAGTTTGACTTTCGACCCTTACCGAGTCTGGCGCAGGTCTCTTCGATCAATAATATTTTGATCAAGGACTATGATCAAGATGGTCACAAAGATTTGCTGATTTCCGGGAATTTGTTTCAATCAGAAATTGAGACGCCAAGAAATGATGCTGGGGCTGGACTTTTATTAAAAGGAGACGGAAAAGGGGATTTTGTGCCTGTTCCGCTTACGGAAAGTGGATTTTTCTCTCCCTATGATGCCAAGGATATGAAGTCCATTCGTCTGGGAACCAGAGAAGTAATTCTGGTAGCAAATAACAGAGAGAAACTTCAAACTTGGGTTTTTGCTATTCCTCCTGCCTTGTAAGAATGGGGGAAATCAAGGGGTCAACGGTCAATTTAGACCGACATATGGACAAAAAAAAAGGATTTAAGGGCAGAGAAAAACAAAAATTTACATAACTTGGTATTCAGAGAACGAATGACAATTATTTACATTACTTGGAATAATTAAATTTTGTACTGCTAAAAGATTGAATCCTTCTAGAAATTTCTCCATTTTAGTGATGGGTTCATTTTTTGTTCGAAACTTGGGCGAATATCATCAAAAGTGATGTATTCAGAGCTTCAATCAACGCTAAATAGTACTTCTCCGGAACTTACCTTTGATACACTTCTGGAGGCCTCTCTGGATTGAATCTCCATCATTTTGCCCAAGCGCTACTAATGAACATTGAATTGTGTGAGTCCAATTGCAAGTTTCGACAACTTGTGTCATTACCAGGATTAGTTGTGAGTTGAAAATTAGTCGCTTCGTGAAGAACTTCTAAGATATAGCTCAACAATTGGTAACGATTGTTGAGTTAACATCAGATCAAAATTTGTGCGCGTGCACAGTATATGATGCCAACAGCTTAAATTAAAATGCTAGTTATGATCAGAACAACGTTTCTTTCACTTTTTTTCTGCCTCTGTATGGCAGGAAATCTTTGGTCCCAACAGATCACGGGTACAGTCACCGATACGGACGGTGAAGTACTTATTGGTGTGAATATTCTGGAAAAGGGGACCAGCAACGGTACAATAACGGATGTGGATGGTGCTTATTCCATTACCGTTGGTTCTGCCGATGCAGTGCTTGTCTTCTCCTACACCGGTTACAGCCCGCAAGAAGTTGCAGTATCGGGCAGAAGTGTAGTAGACTTAAGTCTTGACCAAGGGGTTTTATTCGATGAAGTCGTAGTAACGGCCCTTGGTATTGAAAGAGAAGAAAGCTCTCTTACTTTCGCCCAACAAACGGTTGATGGGGCTGAACTTCTACAGGCTCGGGATATTAACTTCTTGAACAGTTTATCCGGTAGAGCCGCTGGTGTTGAGATCAAGAAGAGTGCTTCCGGTCCAGGTGGTTCCACAAGGGTAGTACTACGGGGTGACAAGTCTCTCAATGGTAATAGTGACCCGCTCTTCGTAATTGATGGTATCCCTATGGCCAACAATAGAGGAGGACAGCCAGGTATGTGGGGTGGCTTTGATTCCGGTGATGGTATGTCTCAACTTAACCCTGATGATATTGAAAGTATCACGGTCTTGAGAGGTTCTAACGCAGCTGCACTATACGGTAGTCAGGGTGCTAATGGTGTAGTCTTGATTACTACTAAACAAGGAAAAGAAGGCCCTGCCAAAGTAAGTGTTAGCTCTGGTATTACCTTCGAAAACATTTTGTTGAAGCCGGATCTACAGTACAAATACGGTAGTGAGGGGGGAACAAAGGAAAGTTGGTCAACCACACCTGGTAACTATGACGACAGCTATGTTGATGACTTCTTCCAAACAGGGTTGAATCAAATCAACTCTCTTTCTATTAGCGGAGGATCGGCTCGTACAAAAGCTTATTTCTCCTTCGGTAATGTTGGCGCACGTGGTATTGTTCCTACGAACACCTACAATCGTCAAAACATTACTTTCAAGCAGTCTACTAAGATGCTTAATGATAGATTGACTATTGGTTCAAGTGTAATCCTATCTAATGAGCGTGCTAAAAACCGCCCAGCAGCAGGTTACTACCTGAATCCACTTACAGGTCTATATTTCTTCCCAAGAGATAGAGATTTCTCTTCTTTCAGAGACAACTACTTCGTAAATGATCCAAACAGAAATGTCATTGGACAGAACTGGTTCGTAATTGACCACCACCAGTCTAATCCATATTGGTTGATCAATGAGCAGCCTAGTGTACATGACACCAAACGTATGATTGGTAGCTTGAACCTAGATTACAAATTCAGCGAAAAGCTAAGTATTACAGCTAGAGCTAACTATGATTTTGCTGATAAATTGATTGAGCAGCAGTTCACCAGTGGAGGTAACACTACTAACATACACCCTAATGGTAGCTGGGATTACTTCAAGTTTTCAGATGAATTGATCTACACGGATGTATTGTTGAAGTACAATGAAAACTTTGGTGACCTTAGCGTAGGAGTTATTGGTGGTAGTAGTTATCAGAAAACAACTTTTGGTTTAGGAACTCGTGTTGATGGAAATGCAAACAACGGTTTGTTATATCCAAATGAATTCTATTTCCAAAACCTACCTCCGAACGTACAAGTTCAATCTACTTTGGGAAGCCGATTAGTTAAGCAGGCTGTATTCGCCAACTTGACCTTAGGCTACAAGGACATGTTGTTCTTAGACTTCTCTGGTCGTAATGACTGGGCTTCTTCTCTAGCAGGAACAGGTAACGAATCATACTTCTATCCTTCTATCGGTGCAACGGCGATCTTGAGTCAGATGATTGAATTGCCAGATTTTATTAGCTTCGCTAAAGTGCGCTACTCTAACGCTAGAGTAGGTAACGAAGTACCTTTCAACCGCGTAAATCCTCAGAACACGATCAACGCGGCAGGTGCCGTAAGCCGAAATACACAGCAACCATTCGATAATCTAAGTCCTGAAATTATCACCAGTAATGAAATTGGTGCTAACGTTAGATTCTTTGATGACCGCTTTGGTTTTGACTTCACTTACTACAATACGAAGAGTACAGATCAATTTATCTCCTTGCCAGCACCTTCTGGTTCCGGTTTTACCCGCTACTTTGTGAATGCAGGTGAGATCGTTAATAGAGGTATTGAATTGGTAGTTGATGTGACTCCGATCTATACACCTAAGTTCTTGTGGAAGAGTACATTCAACTTCTGGACTAACGAAAACGAAGTTGTTGAAATGCACCCTGATTTGACTTCCATTACTACTGGCCAATCTGAAGGTTATGGATCTCGTTTCGAAGCCGGTGGATCTATTGGAGATGTATTTGTATTCATGTTCCAAAGAGATGCTCAGGGCCGTATCATGTTAGATGATAATGACCGACCATTAAAGACACAAACGCAGGAATTCGCAGGTAACTTGAATCCAAACTGGAGTTTGGGTTGGAATAACGATTTCAGCTTTGGTAAGTTCACTTTGAACTTCCAGATCAATGGTAAATTCGGTGGTGTAGCTTTCAGCCAAACAGAATCTATGCTTGATGGTGCAGGTGTATCTCAGAGAACAGCTGATGCCAGAGATGCTGGTGGTGTACAAGTAAATGCTTCTAAAGACGGAGCTGCCGTAAGCTCTGTAGATGCTGAAACCTGGTTCAGAGCCATCGGTGATAGAAATGGTATTGGTGAGCCTTACATCTATGACAGAACTAACGTGCGTTTGACGCAATTGGCGCTGTCTTACCAAACTAACTTTGGTAAAAAGGTTCCTGTTACTTTCTCTTTGGTTGGACAAAACTTGTTCTTCCTACACCTAGAAGCGCCGTTTGATCCAGAATTGGCGATGAACACAAGTAGAAATGCTGCATCTTTGGATAACTTCAATATGACAGCAACGAGAACAATTGGATTCAACATCAACGCTAATTTTTAAGCTTTAAGAAATATGAAAAAGATACATTTATTAAAATATGTACTTGTCCTTTTGATATTCGTGGGATGTACGGAGGATTTTGCTGAACTCAACAAGAATCCGTATCAGATCTCTGACGAATCTTTGAGACAAGACAACAACCACGTAGGAGCTTTCTTCCCTACGATGCTTAACAATGTCTTTGGTGATCAAATTGAGCACAACTTGGCTCACGAATCATTTGTTCGCCATTTGGCTACACCTACACCTTTCGTAGGTGGTGTTAATAATACTACTTATTACATCCGTTGGAATACCTACTGGAACCGAGTATATGGACAGATTATGGCTCCAGTACGCCAGGTACTTCAGATTGCTGAGGAAGAAAACAATGAGGTGTTCACAGCTTGGGCTAAATTGATCCGAGTATTGGCTTCCTCTAGATTATCAGCTTATCACGGTCCTATTATTTACTCTAACTACGGTTCTACTGATAAGACTATCCTCTATGATACAGAGGCTGATCTTTACAACAGATGGTTTGCTGAGTTAGATGAGATTGAAGGATTGCTAACTAAGAATGTTGACTTTGGTGGTATGGCTAACTTTGATGAAAGCTTTGGCGGTGACGTTGGCGCTTGGATCAAACTAGCAAACAGTCTTCGTTTGAGATTGGCTATGCGTATTTCTAAGGTGAATCCTGCATTGGCTAAGACTCAAGGAGAGAAAGCAATTGCTGCTGCTGGCGGTATGATCACTACTACTGCGGACAACTTCGCGATCAAGAACTACGACGGTTTCTTCCGTCCTGCTAGAATCTGTTTTGGATGGGGTGATACTCGTATGAGTGCTACTATGGAATCAGTTCTTGGTGGTTATGAAGATCCTCGTGCAAGTAAGTACTTCGATCCTGCAACGGATGATACTCTATATCCTGACCATCCTGACTTCCCATATAAGGGAATTAGAAATGGTGCTGAATTGGTAGCAAAGGATGATCGATTGACCTACTCTACGATTAACTCTCAGTTCAATAACAATGGATATCCATTCAGAAGATGCTTCACTTCTAGTGAAACACACTTCTTGCTGGCTGAAGCTTCACTTCGTGGTTGGGCTGGAGCAGGTTCTGCTCAAGAACATTACGAAGCAGGTGTAAGAGAAAGCTTTGACGAGTGGGGTGCGGGTAGTGCTGATGCTTACCTAATGCAGGATGATACCAAGCTACCTTGGAACTAT
Source organism: uncultured Lewinella sp. (assembly GCA_913057785.1). Classification (GTDB taxonomy): domain Bacteria; phylum Bacteroidota; class Bacteroidia; order Chitinophagales; family Saprospiraceae; genus DT-111. Next base: position 26,765 of record CAJXPD010000016.1, on the reverse strand, counting down.
GATGATCCAAAGGCTTCCGGCGATGTGAATGACTTTATTAGCAGAATTACAGTTCCAGTAATGTGGGATGAAGCTGAAGACAAAGAAATCAAGCTGGAGAAAATCATGACTCAGAAGTGGCTTGCAGCTGTTCACAATACTATCGAAATTTGGGTTGACCACAGAAGAACGGGTTATCCTAAATTACCATTCAACTACAAGAATGATAGTAATGCGGACTGGGGTGTAATCGCTGATGATGACTTCCTTAGAAGAATGCCTTTCGTCAATGGCGAACGTAACAACAACCCTGACGGTGTAGCTGATGCTACTGGCAAGTTAGGAGGGCCAGATGAAATTGGTACTCGACTATGGTGGGATACAGGTGGACCTAACTTCCCTTAGTAGAGACACAAACCTATAATTAGGTTAAACATAATGGCCCATCCATTCCGCGGAATGGATGGGCCACTTTTTTTATCAATAAGAAACAAGAATCTAATGATGTTGATGATCCATCTTTTGGAAAGTCACCGGGGATAATTCCATCGGTATAATGTCTCCTTCTCCTTCCTTGATCTTAATCACTCTATTGATGTCTACAGAGGTAAAGGTTGAAACTGATCGGCTAGCATTGGGCCAAATCACCTCTAACTGATCAATCTGTTCGGCCTTTCCCAGTCCTAACTCCGCCAGTAAACTATTGCCACCAAAACTGGCTCCGGAACCAACGGTATGATAGATTTTCCGAGTATTTCCTTCTTCCGTGACTGTGGCGATGATCTTCGCACCTATCGCTGAACGATTACTCGTACTGCCTTCCAAACGTATATTGATCCAACTATTCTGATTGCCGATTGGGTTTTCAAACAGTACATTCTGGAAGTTATCTCCCTCGTACGCACCACCCATGACGGCGTAGATATCTTGATCACCATCCATATCCAGATCGCCAAAGCCAACCGCATGTCCCTTTTGAATATGCCCGAATCCACCACCAAAGGTTACGTCTTCGAAGGTCTCACCCCCTTGATTTCGATACATTTTATTAGGGACGATAGACAAAAAGCTAGGGTCGCCGGTGGCGGCATAAAAGTCTAGAAAACCATCATTGTCTAGATCTCCATAATTGCAGCCCATGGTCGTAAGGGGTTCTCCTATGCCCGACTCTTTCGCAATATTAGTAAAGGTCCCATCACCATTATTTCGGTACAAGCGGGGGCGATGATCCTCTAGACGCGGATCGTAGGGATTTCTAATATTGGCCATGAATATATTAGCCGGAGACTTTTCTGCATTGGAGTAACCAGAAACGAAAATATCGTCGAGCCCATCATTGTTGTAATCAAATATCCAGGTAGAAAAACTTTCCAATGGATCCGCAACACCGGCCGAATCTGATGCCAATTGGAAGGAGATGCCGTTTTCTACTCCTCTATTCAAATACAAGAGGTTTTTTCCACTAAAGTTCGAAAGGTATAAATCTGGATAACCGTCATTGTTCAAGTCGCCCACGTCCACCCCTTTGAAAAAGCCAGTTTCTGTTAGTCCTGAAGCTTTTCCTATTTCAGAAAAGGTTCCATCTTTTTGATTGACAAAAAGTTCGCAGGTATTGGCTCCCTTATCAGTAGATTCATTGGCGATGAAAATGTCTACCCAGCCATCAAGATTGAAGTCCGCCCAGATAGCGGTCTGAGTAGGGCGTTCAGAGTAGATGCCTGCCGCAATGGTCACATCCGTAAAAGTACCATCACCATTGTTTCGAATCAGGGAATTCGGGATTTTGCCCTGATCTTCTAGCCAAGCTCCCCTTAAGATGATGAAATCCAAAAAGCCATCATTGTTAAAATCCGCATGCTTCAAATTTAGGCCACCAGTAACCCCCACCAGCCCAGTTTCAGCGGTTTTATCCGTAAATCCACCTTGAGTATCATTTTCATAATAGCGGATCTGATCTTCGAAGCCCCAAGAAGAGACCATTATATCCAGCAAACCGTCTCCATTGAAGTCGTCCAAACAGATACCGCCTGACATCTCATTCACATCCACCCCTAAATCCATGGCGACATCTGGAAACTTGGAAAAGCCATTCGTCTCAAAATAGGATTCAGGTATCAGGAATTCTTCCGGGACTTGATCTGGATATCCCCCAAGGGTCATGTACGCGATATTTAGCAAATACTGTATTTCATAGTCGAAGGGATTCACCTCCAGGCAAGCCTCTAAGTATTCAATAGCCTTAGTAGAACCCTCCGTATTGATATGTTGTGCCTTTTCTGAGATAGGGATGATGCAGGATTCATTATTGTGATTTTCTAGGCAGTTTTGCTGTTCCGCCATTCTCAAGTAACTAACCCCTAATTGAGTTTTAAACTCTGTAAGCGTTTTCTGTTTGTCGAGAAAGATCTTGTCCGTAAAAAAGTCATGGAAGTTCGTAAAAACCTCAATGGCTTTCTCCGTATATCCGGCTCTCAATAACTCTATGCCATAGTCGTAGAGCACCAGATTTCGATCTGCTCCAACCTCCATTTCATCTAGCTGTTGCTCAAAAAAGTCTACCTTCTTCTGATTGAGAATGTATCGTGCTTCTTGGGCATCTATGGCAGTTGCTGCTGCCTTTACCCTTTTAATCATTTCTAAGGTGCTAGCCTCAGGCTGTACCTTTGCTCTGTACTGTACGCGTGTTCTTGCAGGTTGATCATCCTCCACAGCGGGATTGCAATTGGATAGTATTAATAGAATAACAACGGATTTAAGTATTCCCCAGCTTGTTCTTGCGCTCATCCTTTTTTAATTAAGCAGTGTACCAAATGTACAAGCAGAAAGGGCTTTTCTCAGCAGCCCATTCTCATGGCGATTTTGCCACTCGATTTTGCTTGTGTTTTGCTTCGTTTTTTTGCGGTGACAAAGATACGAAAAGCACCCATCACCCGAATACGTAATGATGAGTATAAGCTTACATTTTGCCAGACTTTTTACAGCTTTGTGGCGAGTTAGAATTTGGCCCTTTAGGAACGAAGGACTTCCAGTTATGAGGGAATACGCTCGGTTTCTTTCCGGGTCAGGTATTGTTGGAGGGCATATGGGACCAACCTCCTGATGGAATAAAAGAATCGCATTCTTTTACCCGTGACCAAAAAAGTCTTTTGGTTTTGAAAAGCCTGCCACACATCCTTGGCTACCTCCGCCGTCGTGGTATAGACTAAGCCATTGAATGTCTTAACGTCTCGCATGTCTTTTGAGAAAGGAGTATCAACGATGGCTGAGGGACAGACCGTTAGAACTCTAACTTTGGAGCCCTGTAGATCCAGTTCCTCTTGTAAGCCTCTGGAGAAGTGAGTGACGAAGGCTTTGGTGGAGGCATAAGTAATCATGCGAGCTACTGGTTGGAAGGATGAGTTTGAGCTGATATTAATGATAGTGCCCGTGTCTTGGGCCAGCATGTCGTCGAGGAAGAGGCGTGTCAATTGGTACAGCGCTAAGACATTGAGGCGAACCATATTCAGCTCTTTTTCTATCGGTGTTTCCTGAAGAAAACCGTGCGTCCCGAACCCTGCATTGTTGATCAGTACATCGATGGTTCCAAACTGTTTCGCCCATTCATAAGTAGCCTGAGTGGAACCTTCCAGACTAAGATCTTGAGCGAATGTGTGAAGATCGACTGAAGGAAGCAATTGTAATAGATCTTGGCGTGCTTGCTGTAGTTCTTCTTCAGGTTTGGAAACCCAGAGGATGCGGAATCCCGCTTTTGCAAAGTAGGTCGATATAGCATACCCAATTCCACTGGATCCACCCGTGATTAGTACCGTCTTTTCGTCTTTCATTTCAATCAGCTTAGCAGTTTACTGTTTCAACAGTCTGAAGGTTTCCTTTTGTGTTTTCAACAAACGTTTTGTGGCTTGTTGTAGTTTCTTTTGCAATTCGGGGGAGTCCGTTCCTAAAAGTACATCTTTTACTGTAGGAGTACTTCTCAGATACCAATCAGTCCAGGTGTTACAGATATCTTCCTCTTTGGCTCGTTTGCCACCATCCTTAAGCGCTTTGACAGAGAGATCTCTTTCGATCTGCAGTCTTTTGTCAGCAGCAGTTTGCAAGACCTCATGTAATTCAAGGGCTACTTGTTCTCCTCCTTCCGTCAATACCAAGGCACTGGCCAAGGCGCTGACGCCAACATTGTAGAGCGTCTTGGGAGATACTTTATCTATTCGATCTGCATCGGTATGATAATATACATCCGTAAAGTGCCAAAATAATAGCCCGGGTATTTTTGCATTCAGAAAGGGTTGATGATCACTACCTCCCTCGAACGGATTGGTATTGACGACCCATCCCGATCGCTGAGCCTGCTGCCGGCAAACGCGCTCCATGAAGTCGTTGAAATAGTGCGGGTTTAAATCCGATTTGCTAACCGGGCTGGCTCCCCACTCTGTATGCTTATCCTCTCCTCGAGTCCAGATAGCAGAAGGGTCGGGCATTTTTTCAATTAGAAAGGTGCCGCCTGTCTTTTCCGTATCTTCTCCTACCATGTCCAGGCTTAGGCCCCATTTTATACCAGTAGCCCGGGTTTTATCTTGTTGAATAAATCGCCTGGTAGATAAGATTTCGTCACCCCAAAGGAAAGTGATCGTCCGGTTGGGGGCTATCTTCTGCTCTTCATATAGATTAATGGCAACGCGAGCCATTTCTGCAAGTGTGCCAACACCTGAGGCATTATCATTGGCTCCGGGCTCTTGCACATGTGCACTGAACACAAAGCGTTCATCGGAGTGCTCCTGACCTGGGATCTCAGCTACTAAGGTAAGCTCTTCAGAAGAGTAGATCTTAGTCTCAATCTTAGTGTGAATTTCTACCTCGCCCTTTTCTCGCGCCGATTCAAGGGCCTGCCATGCCGCATAAGATAGGTTAATGCCCCAAGCTTTGGCCTCACTATTAAAACCAATAGACTTGAAGGGAATGGAATGCTGATGTTTCTCCGGTTGATTGTATTTGGGAATACTATAGGCCAGGACCCCTAATGCCCCTTCTTTTAGGACCGCCGTGCGAAACAATTGATAGACATTGCACTTTCCGGCCACCACTTTTCCCTTTACCTTGGCATCCTTGATGGCTCCGGCGCTACAGCTCTCCACGAATACCACCGAGGCGTTCAGGCCTTCTGAAGGGGTGGAAAAACTGTTGATAGCGATCATGTTTCGATTACTTGAGAAATCGAGGATAGGCTTTTCAACCCCTTTAATTGACAGTTGAGCATCCACGGGCTCCCAGGTGGGCCTACGTAGCGGGTAGCGCTCTAGCCGATAATGTGCTTGACCCGGTTTTGCATTTTCCTGCAATACAAAGCCGGCTTCCTCCAAGATTCGTTGGACATAGTAGACACTGGTATCGAAGCCATGATTTCCGGGAAGTCGCCATTGCTCCGAAACAAAGTGCGTAGTAGCAAAAGCTCGCTCAGCATCAAAATGATCGTTCACGAGGTCCAAGTATTTTTCAATCACTGTCGAGTTTTCCTGCGCACCAACGGATGTCAAGAGAGAGATAGCCAATAAGAGATGGCCCCAGCGTTGCAACATAGTTAGTATTTCTTCAAATTGATCAAAACGACCCCATTAGCTCCTCGATGACCATATTGGGAGCTGGCCGCAGCATCTTTCAATACCGAAATATTATCGATCATAAATGGATCTAGGAAGCTTACGGATTGAAATCCGGATCCCATTATTTGCCCATTGACTACAAATAAAGGATCATTGCCACCAATGATAGACTTCCTGCTTCTAATTCGAACCGTTAGGTCCCTGCCCTGTCCGCTCACTGATACACCTGGAGCGCGTGACAATAGATCCGCCATGGTTAAAGACTCGTCTTGTCGACTGATTTTCTGATGAGAGATGGCCGTTGTTCGGGAGCTTTCCTTTTGGGATCCATATCCCTGGTCTATGACTTCTGATGAGGCATTGCGAGGGCCGTAATTACTAGATGCGCATCCGATCCAGCAGCAACAGCTTAAAAGGCAGATAAGTTGTAATATTCGTTTCATAAGGTTGCGATTTTCATGCTAGAATATTCTACATAGGTATCTTAGATGTAAGCTATGTATACCTTTAATAAAACTACTGCTATCCCTCTAACTTTCCAAGTCGCTTATGTTAGTCATAAAAACAAATTATGGATCGTATGTACTAAAGCATTCCCCAGTGGGAAGTAGGAGGCAAAGAAAAGAGTCATGCCCAAGGCAAAGTTGCGTTCTCCAAATAGTCGATCGAGAATGTTATTTTCAAATGCAGTCGAAGACTTAATGGCGTATCCTCCAAATTCAAGAATACCCATGAAGAACAAACCATATGCATACTGCTGATACCAGGGGAGGCCATCCAAGAGGATGGAAATCGGGATCATATAAAGTATGTAACAGGTGATGATTTGCCACCAATGCTTGAAGCGGGCAATTTTGGTGTAGATACCGAAGTTGTGCATCAAAACACCCCAAATAAAGTAGACAGCAATATAGACCAACCACAAACTTCCAGGCGTTTGCATTAGCTTCTGTATCCAATCATTTAGAAAGGTCATCATGTATACAATAGATCGTTAAAAGGTGACGAAATGCCCATTTGTAGGCTAATCTATATTTCACGTAGGAAGTCTTTTGGAGAATTTTTACAAGCTCTCTTCTCCGAAAAGCCCGTCGCACTGCCGTTTGACCATCCTGGCGTGTCATCTTACTAAAACCTAGCAGCAAAGAAACAAATTTGAATAGTTGTAAGGCAAGAAAGTGACGGTCTAATTCACTGAAAATCGCAACCCGTCTAACCCGTTTTAATTGCTTGTGCAAGAAATCAGGCAATTCCTCGTCGGGGAAATGATACAGGAAGTGGCTACTTATCAGAAAATCGCAGGGAGGAACCTGAAAGTCAGGCTGTCTTATATCAGCCTGTTGAAAACGAACAGTTTTTAAGCTTGTGTACCGTTCTTCTGCAAAGGAGAGGCTAGCCGGATTGCCATCAATGCCGATCAATCGCAGTTGATAGCCCTTTTTCTCGGCAGATTGAGCTAGAGCAGCCAAGAGGTCTCCTCCTCCACAGCCCAAGTCAACGATGGTCGCCTTTTCCAAGCGAGCCTTTTCCATTTCTCGCCAGATAGCGTTTTTCACAATTCTCACATTACCAAATAGGCGATTGATCAGACCTAATTCCCGAAGGGTCCTTTGCAGCTTGATACCACTCAGTTCAAAATCGTCTAATTGTTCGGTTTGATGAGAACGGGCATGTAAGAACATGCAGTAAAAATACCAGCTTCCTGCAAAAGAATAGCGCTTTCCCGCTTCTTTTGCTTGGAAGGATGCTAGACTTTATCATTTAATGGAAAAAGTAGAAGAGAGGGGTAACACTTTTGCGGACTCGCTAGACCAATCCATAAAATGTACCCCAGATACTAAAGCTCAACTGAAAACACTGAAAACACTGAAAAACTGGTACCCATGTTAAAACCTACAATACTTCTACTCGCTGTACTAGCCATGCTTACCCCACCCATTCTTCGATCCGGACAAATGGGGAGGGAGGAGCAAGTAATATTGAGACGAAGCCGAGTTTCCCAGGCGGCCCAAATGCTTTATTTGACTACTTAGAAACCAAGTTGAAGTATCCTTATAGCAATGCCATAGAGAAAGAGGGCGCAGTGGTCAAGCTTAAATTTCTGGTGAATGAGGATGGATCTTTATCTCATTTCTCTGTAATGAATAAAGTAGATGATGATCTACAGGTAGCTGCGATCCAGATCCTACAGATGATGCCCAATTGGGAACCGGCCAAACGCAACGGAACCCCTATTGCGCGAGCGGTCATTTTACCGATCTCTTTTCAGGGGCAGGAGCACTACCCTTGACTTTGAACCGAGGCTTAAGTTTTGGAATTGGCCTTGTCCATAGGGATTTGCATTTGCTCAAAAGCAATATCCAACACGCGATCCCAGGCTTGGTGAGTTAATTGATTATATCCCTTTCCAATACTGGAAGACAGGGTTTCTAAAAGCACCTCCTTTACCAAGGAAAAATGCTCCTTTTTGACACCGTAGGAGATGTGCCTCTTACCTAATTCTTGTAAGCCCATGACGAGGTTTTGTGGACGACAGAGCGCATAAACGGTTCCTTTAAGTACATGACTTAATAAGGCCACTTGCCTTTCCATATTGCCTTTGAACAATTGCCGGGCTTGTGGGGCCTTTTCGAAGAGGCGGCGGTAAAATTCAGCGGCGAAAGCACTTTCATGCGCGAACAGGAAAGGCATGCTTTGTTGGATCAGAAAGATGTCATCTGGTTGATTGAAACCAATGACCTCAATAATTCGAACGGGATGGCTTTTGCCCTTCAACGGAATACGTTTGAACCTTCCTACCGAAACGGTCTCTTCTGGCAGTTCGTCCAATAATGCCTCCGAGGCTAAAATTTGGGTACGCATAGTCTTGTTGACGGCCTGTATACGACTCGTTACATTGGCAGCATCTCCGATAATACTAAATTGTCTATGACTGGGATGTCCCATCTTGCCTACGATGACTGGCCCAAAATGGATACCTACCCCAATTTCAATTTCCATCCCAAATTCGCTCATCAATTCATCATTCAATTGCTGTAGGGCAGTGCGCATGCCTAAAGCTGCGCGCAAAGCCGCCATACAACTCTCTTCCGCTGTCTGTGATTCTAAACCAAACAGACCAACGATCTCATCTCCCACATATTGATAGATTAGGCCATTATTCATCAGGATTGGCTCTCCTAATACAGCGAATAGGCGATTGATGATGTGTACTACATCAAAGGCTAAATTGCTTTCGACAAATGGTGTGAAATTTCGCATATCGCAGAAAAGAATGGCCAAGTATTGTTCTTTTCCTCCACTTTGCTCTAAACCTTCTCCTTGTAGTAAGCTTACGTCTCCAAATGTTTTTACTAAGCGCTCCACCTTAACAGGGCCGTGGACCTTAGTCTGACAAGCTAATCGTACCGAGGAATCCCATTCTCGACAACTGGCCAAGTGCGTCTCCAATTCATTGCGTGGGGATACATTATCAATACCATCGACGATGCGGACTCGACAGGTGGTACATTTGCCATGTCCACCACATTCTTGCATATGAGGAATGCGATGTACTACGGCGGCATCTAACAAGTTTTGCTTTTCTTTTACGACACTAATCGTTCTTTCCGCTGCAGTGAACTCTACTGTGGTTACTGGCGGCTTGCTTTGGGATGCTTTGGTCTTTTGTGTTCGGGTTCGTTTTCTCGTAGACATAATGCTTTCTGATATATACATGACAATAGGGTTGAGTAAGTATCTTAGGTATAATTACTTTCAAGTTATTGGATAACTATTCCATTGTCACTAGCATTTGTGTGTTTAGATCTTTTGCTTGAGTGAATGAAAGTCCTACTTGATTCCTTGACTAGAAGCTACACGAGGTTTGTGCTGCCTTCCAATTAATTAGCAGGATAATCAGTTCGTAGCTGTAGGTACTGGTATTACTTTGAAGGTATGGGAGGTGATGGCGACTCTATAGATAGCTACACTGCAATATGGATTTTCGTCAGTAGGCTTGCTAGGAGGAGATAACCAAGGCTGATCAGACGGTCGAAAAAACTGAGATTGCATGCCTTGGTGTTTTTTGTAAATAGCTGTTAGTGAGTTTTTTGTATAGGAAAGGTAGCCTCAATCACCACAGCTGTGGTCAGGCTGGATGGAGAAAGAGGAACCATTGAGCAACTTGTTTATATCTGAATAAATAGTTACCTTCAATTGACCAATCGTAGATCAATAGCTTAAGTAAGTAGGACAATTTTTAGTTTAGCTGAAGTGCACTAATGCACTTTGGAACGTTTTTCCCATGCCGCTAAGGTGATACGTGCGGGAATTTGATTTTACTTCAGATTTCGCATCATTGTATCGGAGGAATTCGTTCATGAAGAAAGAGATTCATTTACTACTTAAAACTACTCATCATGTTGAACTTGGCAATACCGATTCCCAATGTACCTGGAAAGCAAGACTTCGAGATTGAAATGACCATGAACGGTCAAAAACAGAAACTTCACTATAGGGTAGAGGTATTTGAATGGGCCGAATGCGAGATCGTTTCAAATAATCGAGTGGATTGCATCAAGGATTTGGTAAAGGGATACAGCGAAGAATGGGAGATCTACCACATCGGCGCACCTTCAAGAAACTTCATTCCATTAACTTTCATTAAGAAAGGAGACTGGGTCCGACAAAGCAACTGGCTGTGGGGTACTAATGAAGACAGCGGCACACATCTTGGTATGGACTAGTGTCGAAAAAGGTCACCCAAGGTAGTGATACCTTTCCGTTGCAAGTTCCCTAATAGTTTTAAGAAAAGAATCGCCGTAATTAAGGTGTCTCCAGCGGCCGTATGCCGCTCATGAAGCGGTATTTGCCACCTTTGACACACTGCGTCAAGACTGAGATCTCGATGTGGTGACTGAGAACTAAGACGATCCCATTTTCTTACCAAGTCTACGGTGTCGATTACCCGATTTTTTAGTGGTCTTCCATAGATACGTTTAGTGGCTTGGTTCAACACACTCACATCAAATCGGATGTGATGTCCCACTATTACATCTCCACGCATGAAGCTCAGTAATTCCTTCATCAAATCAGCTTCTCCTATCCCCGCTGCACTTTGTTCTGGTAGAATACCGTGTATACCGATACTTTGGTTGGGCGTATAGCCAGACTGTTGTACAAAGTATTCCATACGTTGATCTACTTTGACTTCCAAGTTTCTCACTTGCACGGCTCCCAAGGAGAGCATATGATCCTTCCGACTATTCAGTCCCGTAGTTTCAAGGTCAAGCACAAGGAAATCGACTTCCTCTACCAAGGTCTTCAGCGGAGGCGGAGTTCTGAAGTGTTCTAGGTATTCCTGCCACTCAGGAGCTGGTGGGTCAGAGGATTTGAAAATATCGAGCCAAGACATCCTAGATCAAGAAATTTAGTCGGAACCGAACGGTAAGGAGGTCCTGTAGTTCGCGAAGTGGTTTGAAGCTATTGCGTAGGTTCAGGCGTTCCATCTTGCTGAGTTCTGAAGGCTTGAAAAATCGACCAGAGTTTCGATTTTTAAGGCCTTGTAAAGCCCGGTAACGAACCAAGATTTCGTAGGCATCGGCGGCCTGTTCAAATAGAGCCCGATTTTGGGGTTCCAACTCAGCTAATTTATCGAAACGACGAAAGGTGTTGTTGATTTGGGGCACTTGTGCCGCCAGGATAAGTACTCTAGCTGCATCTGCCAAAGGCATCATAGCCCTGCTTTTAATATCAAATTGATCCTTATGTTCGCCACTTCTTTCTACCATAAATTGGCGAAAGAAGGTCAGTGGAGCGGGTGTTTGCAAGGCATTTTTTGCCATAAAAGAAAGGAAGATATCCCGTTCGCCAGTGGCCTGGAAAATATGGTCAGATAGCTCCTCTGCCAGCTCAAAGTCTCCGTAGATCGGACGAAAATCGAAAAAGATGTTAGAATACAAAACATGCTGTTGGCTTGGGGCAAATATCCAGCCAGAGAATTGTTTTTTCCAAGCATCCAACGGTAGGCACCACTGAGGATTACTGGCCATCATATCTCCTGGGCAATATTCAAAGCCACACTGATTAAGTAATTGAGTTACCTTTTTAGCCAGAAGTAGAAAATAAGCTTTTACTTCTTCCATTTGTTCCGGAGCCACATCTTCAAATACTAAAGCATTGTCCTGATCTGTCCTCAGTAATTGCTCTTCGCGTCCTTCCGAACCCAGGGCCATCCAACACCACTTGACCCCAGGAGATTCCTCACCCTCATTAAGCATCTCTTGCTGAGCCAGGCAGATCGCTTGTTCAATGATGGCATCATTGATCTGTGTCATGATGGAACTGATGAAGCCGATGGCAACCTCTTGATAGAGATACCTCTTAAGTAGGCCTTCTGCTTTCTCCCGGATTCTTTTCAACTCCTCTCCATCTTGACTTCGACTGATTTCGCGAATCAGAACAGCGGGATTGTTGCCTTGTATGACTAGGAGGTCGTGCTCGGAAATCACCCCTACCACCGGAGAATTGGGCTTCCCAGTTGGGGTTAGCACCAAATGATGTATCCGGTTTTTCATCATGAGTATTTGTACCTCAGCAATGGTCACTTCTGGTTTTGCTGTGATCACGGGTTTCGACATGATGAGATCGACGGAGGCGGATAGGGGATGCGAGCCACTCACTACCTTATTGCGTAAATCCCTGTCTGTAATAATGCCCACGGCATGCTTATCGTCATTTGTGATGATGATGGAGCCTACACTTTTGTCCCGCATGATTTGTGCGGCAGCTTGAATACTTGTTCCAGGGGCACAGCAGACGGGCGCTCTGCTATGGTCAATCGATTGGATTTCCACTAATTCGAAGGCTTGCTGTTGCCTCCGCTGTTCCTGCCAGAATAGGGTAGGAGGCCCTTGGATATCTGGTGTAGCATATTTACCAGCAGCAAAACTCTGCGCAAAGTACCAAGAGATCTTCGACTGCTTTTCTATGATAGGAAGGAGAATATGTTGAGGGATAGTATAGATAAGACTATCCTCTGCTGCTTTAGCACTCAGTCGATAGTGTGTTAATTCAAGGAGGGGCCCCAGTCCGAAAATCTCACCTTGATCGCAGGCTTCTACTAGTTGTTCTGTGCTCTGATCCTTTTTCAACAAATGAATAGCACCCTCCTGTACGAAGTATATCTGTTTTTGTACCGGATCTTTCGCTCGAAATACCCATTGATCTTTGGCCACGAAGCGAATGCTGATCTTTTCGGCGATGTGCATTAGATCAGTACTCACCATTAAAGAAAAAGGAGGGTACAGCTGCATGGAATCAAAAACCCGTTGCGGGATGGCATTGTCCATCTAAGAACTGATTTTTAGTCTTATACTACAGCGTAATTTATTTCCGCTTACTCCAAATTTCGTAAAGCGGCGCGCCTTTGGAACTCTTCCCGGAATGTATCCAATCTCCTTTCTCTACTTCAAAATCGAAGGATAGAGAAGCTCCGACTCTAGAATTGTCCCGGGAGAAGAAGCCAATATTCTCGACGTATTTGCCACCTTCAGCAGTGTAGGAACCACCACCTGTTCCAAAGAACTGTTTGGTCTCCGTATTATAGGCGATCCACTGAAATTGAGTCCCGCTGAGGATCTTCATCGTTTTTCTAGGACGGTCGGTATTGATCGTTCCTAGTTCTCCGTTTCTCTTACGACCTGAAATGAGCCAAGCGCCCGTGAGTGGAGTTGTTTTACCTTGATCGATGTCGGTCCATTTGCCTTTTGGTGCTCCACTGCCTTTGAGCTTAATAGTCTGCTTTTTCGGTTGATGGACGAGCTTCAAGTCTTTGGATGTCCCGACTTTCTCCTTGTCAGCCGTATTGAACTCATAGCTTATGGCGAAATTCTTTCCGGTCTTGGTCCATGTTCCCCCTTCCGTACTGATAAAGGCCCCATCTTTACTACTGTATTGCGTCCACGAGAAATAGTCACCACTTAGGACCAACAGATGCGTTGAACCTTCGGGTGTCATCAGTTTCCAGGCTCCTTGGAGTTGGTCTGCAGATTGAGCCTGAACTGCCTGGGAAGGTAGGAAAAGAACGGCAAGTAGGCAGAACCCTGCCGTAGCGAACATTCTTGATAACATTGGAATTCGTTTTAGATTGATAATTGAAGCTAAAGAAAGAAGAAAATTCAGGTTGGAGAGAAACTAGGCCTAGAACCTTCTTCTTTCAGTTGATTAGGAGAATGGTGTATTAGACCTACAGATTTACGTTTAGTTTATCTTTCAGGTATTTGTGGTAGATGTAAAGCACTAGGAAGGCACCCGCTGTGGCGACAATAAGGCTGCCGAGCAAGCCCGAACCAAGAATATATCGAATCCCGGTTATGCCGGCGAGGAAACCACCAACATATGCACCTATGACCCCTACAATAAGGGAAGAGATCCATCCGCCTTTTTCATCTTGAGGTGTCAAGGCTTTGGCGATCGAGCCAGCACCTAATCCGATAACTAACCAATAAAGAAATCCCATAATAGTCTATTTGTGATGAATAAATGTTGATACGCTTACTGAGACTCCTCTCATCTATCGCATAACGGGCCTTCCATTGTCAGATTCAGCATCTTCAAGGACCCCGAGTCCTTTGCCAAAATACAGAAAATCCTGGTCAAAAATCGGCAAGGCAAGGCGTATTTCAGCCTTTTTCTGAAAAAAAATGCGGTAGATAGCAGCATAAATTGACCTAAAATCTAGTAGAAATAAGGGTTTCAATAAAAATTGGGCGAATCGCCTTTCGCTGGAGGATTTTAAGGTAAAATGGCCCAGCTCTTAGCATTTCTTTTTTTAACTCACAGATTTACCGAACTAAATAAATTTTTTAAAGAATTAGGCCATTCCATTTTGAACTGAAAAATGCTTGCTGCAACAATCTTTTTGGAATTTTTCTGCTGTATAATCAATGAAAATTCCGATCTTTTGGCCAAGTTTCTCTGTTGTTTGTTTTTTCAGAAAAAAAATTCGCTCGTAAATAAATAAAAACAAATAGCTGCTCAGCTATAGTAGAATTTGATTTTCGGCGAGTTCTTTGAAGGCTTGGAAATATTGCGGTCGGTTATCGCATAAGACGTACTCTGGAGAGTCCGTTTCTATGTCCGTCATACGGATAAAAGGTGTAGGAAAAGATTTCACCCCAAATCGACAATCGCCAGGAAGGATAATACATTTAATAGCCTGGAAAACTAACATTTACATGGCGCAAACAGGTTTGGCCAGCATCTACTGAATCCAATTAGGGTTTGGTTTCCCAAACCTCATTGGCGTCAGCATAATTCCCATTAACTTATTGCTCAATCTCTGTGATCCCGAAAGGGGACTAGAGCAGTGTTGTAAGCTGCCTATCCAAATCAATTGGATACACTCTTCTTGTTTATAGCCTCATATTTTGGTAAAACACGCCTTTAATCCATTACTTGCAAGGGTGCAAGATGTGGAAAAGACCGCTTATTTGTGAATTTTTCTTCCTGAAAGGAAGAAGCGATAATTCGCAGAATGTTTTCAAAACTAGATTTAATTATAGACTTTTGTGGGCTGTTTCGTTAATGGCCATAAGATTGTATTACTTAATTATTGCGACTATCACCCCGGTTTCTAGGCTTAATGAGCCGGTTGTAATGACAGCAATATCAACTTATTTCAGATATGAAAAACGGCAATACCATCATCGAAAGCATAGGAGACTATTTGCCACCTACAGTAGTATCTTCTAAAGAAGTACTAGAGGGATGTGTAAATGAACCTAGGTTTCCTTTAGAGCGTATCACCGGTATCAAGGAGCGAAGAATGGCTGGTGTGGAAGAATTTGCACTTGATTTAGCTAGGAAAGCCATCCAAGCTTGTCTGGATCGTTCTAAATATACAGCAAAGGATATCGATACGGTTATCTGTTGCAACATCTCGCACTATGATGCGCCACGCAAATACTCTTTTGAACCTTCCTCGGCAATTAAACTGCACAAAGAGTTTGGTTTTGATGACGCTGTTGTGTTTGATATTTCCAACGCATGTGCTGGCGTGTTCACAGGAATCTACTTAGCCGATGCCTACTTAAAGTCCGGCTCTGCTGAAAGAGTAATGGTCGTGAGTGGTGAGTATATCACACACTTGACGAAGACCGCACAGAAAGAGATTGTGGATTTCAAGGATCCTAGGATGGCATGTCTGACACTAGGTGATTCTGGAGTAGCCTTGATTTTAGAGCGCTCTGACCGAGACGATGTCGGATTCCACGCCATGGAGATGCTTACCCTGGGTGATCACAGTAGCTTGTGTATTGCGAAGTCAACTGACTTTGATCACGGTGGAGCTATCATGTTGACGGAGTCAGCTCGTCTGGCTGATGTAGCTGTTAAAGAGGGATCCAAACAGTTGGTTCGCATGATGAAGGAGAATCCAGACAAAGAAGTTGATATGCTTTTGACGCACCAAACTTCGAAGTTGAGTATCCAAGCTGGATACCGGGAGGTGAACCGATTGATGGAGAAGCAAAAGTTCTCCAGTGAGAACACGATCAATAACCTAGCAGAAAGAGGGAATACGTCTTCTACTTCCCATATTATCGCCATTATGGATAATATCCGCAAAGGAACCTTTCAGCCAGGACAGAATATACTATTCAGTGTAAATGCCTCTGGGGTGACGCTTGGAGCTTCCTTGTATACCTTTGATGACCTTCCCAAGCGAATGCTTAATGGCAATGGTCACGAAGCCAAAGCTGGTTTGAACGGCAATGGACAGCATGCAGATGGTCGCAGCCCGAAGCGAGTAGTCATCGATTCTATCGGTACCATTCCTGCAGGTGTTGATATCCGTAAAGGTACCTTTGATCTTACTGATTATGTAGCGGATCAGTGCATGAAGCAATCTAATCTTAGCGGAGAGGATGTGGATTTGTTGATCTTCTCAGGTGTGTATAGAGACGAATTTATCTGTGAGCCAGCAATTGCAGCTTTGATTGCAGGTAACATTAAGATGCGTTCGGACAACTACAGAAACTCCACCAATTCCTTCGCTTTAGATGTGATGAATGGAGCACTTGGTTTCCTTAACTCCATTGATGCGGGTTGTAGTGCCATCAATAGTGGTAAAGTGCAAAATGCGTTGATCCTAACAGCGGAAATTGAGAATAACAAGGAGACCCTTCCCGATACATTATTGGGAATTGAGGAGACTGCTTCAGGAGTAATTTTGAGAAAAGCGAAAGAGGGTGAGCAAGGCTTTAGCGACATTGTCTTTGAGAAATACACAGATGCGATTGATCAATGGGTAGTGTCAAGTACATGGCTAGAAGGAACCGGAACTACCGTGCTACAGCCGGAATTGGAAGAGAAGGCAGAAGATGTTTTCATCGACTGCATCCTGAAAACGCTTGATAAGCACGAAAATATCAAGCAGCTGCTAAATGACGGTAAAATTACAAAGATTATTCCTCAGCAAATATCAGAAAGCTTTATCCTTAGGCTGAGCCAAGCCATGGGACTTTCCAAGGACCTTTTTGTTGATGTAACCAAAGACAGAAAGGATCTATTCACTTCTTCTATTGCTTACGGAATGCAGCAGATGAAGGAGGATGGCCAAGGAAAACCAGGGGATATTGCCCTGATCATTGGTGTAGGATCTGGTGTTCAAGTAGGGTGTGCTTTGTATCACTTTTAAGGACAGAGGCTTTCAGTATTAAGCCTCAACAAGGCGCATCTCGGCCTTGAAAAATTTGTAGACAATGCTAACATTCTTAGGACTAATTGCACCTATCTTCTTTATCGTTGTGGGAGTTGAGTACATGTTGGGAAAGATGATGGGTAAGGAAATCTATCACTTCAGCGATGCTATGACCAACATGACGGCGGGAATGGCAGAACGACTTTTCGACTTTTTCTATGCGATTATCATGCTATTCGTTTTCAAATGGATATTTGATAATTTTGCTATCACTGAGTTGCCACGTACACCACTGATGTGGGTGTGTTGTCTGGTGCTATACGATTTCTTATACTACTGGTATCACCGGACTGGGCACGAAGCGAACTTCCTTTGGGCAGTACACATTGTACATCACCAAAGTGAGAACTACAACCTCACCGTTGGGTCTCGCCAGTCGGGATTCCAGGCTATTGCTCGAACTTTCTTCCTTAGCGTTTTACCGATTGTCGGTTTCGTTCCTGAATTTGCTTGGACGGTATTCATCGTAGGTGGAACACACCAGTTCTTTCTGCATACACAGTTGATTGGCAAATTGGGTCCATTGGAATACATCTTTGTGACACCTTCCTTGCATCGTGTACACCACGGAAGAAATGACAAGTATTTGGACAAAAACTACGGTGGTATTTTCATCTGGTGGGATATGATCTTCGGCACTTATCAGCGAGAGGAAGATGAAGTGAAGTACGGAATCACGACAGGTTTGCCAAGTAATAATGTCTATTGGGCTTATTTTCACTACTGGGTTGATTTGTTCAAGCAAGCCAAGAAGATCGAAGGATTTGGGAATAAAGTGAAGCTGTTTGTCAAGCGACCAGGTTGGACACCACAAGGTATGATGCCCCCTTCTCAGGACAAGAACAATGGTCTGGATCGAGCACTATACGATCCCAAGGCGCCTTTAGACTTGTCAATCTATGTATTTGTACAAGTTGCTTTGGGAATGGGCTTGTTGAGTGCAATGTTGATTAAAAAAGGGAAGGTGACAGATGGATATGATTCATTGATGTCATTCTATACCGAATTCATGCCGTTGCCGGAAGTTCTAATGTACACCGTTCTGATCACGATGGCTACCTTAACGGTTCCGGTATTACTTGAAAAGAAGAAATGGGCGTACCAGGTGGAGCATGTTCGCTTGGCATTTATGGCGCTTGGCGTTCCCTTTGTATTGATGGGAATAGAAGTGGGGGATCCGATAGGAAGCTTAGTGGCAGGTGTATTCTTGGCCTTTAGTGTTTGGTTGTACCGTATGCGTCACAACTTTAATAGCAAGGATAGACCAAGCCGTATCAGTGCTAAACTTGAAAACGTTCGTTCTTTTCTGTTTAAATAATGTACAATCCTGAGTTTATTATGAATGTCACATTTCAAAATGATAAGCCTAGCGAATTCTATATTGCGCTCGGCAAGAGAGTAAGCAACTACTTCAAAGAAAATAAGCAAAATCGAAAGGCTACTCCTCTATACTGGTTCAAGATTTTTTCTCTACTAGCAATGTTCTTTGGTTTGTACGCATTGGTATTGATGTTTCCAGAATCTTATGCCACGGTGATGGGAGCTTATCTTGGGATGGGAGTCTTGATCGTTTCGATTCTATTCGCTATCGGTCACGATTCTGTGCACAATGCGGTATCCTCCAATCAGAAGGTTAATTACTTCATGGGATACATTTGGAACTTCTTCGGTATTAGTAGTTACTTCTGGCGTTTGAAGCATAACGTTTCTCACCATGCTTTTACCAATATTCCAGGAAGTGATGGAGACTTAGACCAAACGAGTCTATTGCGATTGAATCCGATGTCACCACGTACGCCAATTCACCGGTATCAGCATTTGTATGCCATGGCTATTTACAGTCTCCTAGGGCCATATATCTTGCTCGTTAGAGACTTCAAATTGCTGAAAGAAAAGAAGTTTGGTAATATGATTATCGACAAACATCCTACCAAGGAAGTGGTGATTATCCTATTGAGCAAGGTCTGGTTTGTTTTTATGATGATTGTGGTCCCAGTAATGGTTACTGGTTTGTCTTGGGGATTGATCCTTCTAGCCACTCTCGCCATGATGTTCGTTGCAGGAATCTTTACTGCCATTGTTTCTTTCCCAGTGCACGTAACTTATGATAGTGACTACGCCCTTCCAAATGACGATGGTGTAGTCGAGATGGATTTCATGACACATCAGATTTTAACTACCGTTGATTATTCAGCTGAGAATAAACTGATCCACTGGTTTTTTGGCGGTATTAATACACACGTGGTTCATCATATGTTTCCAGGTGTAAACCATATACACTATTACGATTTAACAAAGATCGTAAAGGAAACAGCAGCAGAATACAATATTAGGTATGTCAATAAGTCCTTTAACACGGTGATGCGAGATCACCTACTCTTCCTGAGAGAGTTGGGACTGAAAGACAACCCAACCAATCTGACTTTTGCCTAGTAGCACAGGCCAGACCAAAAATCTTCCAGCTTACCTAAGCTGGAAGATTTTGTTTTTTTAATGCCCATCAATCCCTAACCTACTTCCAAGGCTAAACACTGCAAACCCGTATCAGGTAGTACAATTTCGCCGGTCGGGTCAAATTTCCGATAAAGTGCTACCTTGCAGCCGAAAAGAGTAGCAGAAACTCAATTCTTTTCCCAAAGACAAATGATCTAAAGCGCGATTCACTTTCTGTAAAGGAGCGAATTTGGAGCTGTCATGCAGAAGGACTATTTGGACTGATGCGAGCAGTTGTATTTCAAGAACAGATCAAGGAACTATCTAAGACATGAGTATCAAATCATTCATTGCCAAGCGAGTTGCTAAATATTATGCCAAACGGGTTCAGAGGTGGAAAAATAGCCCCTCGGAATACCAGCAGCAGGTCTTTGAACATAACCTTGCCGTTGGTAAAGAAACGGCTTACGGACGAGACCATGGATTGGACAAGGTAACCGATTACGAGGGCTTTAAAAAGGCCATCCCATTGCGTGACTATGAGGCATTCCGACCCTATGTTGAACGGATATTGGATGGAGAGGAAAATGTGCTATGGAAAGGGACGCCCAAGTATATGGCTAAAACTTCGGGTACTACCTCTGGTATCAAATATATCCCAGTGTCTGAAGAAGGGATGCCAACCTTCATCAACGCCGGAAGAATAGCACTAGCTATGTATATACATGAGACGGGGAATGCGAGCTGGGTCGATGGTGGCTTAATCTTTATCCAAGGTAGCCCAGAGCTTCAGCAGGTGAAGAAGGTACAGGCCGGACGTATGTCAGGGATTACTTATCATCACATTCCGTCGTACTTCCGTAAAAACCTAACGCCCACCTACGAAACGAACACCATAGAAGACTGGGAGACTAAGGTGGACAAGATATGCGAAGAAACACTACAGAAGGATATGACCGTGATTGGCGGTATCCCACCCTGGGTGTTGATGTACTTTGAGCAATTGATCCAGAAGACGGGTAAGAAGACGGTAGGAGAGATATTCCCGAACTTCCAAGTCTATGTATATGGTGGTGTGAATTTTGTTCCCTACAAGGATCAGTTTCGCCAAGCGATTGGACGCGATATCGCCTATATCGAAACCTACAATGCCTCTGAAGGATTTATTGCTTTCCAGGATGAACAAGGGGTAGAAGGGATGTTGCTGAATGTCGATGGAGGAATCTTCTATGAATTTGTTCCGGCCGAGGAAATTCACAATGAGAACCCTACTCGCTTGCAACTAAAAGACGTGCAAGTTGGGCCTAATTATGCCATTATTCTGAATTCCAATTCAGGACTATGGGGATACATTATCGGCGATACGGTACGATTTGTTTCAACCAACCCTTACCGAGTGGTGGTTACCGGCAGAACAAAGCACTTTATCTCAGCTTTTGGAGAGCATGTGATTGGCGAAGAAGTGGAGGAGGCCATTCAGGAGGTGGCTGCTAAAGAAAAAGTTGGGATTATTGAATTCACCGTGGCACCACAGGTTAATCCGGCGGCGGGGGAATTACCCTATCACGAATGGTTCGTAGAATTTGCGGAATCTCCCAATGATATGAAAGCCTTTTCCAAAAAAGTAGATGACATCTTATGCGACAAAAATATCTACTACAAAGATCTGATTGAAGGGGCCATGTTACAGCCTTTAGTGATACGATCTGTACCTAAGGATGGCTTTAGAAATTATATGAAATCCAAAGGTAAATTAGGCGGACAAAATAAGATGCCCCGCCTGGCCAATGATCGAAAATATGCGGATGAATTGATATCCGTCTTGGGATTGGAAGTTTAAGCGTCTGTTTTAAGTATCATCAACAAGCAAGTAATTTAGAAGAATGAGACATATAGTAATCACAGGTACTTCAAGCGGAATTGGATATGCGACCGTAAAGTATCTGATCGATCGAGGTTTTTATGTATTTGGTTGTGTCCGGACCGAAAAGGATGCCGCAGAATTGCGCAAAGCTTATCCTCAGCAGTTCAGCCCCTTGGTATTTGACCTAATTGACGAAGAGGGAATTCGTACTAGTGTCAAGGAAGTAGAACAGCATCTGGATGGCCAGCCTTTGTTTGGCTTAGTCAATAATGCGGCTGCCGTAGTTTCTGGGCCGATCGCTCACGTGTCTAAGGAGGATATGTTCTATCAATTTGAAGTCAATACCTTTGGACCTTTGAATCTGTGCCAGGCCTATTTCCCGCTTTTGCGGGGCGGAGAAGGCCAGAAACCAGGCCGAATCGTAAATGTGACTTCACTATCAGGGGAAATAGCCATGCCTTTCCTAGGACCGTACTCTGCCTCCAAGCGCGCCTTGATGAGTATGAATCACACTTTGCGGAGAGAATTCTATCCTTACGGGGTAGATGTGATCGAGGTGGTTCCTGGGCGGGTAAAGACAGGTATCATTGAAAAGCTAAATAAGGTAGAATCCCAATATGCTGGATCTGACTTTGAAGAGCCTATGCAGCGACGAATGGAAACTGCTATGGAGATGCGAGAGTTTGGCTTGGAACCTGAAGTGATCTCAGGGGCTATCCATACGGCCTTGACAGTGAAGAACCCGAAATACCGCTACGTTAAGCCGGATCTTTACTTCAAAGGTTACCGACTGCCGACCATGCTCCCGCAGCGCATGATTGATCGAATCTTGGGCAAGCAGATGCGCTTATTGCCTTCTTTTCTTCGTTCCAAATAAATTACATACATGAAACATATATTGATAACAGGGGTTTCGTCGGGAATTGGGTACACATCAGCTAAATACTTTATAGAGAAAGGTTTTCATGTCTTTGGAAGTGTGCGAAAAGAGGCGGATGCACAAAGACTTAAGACCGAATTAGGAGATAGTATCACACCGCTCTTATTTGACGTCGTAGACGAGCCTGCGATTGCAAAAGCAGTAGAAGTTGCTAAGGCGAAATTAGAGCCTGGTGAGAACATAGCAGGCTTGATTGCTAATGCAGGGATACATATTCCCGGCCCCATCCTACATTTGAGTCGCGATGATATGCGCAACCAGTTTGAGGTGAATGTCTTTGGTGCCTTGAGTGTGATTCAGGCCTTTGTTCCCTTAATGCGTCAGACAGATAGCCAAAAACCAGGGAGGGTCATCCACGTTAGTTCGACCTCTGCCGCGATACCTTTGCCTTATTCCTCATTGTATGCTGCTACAAAGAGTGCAATGCACAGCCTTTGTGATACTTTGCGGAGAGAGCTAATGTTGTATGAAATCGATGTGATTGATATTTATGTAGGCCCGGTAAAGAACGATATGGTATCGAAAGTGTCTATTTACGCAGAACGATATAAGGATACGGACTATTACCATTCCATCACTGCTCGCCTGGAGAATGCTCTCAAGAATACGATCCCTAAGGGGCTAACAGAACGTGAAGTGGCGAAAGTGTTGCACGATACTTTGGAAAAAGCCAAGCCAAAGCACAGGTTTGCTATCAATAAAGACTGGTTCAATACCTGGTTCTTGCCCAATATTTTGCCAATCCGATTCCTGGATAAAGTATTGGCAAAGAAATTGCAATTGCGACCGGAAGATTTTGCGGCCAACAAGACTAAAGAAAAAAGCACCAGTTCCGTTGGGCAGTCCTAGCCCGAATTAGTATTTGCCTAAAAAAGACAACCCGCATCCGAGCGAAAGCTAGATGCGGGTTGTTTTATATCTAAAGGATGGTTAGATTTCTAGGTATC
This sequence comes from uncultured Lewinella sp., assembly GCA_913057785.1. Lineage (GTDB taxonomy): Bacteria > Bacteroidota > Bacteroidia > Chitinophagales > Saprospiraceae > DT-111. The sequence continues at coordinate 3,265 of CAJXPD010000016.1, read as the reverse complement.
TGATCACAGAGCGGCCAGGATATCTGCTGGTTCCGCTCGGTTGCGGTATTCTGCATCCAAAAATGCATAAGTGATTTTACCATCTGGCTGGATGACATAGGTCGCCGCCAAGGGTAGTTCATCCGAATCGTTACCATTATATTCCAAGAGGGAAAAATTCTTGCGATACACTTCACCCACCTCATCAATCAGTTTGAAGACAATGCCATACTCCTTGGCAACTGACAAATTCTTATCTGTCAATACCTCAAAACTCAATTCGTTTTTCTCCTGCGTTGTTAGGGATTTATCGGGCAATTCGGGGGTGAGTGCGAGCAATTGCGCACCAGCAGCTTGGATGTCTGGCAATGCCTGCTGTAGGTGTCTCAAGGTGATGTTACAATAAGGGCACCAGCCTCCTCGGTACCAGGTCAGCACCACTGGCCCTTTCTCAAGATATTCAGAAAGACTTACTGCCTTGCCTGTTGCATTTTGTAAGGAAAAGCCGGGGGCAGTATCTCCTGTTTGTTTAGCCGAAGCCAAAATACCACTGTTTTCAACATCATCTATCCCCTCTGTGTAGATACGCTTAATTTCGTCTGAGGCCTTTTCGGCCCAGCCTGCTTTCCGAGCGTCTAATGCGGTTTTTAGATCTGTGCTTTGCATAATAAGTGTACTTAGTAATGCTGACTAAATTAATTCCTTTGCTGATATACTCTCAAGTAAAAAAGGGATGAAGTTGAATACTTCATCCCAATTCGAATATGGATTACACTAAACTGTAGCTAGTTCTGGGGCGACTGGGAAGTCAACCGGCACTTGCGTCACCTTATGTAGGTAGTTGCTAATGGTTTTGTCTCCAATCAATACGATGGTATCAATCAAATTTTCTTTGGTATATCCTGCGTCTAGGAAGCGATCTACGAAGTCTTGGTCAGCGGCTCCTCTGTTTTCAGTGATGTTTTGCGCTAGTCTTACTAGGGCGTCATATTTTGCGTTGAAAGAGGCACTTCCGCTTCTCAATTCTAGAATTTGATCGTCGTTGAAGCCATTCATTTTTGCGATAGCTGTGTGTGCAGCTTTGCAATATTGACAATCGTTTACTTCACTTACGATCAAGTTTACAACTTCTTTCTCTTTGTTGGATAAGGAGGTTTTGGCATTGGATAGGTTGAGGTAGTTCGCCAGGGCATTTTCAGAATGCGCATAAGTGGCATACAAATTAGGAACGAATCCAACCGCCTTCTCTAGGTTATCAAAAATTGCTTGATTGTTCGCAGATACTTGCTCTCGGGTTGGAACATTGAAGGTTGCCATTTCTTTATGATTTTATTTAGTAATTGAATTAATTAATTGACATCACAAAGATGTAGGCAAAACGAGGGGGAAGGTTAGGCAACTTTTCCCGAAGAATTATCAATTTTTCCCTTATTCCGATATTTTGTTGCAGATTGGCCGGTAAGCCGTTTGAAAAAGCGACTAAAGTGAGCTTCTTCCTCAAAGCTCAATTCCCAACCAATTTCCTTAATGGATTTGTCCGTGAAGTATAGCATTCGCTTCGCCTCCAGCGCAATCCGCTCGTGAATCTGCCGTAAAGGAGACTTTTCATTGTTCTTAGAAAAGAGATTGGAGAGGGTTTTGGGCGATTTATTGAGCATTTCAGCATAATCGCTCACCTTTTGCTTGTCCTTGTAGTTTTTCTCTACCATGACATGGAACTGCCGGATTACGTCTAACTCTTCTTTTTTGTATTGGGTCTCTGACTGCTCTTTATATAGGCGAGTGCAAATGATAATCAAGCGCTTTAAGAGCATGCGAAGCATCTCTTCCTGGATGTTGTCCTTGGTGTCAAACTCATCTAAGAACACCTCCCAAAGCAATTCAATCTTGCGCTGGTGTTTTGCATCCAAGTTGATGATAGGCGTTAGAGAAGAGCCATAGTATAACAGCCCTACACAACTGATCTCATGATCGTGGTCAATTAAACAGTAAAAATCTCTATTGTACTGGAAGATATAGCCTTCTGCAGGCGAGAGGATTTCAATGTGTTGATTAGGGACCAAACATATCATTTGATGCTCCAAGATGGTCACCTTCTCATAATCCAATAGCATTTCTAGCTTCCCACTATTTACCCAGAGGATACGAAAGGTCCCATCTACTTCATGTGCTTTAAAATCTTCTATGTTGCTGATAATGAAGTGACTGTTGCCAGGTTTATAGAATTTCTTGACCATGCCTTGCTTACTGTTTTTTGAATGGATAAAAAGGCTAAGGATTTTCTCGCTGTGTCTTTACAACAAATCTATCCAAATGAAGTTGATCCCAGTCCTTGGGAACAAGGAGCAGCCCAATTAGAAATACCGCCCTGACAAATACATGCTGCAAGTCCCAAATAGGGGAGGAGAGGCCATGACCATAAGTCACCAGTAGCAGCACTGCTCCTAAGCCAAGATATGCCCAGTGCCGGAATAAGCCTAAGACCAACAAGAGACCACCGACCAGTTCCATATAAGAAGTGAAGTAGGCGGTAAACTGCAATAAGAAATTGGGAATCCAGGTCTCTTCATAGCTGGCAAAAACGTTCTGATAAACATTGGAGATCCCCCAAGTGAAGACCTTGCCAAATCCCTGCATCAAAAAGATTAGGCCTAATAGAGTCCGTAAAAGGAAAATGCCGATGGCCCTATTCGTTTGTGTACTGAAGGTCATGATAGTAGGTGGATTTGCTTAGAAAGGTTGCAAGGTAATAAGCTTCAAGAATAGAAACTGTCGTATAGGGAGAGATTTCAAACCCTTTTCGGGATGGTCGCCCGCCACCGTCGTATTACTTTGGATGTATAGGTTGTACCTGACGGCCTACGGTTTATACACATCTCTATTTTAACTAAAAAACAATGATTACACGAGAAGGAAATTTTGTCATGTTAATATGCGTTCCTGATTTTTATCCAGGAATGTTACCTTCAATTTCGAAATTTTATTTTGCCGACCATACTTGTGTATAAACTGTAGACCTGACGGCACAAATATTCATTCCTTTCGACATGGCTAGGTATATTTTATCCCTACGGGATATGCTTAGGCACGCCTTGCCCCACTGGGGGCAACATATACCTAGGCGAGCCAAGGGATGGATTTTTCAATGCCTTCGGGTATGGTATGGATCGTTTGTTGGACCTAAATTGGACTGTTATCTACAAGGAAAATATATTATGGTTACTGACGCAAAGGTTCATTCCTAAAAATGTGCCTAGGTATATTTTATCCCTACGGGATATGCTTA
>CAJXPD010000015.1 GCA_913057785.1 uncultured Lewinella sp. | reverse complement strand
ACTACCCTGCATAATTTTTAAGATTGTACTTAGCTACAGGAGCTTGTTATTCTATTCTATCCTATTCCAAAACTAATTCAGATGCTGACGCCTACCAAAGTGAAAATTGATATCTCAGCAGAGATCGGAACTGTATCAGGTCTTTTGATCAAACCCGTTGATGCTACTGCTCTACTTGTCTTGAGTCACGGGGCTGGAGCGGGAATGGAACATCATTTCATGCAAGCTTTGGCACAGACTCTTGCTACTCATGGCATTGCTACCTTGCGTTTCAACTTTCCTTATATGGAGAAAGGTAAAGGGGCTCCAGATCGGCCAAAGAAGGCACATCCAGCCATCAAGGCGGCCATTGCAGTGGCTGAGGCGCATGCAAAAGGGCTTAAGCTTGTAGCAGGCGGGAAGTCTTTTGGGGGGCGGATGACTTCCCAGGTAGCGGCGGCAGATGAGTTAGGGCCGATCAAGGGCGTGATTTATTTCGGCTTTCCACTTCACCCTGCCGGTAAACCCAGTACGGATCGGGCGGCGCACCTTAAGGATATCAAACTACCACAGCTGTTTTTGCAGGGTACTCGAGATACCCTCGCCCGCTATGATTTGATTGAAGAGGTTTGTTCAGACCTAGAAACAGCAACGCTGGTCAAGATGGAAGGTGGGGATCATTCTTTTAAGACCCTTAAGCGATCTGGGATTAGTCCTGAGGAGGTACTGGAAAAATTGGCCAAGGAAACAGCAGCATTTGCTGCTTCCTGCTAAAGCCTCTTCTTTAGGTTATTCTTTCATGAAATCGTAGGTAGCTGGAGGACCTCCCATATAAGCCTTAGCGGCCTCCTTAAGGGCTAGATGCACTGGATGTCCTTGATAGGCTTGGTAAGCTTCATTATTGACAAAGCTCATCTGCATGATCAGTTCATAATCTGACAGCGCCCGATCATCTCCTAGATTTTCGAAAGGCCCGACTTCCAGGTCTTGAACCTCCTCGATTGCTTCCAACTTCTTAATCTCTGCGATTAATGCCGCCTGATCTGCATCTTCCTTTAAATTGAATAGGACAATATGCACCAATGGGGCATCTATATCTTCCTTCGCCTTTAGGCTGGTTAATTCGGATTCTAAGGCTGCAATTTTTTCCTGGCTGGTGGCGAGTTCCTCCTCCAGAGCAGCATTAGAGCAGCTAGTCAGCAGTAGTAGAGCAAAAAGTAGAATACGGTTCATCATGTTAATTCTCTGTGGTTTTTGTCTGAATATCAAGATAATCTAAAAATATGGGGCCTAAGCTAAAATAAGTTCAGTATATTTCTATTGTCCGCCTCGTTTATAGTTTGGTAGTTGCCTTAGAGAACGGGATCAACCCTAAGGCTACTACAGATCTACAGTAGTTCCATACCATCTCTTAATAACATTGACCATTCATCAGTACTGCTTGGCCATACCACTTTTACCGACCCAGGGAATGAAAATGAGATACTCTCATAAAGATCATTTACAGGAGGTATCATATGGAATAAATAAAAATATCACCCATTAACGAATAAAAATTCGCTTTTAATTCAAAAAGCCCATACCTTTGCTTCATGAAAGTAAAGGACAAGGCAAAAGAAGAACGAATTAAACAAGTAACACTGGAAATAGTGTCCCAGGAGGGCTTAGCTGGACTTAAGATTAGCAAGGTAGCTAGAGAGGCTGGGCTTTCCCCTTCAATGATTTATACCTACTTCAAGAATAAAGAAGAACTAATCGATTCCGTTTTTTGGGATGTGGTCAAGGCCATCTTCGATCGATTGGAAAGTGAAAGGGATGCAAGTTTGCCCTTTAAACTACAGTTCCGCCAGCAATTTCACCGGTTTATGGGACTTAAATTGAAGAAGTCGATTGAATTTGAATACTTCTCCAGCTTCGTGAAATCGCCATATTTCAAACCTGAATATCATAAAATGATCATAGAAAATAGCCGTGGGATGCTTGAGTTAATTCGAGAGGGGAGAAGGAAAATGATAGTAAAAGATAAAGTTCCCATTGATTTGATTCTAGCGCTTGGAGGGGGCTTTATGGAAAAGCTTGTAGAGTTCCATCAGAACGAAGTGATGGTCATGGATGAAGCGACAATTGACCAAGCTTTTGAACTGCTTTGGGACGGAATTAAACAATAAAATTAAAATTTTTTACTCTGGAAACGAATTTTTTTTCGTTTATAAAACTGCCACTAATGAAACGAATCCTGCTATACTTGTTCCTACTATCCAGTTTTGGGCTGTCGGGGCAAGCTCCTGTGAAGATTGCATTATTACATGACTTCGCAACGGAGGTAGGGGCGCTAGGCGATTTCGGACAACTCACTAAAACCGAGATTCTGCAACTACTTCAACATCGCCGAGAAATCGAGTTTACAGATTATTATGGCGCTTACCAATCTGAGAAGATTGAAGAAAATATCCAGGCTGCCTATGCGGATAATGATATCGTAGTAGGTTTGGGTTTGCTGAGTGGATCCGCACTGACCCGCCGGATCAATTTTCCAAAGCCAACAATTGTTGGCATACTAGCTGATGCAGGTTTGAGTGGATTAGTCAAATCCAGTGTGGGCACATCTACTATCGCAAATCTCACCTATGTGGAGTCGCCGTTTAATGTAGCCCGTGACTTACAGACACTCTACCAAATAAAGTCTTTCAAAGAATTAGCCTTGGTCATTGATGATAATCTCGCCTTCCAAGAAGACTTGTTATTGAAGGAGGTGGTGAGGAAGAATCTCGGGACAGATTCCGTGGAAATCAACGTCTATTTTGCCAGGGCTTTGCTTTCTGGCTCATCTGAACTAAAGACTGGAACCGATGCTATTTATGCATTGCCTGTGCTGCTAGAGGATAGCACAAAGATGAATGAGCTTTTTTCAATGTTTAATGCTAAAAACATTCCTTCGGCCGCTCTATTGGGAGATCAATTTGTAGAGGCAGGAGCACTAATGGGATATGAGCAAGAGAAGCACCTTAATTTGATTCCTAGGAGGATTGCTTTGAATATCATGAAGATTTTGGAAGGCACCAGGCCAGAAGAGATCTCGGTAGAGATAACCACTTATGATGAGAACCTCCTCATTAATATGGCTACGGCTCGTCAGATAAAGGTATATCCCAATTTTGAAATCATTGCGAATGCTACGCTTTTACATTTGCTCGATGAAAATACTGAGCGTGAACTGAGTCTGCAAGGCGTGATTGCTGAGGCACTGCAAACTAACCTGGATCGACAAGTGGCAGCACTAGATGTGCACATTGCAGATAAGGATATCGGCATTGCTCGGGCAGATCTCTTACCACAGGTAGATGTCACTACCGCCCTATCCATGGTAGATGACAATACCGCCCTAACATACCAAGGATTTCAGGGAGCAGCGAACTGGACAGGATCCGCCAATTTTACCCAGATCGTTTACGCAGAACCAGTTCTGGCCAACCTAGCCATTCAGAAATTATTGAAGAAAGGGGAAGAGTACGAGTTGGACCAGGTTCAGCTGGATATGATCATAGATGTTTCTGAAGCTTATCTAAACATTCTGCAAGCTCAAACGAACTTAAGCGTACAGCAGAAGAATGTGGAGGTAACCAAAGAGAACTTTAATATAGCGACCTCAAAAAATGCGATTGGTTATACGGGAGCATCGGATTTACACCGTTGGGAAGCGGAACTGGCGACTAAGAATATAGATTTGAATGCAGCAGTAGCCTCCGTACAACAAGCAAAATTCCGATTGAACCAGTTGCTTAATCGCCCCATAAACGAGCCCTTCAACGTGAAGGATGAGACCTTAGAAGACCAGATGCTTTTGATTACCGATGGACGTTTGGAGGGAGTTAACGATTACGGTAAAATCGAGAAGTTTACCAATTTTCTAGTGGACTATGCCAAAGACAAATTACCTACCCTAAGCATTATTGAAAACTCCATCAAAGTACAGGAACGATTAAGACTTTCTCGCAAGAGAGCTTTCTTTCTCCCTACAGTTTCAATGAACGGCGGAGCCAATTATTTAATTGGAAAATACAATGTGCCGGAAGTGTTTGGCAAGACAGAAAACGCGGCCACCTGGAATGTTGCCGTCGGGGTCAACTATCCCATTTTCCAAGGGAACTTGCGTCGCCAGCAATTGGATCAGGCTGATATTCAGTTAAAGCAGCTGGGCCTTACACAGAGGAATGTAGAAAATCAACTCGAGCTGGCGATTCGAGCCAACATGCAACAAATTTACGTTTCCTTTAGCCGAATGCAATTGTCACAGGAAGCGAGTATTGCTGCTGACCAGAACTTCACCATTATTCAAGATGCCTATAACCAAGGTCAAGTCAATATTACGACTTTGATTGATGCCCAGAACAACACGCTGCAAGCGGAGTTGGGGGCAACCAACGCTGTTTACACATTCATTTTAGATTTCTTAGAATTAGAGCGGTCCATCGGCTTCTTTTACTTCTTGGCCTCTCAGGAGGAGCGAAGTGATTTTTTCCAACGAGCGACTACTTTATTCATCAATAAATAACGATTTCAACATTGTAGTTCTCTGCTGAAAAATCTAGAGGATTAGCGGAACTGCCAGCTGATCCAACACCAAGATTTACTGCAGCAAACCAACTCAACCAATGAAAAAGATAAATAAACAAACCAAGATGCTACATAAACTTGCTACGCTATCTCTTGCCAGCTTAGTCTTGATCTTTAGTATGTCCAGTTGTGGAGGGGAGCGCACCGAAGAAGCCCTGCCGGAATTCATCAAACCCATTAAGTATGCCCAAGTGGTCCGGGCGGGTCAGGTCAATCGACAAACCTATGCCGGCACTGTGCAGTCGAGCAAAGAAGCACAGTTGAGTTTTAAAGTCAATGGCAACATCAATTACCTCCCTGTGAAAGTGGGTGACCGAGTCCGCAAGGGGCAGTTGATCGCTCGTATTGACGCAACAGATTACCGAGTGCAAGTTGAACAATCCAAGAGTAACCTGCTGGGCGCTGAAACACAGATTAAGAGTGCTGAAAGCCAACTATTGAGCACCAGAGCGAATTACCAACGGGTAGAGAAGTTGTATGAAAACAATAGTGTATCACTAAGCGATTTTGAACAAGCCAAATCAGCTTTAGAGACCTCAGAAGCCGCCTACGAAGCCGCAAAAGCTCAAGCTGCTGCTAGCCAACAGCAAGTACAATCCACGCAAAATCAAGTCAAGTACTCTCAGCTGGTAGCCCCATTCTCTGGTATTATTACCGCTATCAATGTAGAAGAGAATGAATTTGTAGGTGCAGGTACGCCCATTGCTATTCTAAACTCCGAAACAGACCTGGAAGTATTGGTTGGCGTGCCGGAAGTGAGTATCGCAAGTGTTAAACGTGGCCAGCAAGTCGGAATTGGATTTTCAGCTTTGAACAGCCAGCCTTTTACCGGCCGAATAACAGAGGTAGGCTTTAGTAACGCTGGGCGCTCGACTTACCCGGTCACGATACGGATTGAGAAACCCTCTGAAGCAATTCGCCCTGGTATGGCAGCGCGGGTGCAATTCGGATTTCAAGAAGAAGGGCAAGGAGGAGCGGAGCAGCTATTTGTTCCCATTGCAGCGGTTGGTCAGGATCAGGAGGGACGATTTGTCTATACTTTGCAACCAGCAGGTGAAGCCTATCAAGTGGAACGTCGGAGTATTCAAGTTGGAGATTTAGGTACAGATGGCTTTGAGGTTAAGGATGGATTAAAGGAATCCGAACTGGTAGCGACATCCGGATTGAAATCTTTGATCGTAGGTATGAAAGTAAGGTTGCTAGAAAACTAAGCTGATTCAATAATTGCGAAGTATTTGATGAGTACCTGGCAGGTATTGGAGCACTCGGGCGGAGACCGATGCATGAAGTAGAGGAAGAGAGCCTGCCGACCCATAAAAACAACAATATGAATATTACCAAATTTTCTATAGATAATTCCAGGGTGACGATCATGGTGCTTGCCGTTATCGCCATTATGGGCCTGGTGACCTACGGTTCCCTGTCGAGGAATAGTATGCCGCCCTACACCATCCGGATCGCAACTGTGGTAACGCAGTTTCCTGGAGCCTCCCCGGATCGGGTAGAGCAGCTTATTACTAAAAAAATAGAGGAGACGGTTCAAGAGCTTCCGGAGTTGGATGATGTAACCAGCGAGAGCCGGACCGGCTTGTCCGTAGTTACCGTTTCTTTGACACCGGATATTGCAAAGGAAGATTTGCAGGTGGTATGGGATCGCTTAAGACGCAAGATTGAAGGGATTCAGAAGGAGCTACCCGATGGCAGTCGGCCACCGAGGATCAACGATGATGGTTTTGGCACTGTGTATGGAATAATGTTAGGATTGGAAGGAGATGGTTTTAGCAATGCGGAAATGCGTGAGTACGCAGAAGATATCCGAGACGATCTCGTGAAAATGGACGCCGCGGCTGAGGTTGAAATTAAAGGAGAATTACCAGAGCAGATCTACGTAGAGTTTGATAATGCGCGTTTGGCTGAAATGGGACTAACGGCCTCTCGACTGCAAAGCATCCTTTCCGTGACGAATATTGTGTATTCCGGTGGGCAGGTTGGCCTGGAAAATAAGCGAATAGCCCTGGAGCCAAGTGGAAATTTTGAGTCTGTAGAGGACTTGGAAAGAACCTTGATCACCATGCCCTCTGGCAATGCTATTCCGTTGGGGGATATTGCTGACGTAACTCGAGGCTATAAATCTCCCACGGAGAAGATCGTTCGTATCAATGGAGAACCAGGTATTGCCATCGCCATCGCCTTGAAGGAGGGAGCCAACCTCATTGAATTGGGACAGTTGGTGGACGAAAAGATAGCTGGCTACAATCGTGAATTACCCGTGGGCCTTTCCGTGGCTAGGATGGCTGGCCAGGATCTATACGTAGATCAAAAAGTGAATGACTTTTTGAGCAATGTATTTCAGTCGGTGGGGATTGTTTTGGTTGTCATGCTACTTTTCCTTGGGTTCCGTACGGGTATTGTGGTGGCCAGTCTGATTCCGATGGCCATGATTATGACGCTCTGGATCATGGGCATGTTTGATATTGGTTTAAATCAGGTATCCTTGGCTGCCTTAATCATGGCCTTGGGGCTCTTAGTAGATAATGCTATCGTGGTTTCCGAGTCCATTATGGTGAAAATGGAAGAAGGCCAGACCGCCTTCAATGCCGCCATTAATGCATCCGGAGAACTGTTCACGCCCCTCTTGGTATCATCCCTCACCACTTCAGCGGCATTCTTGGCTTTCTTTCTTGCGGAAAATACCATGGGTGAAATGATGGGCCCACTCTTTTCAGTGATTACCATCACCTTGCTTTCCTCTTGGATCTTGGCCATGACCATGATCCCATTTCTTGGAGCAAGATTTATACGGGTAGAAAAGAAGGAGGCGGACAACAACAAACCGGGCATGTTTGATCGGCTTACGTCATGGTACAAAGGGATCTTATCCGGTGTATTGAGGCGTCCCTGGATTTTTACGGCGGGTATTGTGATCTTGTTTTTCGGTAGCCTTAGTCTGTTCGGAAGCATACCTTTCATTTTCTTTCCCGATAGTGATCGGAATTTGGTGACCCTCGATATGAACCTTCCACTAGGCACCAAGATCGAAGAAACTGAGCGCACGGTGAATCAAATAGAAGATTTTATCCGCGCTGAACTATTAGTAGGTGAAGGGAGAGATAAGGGAATCACGGATTGGTCTGCCTTCATTGGTGAAGGGCCTTCCTCCTACGATTTGGGATATCAACCTGGTGAGGCGAATTCTGGCTACGGGCACCTCCTATTGAATACCTCTTCCTTTACGGACAATAATCATGTGATTGAGCAACTGCAAGATTACTGCTTTGAGCAATTGCCAGATGCGGAAGTTCAAGTAGCTCCACTTTCTGGTGGTGGAGGTGGTGGAAAGGATGTTGAAATTCGGGTGTCTGGGGATTCTCCAAGGGAACTTTTCTTGATTTCTGAAGAGATCAAACAGCTGCTACTTGGCGTACCTGGAACAAGAAGCATTTCGGATAACTGGGGCCCTCAGATTAAGAAATTTGTAATCGACATTGATCAAGATAATGCCAATCGGGCGGGCTTAAGTAACCAAGACATTGCTATTTCCCTACAAACTACCTTGGATGGCTTTAACGCCGGATCATACCGAGAAGGGGATGAAAACATCCCGATCATGATGCGAACTATCGACAGTGAAAACCTAGATATCCGTGACCTGAATGGCATCAATCTATTCGCTCAAAATTCGGGATCTAATGTGCCCTTGCAGCAGGTGGCCAGTATCAATCCGCAATGGCAAAATGCCAAGATTCTAAGAAGAAATCTATTCCGAACCATCACCATTAGTTGTGATGCGATGCCTGGGTTTACGGCTTCTGAATTAACCAGCAGCATCACGCCTCTACTGCGTGAAAAAGCAGATAACTGGAAAAGTGGCTACACCTACAGTTTGGGTGGAGAATCTGAGCAAAGCGCCGAGGCTATGGGTGCCGTAATAGCAAAGTTGCCGCTGTCTGGTTTTATCATTCTACTACTTTTGATTTTACAATTCAACTCTTTCCGCAAAACAGGGATAGTCCTTTTAACGATTCCGCTCGGGATCATCGGGGTGATCTTTGGTCTATTGATGTTCCAGTCCTTCTTCGGTTTCATGGCTTTCTTGGGCGTGATTTCCTTAGCAGGGATTGTGATCAACAACGCTATTGTATTGTTAGATCGAATACAGATTGAAATAGATGATTTTAATAGAACGCCCTACGAAGCGATAGTGGAGGCTGCTCAGCAGCGATTCCGACCGATCTTGCTCACCACATTTACGACAACTTTGGGGCTAATTCCGCTATATCTGGGTGGGGGAGAAATGTGGGAACCCATGGCTATTGCTATTATGATTGGATTGCTCTTCGCTACGGTAATTACCTTACTCTTCGTCCCAGTGTTATATAAGTTACTTTTTAGAGCCAAACCGACAATCGCTGCCTAATCTAAATTACATAAACTCGCCTCCTTCGGGGCCTTCAAATAAGATTTACATGCAACAAAACAAAGATCCTAAAGAAAACCGACGATCCCTCGTCGAACAGCAGCTAAAGGTGATTCATCTGGACCTTGAACGTTTTTCCCTGAAACTTACCGGAGACAAGGTCAAGGCAGATGATCTAGTGCAAAATACCTTACTACGCATTCTTTCACAAGCAGAACGCTTTCAGCCTGGTACTAACTTTAAGGCCTGGGCCGCCACCATTATGAAGAATATCTTCATTAATGATTACCGTAAGCACCATCGTCGGTCTCAATTACTTGAGCAGGTCCGCTCCAGCCAATCGCTAGCTATCGACAATAAGGTTACCAATAACCAAGGAGATAGAGATTTGGAGTTACAAGACCTTACCTCACTTACGGATAGGTTGCCGGACGATTTTCGCATTCCATTTATGTTAGCCCATGAGGGGTATAAATATGAAGAAATTGCGAAGGAGCTTAAGACACCAGTGGGAACTATCAAAAGCCGAATTTTCTTTGCGCGTAAGCGTCTACAAAAGATGTACCGTAAGGTATACAAGGATGTTTCCTAAGGGAGGGTAGATCATAATTGGAGAATGAAGGCAGTGAGATCTTGGCTAGTCGTTAAGCCGAGTTTCTTGCGGACCCTATATCGTAAGGATTCGACACCTCGAATGGAGATGCCCATATACTCTGCAATTTCTTTGCTGCTGACATTGAGCTTCAAATAACTGCATAAGCGCAATTCTCGAGCTGAGAGATCCGGGTAATTCTCTTTGATTTTTACCAGAAAGTCATCCTTTTCCACTAATTGTTGGGTATCCAGCTGTATCTGAATTCCCTTGCTAGAGTTTTCGTATTGCTGCAGTGCCTTTTGTACTTCCTTGATATCCGCTTTCTGGTGAGCCAATTGCTCAATCTTCTTAATGAAGACCTGCTGCATCTCACCCTTCAATAGGGCTTCAGATAAGTTCAGGTTCGTGTGTTCTCTTTCCGTCTGCCATTCTTCCTGTTGGGCTTCCAAGTGCTGTATGGTGCTGCTCAAAGAGTGCTTTTCTGAACTTAATTGACGAATCAATGGTCGCTGATAGGTGCTATTGGCAAAGAAATAGAGCAATAAACCCATTAGAACGATGATTAGTGCGATTCCCCAAATAACATAGCCGGAAATGCTATAGTCCTGCATCTCAATGGTAAAATTGATGGGAGGGGATTCAGCCTCTACATCATATATATTTCTGGACTTAGCCCAAAAAGTATAATCTCCGGAGGGAAGCCCGACGAACTGGCGTTGATTGGAACTACTCCAGGGTTGCCATTCCTGATCATAGCCTTCCAGATAAGTGCTGTATTGAATGTATGGGATGGCCTCAAAAAAGGAGCTTGAGACAGTAAACTCTAACAACTCGTTTTCACGCGAAGGGATACTTATTCTTTGGCTACTGGTGATGCCAGCTCCACTCTCGAAGACCGTTTTCGACCGTAAAGGTAAATTGACTTCATTAATGAAGCAATCATGCTGTCTTGAGGCAGTGGACCGAAATGCGGTGTTGAGGATAAGCAAGCCCCGACGACTGCCGATTAGTATTAAAGATGGATCCGGGAAACTTATGCTTTCAAAGGCAGGAATCAATTGCCCTCGTAGTTTTTGAAAGGGATCTTCAGTTTGTGTGAAGCTACCATCTTCCAAAAGATCTATCATCGCTATCTCATCCGAACGATAATAGTTTTTAATGGCCAGAAAACTACCATTACCCATAGAATAGACCTTTCTGATTAAAGTCTCGGTGCCAAGAATCTTACTGAATACCGGCTCTGGCTCCATCTGGTTAGTTTCAGCATTGTACTGGAATACCCCATTTTGCGTCCCAAAAAGTACGCCATCAGCAGAAGGGATCAGATTGTTGTACAAATTGGAAGGCAAACCAGACAAAGAGTCGTATAATTCAACCTTTGAGAATCGACTAAGGTCCTGCGATAATTCCAATTGATAGATACCCTTATAACCATGAGAAATCCAGACCCTTTCTCTATCAAACAGCAATTCCCTACTTGTTTCACTAAAGCCTTCGATATCATTACGAATCTGGTATTGTCCCTCTCGGTATTCCACCACACGGACGCCCCTATAATGACCCGATAAAAGTAGGTTAGTTTGCTCCGGATGAATAGCAAAGTTCCAGTGCCCCTCTCCTCCTATAAAGGTAGCTTTGTCTCCCTCGACTTGAAATATACCATTATGGTGAGCGAGCAGAACATTGCCTTGATGTTCGATGATCTGCCAGCATGTTCCGGTTGTCTTCGGAATGAGCTTAAATTGTAGCTGCCTGGAAACCCTATTTGACCAGGGGCTAATGAATAGCCCCCTGCTAGTGCCTACATAAAGATGTTGTTCGGTTGGTAAGATCGAATATACCTCTCCCCTCAGACCATTTTTCTTATTAACAAGGGTAAATGGGCTATTAAGTTCCAAGTAGGAAACACCTTCATCCATTGCAGTCCAGATGTTTCCTTGGTGATCCTTGTATAAAGACAAGATACTATGATCCGGAAGGCCATCTTTTTCGTTGATCTTGTAGTGAATGTTCCCTTGGTAATCGGTGACGAGTAAGCCCTCATGCAAGGACCCAAAAATGAGTTGATCCTTGTTAAGGATCGTAGCCCGATTTAGGTAAATCTTCTTGAAGTAGTCTTGGTTACCAGAGTTCCATGGCCTTATGCTCCCTTCTTCAAAAATCAATACACCAGATTTATCTGTTCCGAGCAAATAAGTGCCAGGACGGATGGATTGAATAAATTCCACATGTAGATTGGAATAATCCTGATAATCCGAAATCTGGGTAAGCTTATCATCCTCGTATCCAAAGATACCGGCCCCATTTGCTGCAAATACGATCTCATCTCTACCTGAGGTCCAAGCTCTGAAAGGAATGCCTCTTCCTAGAACGGATATAGATGGGGCAGCTTCGTCATAGATCATGATACCTTGATCGGTTAGGAAGAATACCCGTTCCTGATAACTACAGATGGCACGGACATCATTGAAGTTGAAAAGAGAGTCTTGAATCAGATCATTGAGAAGATGATACCGTAGTTGCCCTCTACTATTTCTATCGAAATATCCAATCTCGGAGGTTCCGCCGATGTAAATTCTTTCACCCGCCAATGCAAAGGAACGTAGCTCACTTTGGTTTAAGGGCTGCCCAATACGTTGCCAATCATAGCCATTGAATTCCACCAGACCATAATTATTAGCAAAATACATCTTACCGTCTTCCCCTTGGCCAATATCCCAGTTCTTTCCAGCAATGGAGTAAAACTCACTAGCGTAGTTAGTGATAAAGGGGCTGCCTAAAGGTGTTGCAGGGGCGTTTTGCCCAAGTAAAAGCTGGAAAAAGATAAGGCAAATGCCGGTTATGCTAGCTTTCAAGGCTGAAGTACGGAAGGTCCAAATCATGATTGAGTCTTGCCCTTAAGTCCCTCTAAGATAGTAAAAAATAGCAGTTTGCGTACTAAAAGCGTAGTATGCGAGTAAGGGTGGTGTAATATATAATTTCAAAGTTATTAGCCTGTGCCATACTTTTGTATTGTTTGGAGGGTTGAAATAGTATTTTATTTGTTATCTAAGTCAAATTATTGATAATAATGGAAGAGACGACAATTTTTGATACGCAGCAAAATATTACTATTGGACAGGAAGAATATTTTAAAGGTATAGGGCGAATCGCTTATGAAGGGCCAAAATCGCGGAATCCATTTGCCTTTAAATGGTATGATGCGGAACGCCAAGTGGCGGGGAAAAGCATGAAGGAACACTTACGCTTCGCTGCAGCCTATTGGCACACTTTCTGTGGAACAGGGGGAGATCCATTTGGTCTTGCTACTAAGCAATTCCCCTGGATGAATGCAGGAGATGCTTTACAACAAGCCAAAGATAAAATGGACGCCGCTTTCGAATTCATGACTAAGCTGGGTGTTCCGTTCTACTGTTTTCATGATTTTGATTTAATAGATGAAGGGGATTCTTTAGAAGCCTCGAGAATGAGACTGGAAGCGATCACAGACTATGCTTTGGTCAAGCAAAGAGAGAGTGGAGTGCAATTGCTTTGGGGGACCGCGAACCTATTCTCACATCCTCGATACATGAATGGCGCTGCCACTAATCCTGACCTAGCCGTTGTAGCCTATGCTGCCAATCAGGTGAAGAATGCAATAGATGCCACGATTAAGCTAGATGGATTGAATTATGTGTTCTGGGGAGGGCGCGAAGGATATTTATCTCTTTTGAACACAGATATGCAAAAAGAAATTGATCATCTGGCTCAGTTTCTGACGATGGCTAGGGATTATGCCAGAGCCCAAGGTTTTACGGGTACCTTCTTTATTGAACCCAAACCCGCTGAACCGACAAAGCATCAATACGATTTTGACGCGGCTACTGTTTTCGGGTTCTTACAGAAGTATGATCTACTGGACGACTTCAAACTAAACCTTGAAGTGAATCATGCCACCTTAGCACAACATACTTTCCAACACGAACTTCAGGTAGCAGCAGATGCCAATCTACTGGGAAGTATCGATGCCAATCGTGGAGATTATCAGAATGGTTGGGACACGGACCAATTTCCGAATGATCTCAATGAATTGGCAGAAGCTATGCTAGTGATCCTCCAAGCAGGAGGCTTGTCCGGTGGCGGGATCAACTTCGATGCAAAAACTAGACGTAATTCCACGGACCTTGAAGATATCTTTTATGCTCATATTGGTGGCATGGATGCCTTTGCCCGAGCGCTTTTAATTGCCAACGATATTCTAAATGAATCAGATTATCTGGCTTTGAGAAAGGAAAGATATGAATCATTTGATTCTGCCGAAGGAAGAGCATTTGAAGCGGGACAGCTTGGCTTGCCAGAGCTTGCCGAATTGGCTTGGCAAAACGGAGAACCACAGCCTAAAAGTGGTAAGCAGGAACTGTTTGAAAATATCATCAATCAATATATCTAATGTACAAAGAGTAGGCTTTGCCTTACTTTGTCAAACTAGAATTGTAACATAATACGGATCTGATCAGACCATGAAACGCCGAGATTGGGTCTTTCTTGGACCTACTAAATTAAATCATTAAACCAGGGCGTGGATCAGAAGGAAATGTCAAATGCTCATTGCTTTCGGTCTTAGCCAGGAATAAACACAAACCCACTTTTCACAAGGATTTCTAGCAAGTAGGCTGGCAGTTATTGTCTCCCTACTTAAGGATAATTTCGATTGATCCTTATGCTCACTACTAAAGCAATCCCTCGCTTTGGGTTGGATATCTATGCCCGCTGCAGAGGATTTACAACAATCAAATTCTTTTCAACAATGAAGCTTTTGTACAACAAAATTATGGAAAGGTTTCATCGGTTAATGCCGACGGGCTTGAGCTTGCTTTGCATGCTTCTGTTCACGGCTGCGGTATCTGCCCAATCCCTTACGGTTTCGGGTACCGTTGCTGATGATGGTGGCCTTGGACTTCCCGGTGTGAATATTCTGGTAAAAGGTACCAGCACGGGCACCGCTACTGATTTGGATGGAAACTACTCCGTAGACACTGAATATGGAGCTGTACTCGTGTTTTCCTACACAGGTTATGCGGCTCAAGAACTTACGGTAAGTGGTGCCAGCCTAAATGTTAGGCTTACCACCGACGTGAAACTACTAGGAGAGGTCGTGGTTTTGGGGTATGGACAGACACAAAACAAAAGATCTACCACAACTGCGGTAGCCAATATTTCTTCCAAGCAAATCACAGAACTGAGGACTGCTCGTCCTGAGACTGCACTGCAAGGGAGTGCGCCAGGGGTAGTAGTGACTCAAACCTCCGGCTCTCCCGGAGCTCCCCTAACAGTACGAATGCGTGGTGTTGGATCTCCAAACTCGGCCACACCTTTGTATTTGGTAAATGGTGTACAAGTGCCGAATCTGGAATACCTAAATTCCGATGACATAGAGAATATTACCCTGCTGAAAGATGCAGCCTCAGCTGCGATCTATGGTTCTAGGGGAGGAAATGGTGTGGTATTAGTACAGACTAAGAAGGGAGACCGAATCCAGGATAGAGCCCGAGTGAATCTTAGTGGTTACTATGGAATGCAGAACCTGGCATTCAAGCCAGCATTAATGGACAAGAATGAGTACATTGATTATTACAACAACTCTGTACAAAATTTCGATGTACCAACTGGCTTCAGGGGTGCTTTCTCCGAGCAGGAGCGATCTGCACTGCCCAACACGGACTGGTATGATGTCATTTTTGATGACAATGTGCCGATGAGTAATTTGCATCTATCTATATCTGATGGTGGTCCAAGAACAGACTACAGCATCGGAGCTGGTGTATTCAACCAGGACGGACTTGTGGGTGGCGAGCTGGACAAGTCTAATTATGAGCGCCGCAATGTACGCGGAACCATCAATACAGATTTAACTGAAAAGTTGCAGCTTAGCGTTTCTGCTGATTACACGCAGATTACCCGCAACTTCCTGGTTGAAAACAGCGGTGGTACAGGTACAGCTTTGATGAACTACATCACAGCGATTCCCTCCATTTATCCCGCCCGGGCAGAAAATGGTGAGCTGTTCAACATGGGAAGACAAAGCCCTAATCCGGAAATTAATGGAGTACCCTTAAATGTATTAGGAGCTGTTACTAATCCTTTGTGGAGTATCGACATCACGAATAATGAAGCGGTTCAGAATGTAACCTTACTATCCGGCGTTCTTTCTTATCAACCGGTGAGAAATCTGAATCTAAGGGCTTCTTATTCTTTCTATGATCTGAGCGCCTTGAACCGTTCTTTTACGCCATTTATCAACTATCCAGAACAGACATTTACGACTTCTGGTAATGTCTCCTATACGGAAGCACCGACAGATGTTGAGAATACGCAATACAACCTGACTGCCGAATACACCTTCGATAACATCGGTGATGGGCAGACCTTGACTATTCTGGGCGGAACCGAGGTCATTGAAACTTACGCTAACCTTGGTGGAAATATCTCCAATGCTAGCAGTTATCTGGTGAATGACTTTGAGTCCGTAAACTTTGCCCTGGCAAGTGATAATTCTACTGCTATTGTTACTCCTGGGCTTGAATCTGAAATCGGATTACTCTCCTTCTTTGGACGTGTAAACTATAACTATAAGGATAGATATCTAATCGGAGCTTCCTTGCGAAATGATCAGTCTTCCAACTTTGGGCAAAACAATCGCTCGGGCCTATTCCCATCTGTATCTGCGGGTTGGTTAATCTCAGAAGAAGGTTTCTTTAATAGTGACGCAGTTGATCTCCTGAAGCTACGCGCTAGCTGGGGCATTAATGGTAGTGATGGAGCCACGCCCTACAGCTTCTTGGCGACGGTATCCACCACAGCACAGTACTCCGGTAGTACTGGGATTACCCAGACTGGGTTGGCTAATCCCGATCTTAAGTGGGAAGAACTACAGCAAACCAATATCGGTCTGGATATCAATATGTTTAAAGGAGCGCTGGGGGTAACGATCGATTACTACAACAAAGAGACCTCCGATATCCTACTTCGCGCCAATACGCCTTTGAGTACGGGCCTAAATCCTTCCTTTGTCAATGTAGGAACCGTTAAGAACGAAGGTGTGGAATTGTTACTTTCCTATCGACAATTTGTGAACAAGGACTTTAGCTGGAACGCTTTGTTTGGTGTTGGATACAACAAAAATGAAATCACCAGTTTAGGTGACAATGGTCAAGCCCTCCAAGGAGGCTTCACCGGACAGTTGTATGCCGATCCGATTACCTTGACTGCCCTTGGCCAACCGATTTCTAGTTTCTATGGCTATGTAGTGGAGGGAATTGATGCGCAAGGAAATATGGTCTTTGCCGATCTAGACGGGAGTGGTAATGATAAAACAACGCCAAACGAAGAAGATAAAACTTTCATTGGCCAACCTTTACCAGACTATACCTTCGGGTTGAACCTAGGAATGCAATACAAAGGCTTTGACTTGAATGCCTACTTCTATGGTTCGCAAGGAAACGACATCTTCGACGCTACGATTCGCTATGATGCCATTGGCTCGAATCGTCCTAGTGCCTATTCTGAAGCAGGAGCACCGCCTAATCTTTTCGCGGCTGGTTCAAGTGGGGAACAGTTGGTGTCTGATTTCCACGTTAAGGACGGTTCTTTTGTGAAACTGAAGAACTTGTCTTTGGGCTACAATTTCGGAGCTGGTGTTTTAGAAAAAATCGGTGCGCGAAACATCCGCGTATACGTGGCTGGACAAAACCTTTTCATTTGGACGAAGTATACTGGTGCTGATCCTGAGATTGGAGAAAACGCTCTGAATAGCAACCTAGACTTGGGAATTGACCGAGGGTACTATCCTCAGCCACGAAGCTTAATCTTCGGATTCCAATTAGGCTTCTAAGTTCGACGCTTTAAATCATCAGTATGAGGATATAATTAGGCTAAAGTATTTGACCAAGGGAGTTTTCAACCTAGGCAAGGCGCAAAAACCGCGGCCCTGTCTGGCCGCCAGGCAAGATAGCCATAGCTAACCAAGGATTTTTGCAACGTAGTATAGGTTGAAAAATGCCCGTCATATCTTCTAGGAAAATTGTGTCCTCATACTTAAATTCTAATAAGTGAGATAGAAGGGGAGAAGGAAGAGCGTGCAGGAAAATGATCCCCTTTTTACTCATTTAATAAATCATAAGAGTAATGAATCGCGAAAGCATTAAAATATTCCGTATTTGGTCCTTAGTTTTACTTTTAGCTGGGGTGACCTTCACCAGCTGTGATCGGGATGAATTATTGGAAAAGAATCCCATCTCGTCCATTTCGAATGAAACAGCTTTTGAATCTGAGGCAAGCGTAATATCTGCCTTGAATGCTGCCTACGATCCTTTCCAGTGGCAGTTCAATAACAATGCACATAGTTTCCCGCAGATGTTTCAGTCCATCCGAGCAGATGATCATCACTCACAACAAGCTGCCTTCTGGGCTGCAGGTCTACTATACGATGACTTCCCGATCCTACCTAACAATCAAAATGTAGCATCGGTATGGGCAAAATGGTATAAGGCTATCGCCAGAGCTAACTTCGCAATCCTAACCGCTGAGGACTTCTCTTTCACCACTACTGGTTTACAGGAAAGAATCATTGCGGAAGCAAAATTCATCCGCGGCTTTGCCTACTTCGAGCTGGTGCGCCTATTTGGCGGTGTTCCATTGATTACGCAAGCTATAACTAGCACTGACGATGACATTTTCTTGCCAAGAGCTTCTGAGGCTGATGTATATGCGCAGATTGAAGCAGATCTTGGGGCGGCAGTAACAGCACTGCCCAGTAAAGGACAGACTGATAATTTCAGAGCAACTTCTGGAGCTGCTGCTGCACTTTTGGCCAAGGTTCACTTGTACCAAGGAGAATACTCGGAAACGATCAAGTATACTGAACAAGTGATCAATAGTGGTTTGTACCAGTTGGAAGAAAACTATGCAGACAACTTCAAACTCAACAATGAGTTTGGCAAAGAATCCATTTTTGAGATCAACTATGTAGATGGATTGGTGGGAACCAACTTCGAACGCAATGAAGCGCAAGAGGGATCAGGTTCTTGGCAGTTCATGTTCATGTGGGCCGCTGGAAAATGGCTGTCCTGGGGTAATATGATCCCTCGTCAATCACTGATTGCCCTCTACGATGACAATGATCAGCGTAAAGCCGCTACTTTTTTACAACCAGGCGATGTCGTGAATTCTCCAGGCTTGGAAGCAATTGGTTGGGACCCGATCCGGAATCCCGGTTTTGCTGTAGGCTCTCAAGCTATGAATAAGAAGTTCTTTCTTACTTATGAAGAATTGGATCAACTACTAAACGTTCAGCAGAGTCCATTAAATGAAAAGGTACTCCGTTATTCTGATGTGCTCCTGATGCACGCAGAAGCCTCTATTATGGGCGGCGGCGGCGATGGCCAAGCTTCTCTTGATGCTGTAACCCAAAGAGCTTTCGGTGGTACGGTAGCTTACACCTTGGAAAACATCAAGCTAGAACGTCGAAAAGAATTTGCCACAGAAGGTTGGAACCGTTTTACCGATCTAAAGCGATGGGGAGATCTAGCGGATGCTATGAGTAAGGTAGGAAAGAACTTTGTGGCTGGCCGGGATGAATACCTACCTATTCCACAATCTGAGATCAACTTGGTAGGGGAAAACATCCTGGACCAAAATCCGGGATACTAATCAATTCTAAAATTATAAGAAGCTGAAGTATGGAAAAGGGGAAACTAAGCTTACAGCCCATGTTGAGAACTGGTTTTCCCTTCTACCTCATTTTTTCAGCGGTAAACTATCATAAAATGGAAAAGAAATTTTCTTTCAGTGCTATACTATTATTAGGCTTTGGTCTACTGCTAAGCATCAGTTCCTGCGTTAAAGAAACGGATGTGACTTTGGCTTTGGTGGAATCTCACCATGATGGGATTCAGAATCTAGATGAGGAAGGCGTTGATTGTGGAGGGTCAAGCGGCGTGGTTTGCCCTTCTTGCTTTGATGGGATTCAGAATCAAGATGAAGAGGGAGTAGACTGTGGTGGAATTTGTGGCTTTGCATGTCCTGAAGCAACGCCTAGGGCAGACGATTTAGCCAATTCTTCATTACCTTTTTATCATACTTTCGAAACTGATTTTTCACATAAGAATTTGCCTGAAATCGAAGGTAATTCCGTGACTGTGGATTATGCCTTTGCTGATCCTGCAGGAGGGGAAGATTTGGTTACTCGGTACAACCGTCCTGAGGGCTTAGTTGCGGATGGATTTTCGGATTATAAATTCCAAAGATTCGATGCACCAATTGACTTCAGTGAGTACAACAAATTTGAGTTGTCGGTATTCATCCCATCATCCACTCCATTTGATGGCCCTTTCACCCCCACAGCTGAAATCATTCTTTTTGATTCTAACAATCCAGAATTTTGGAATACTTGGACCGTTTTATCTTATACCATTCCAGCTGACCAGTTTGATACTTGGGTGACGGCTCGCTTTGATGGTGGAGATGCATTAGCGAATGCTGCGATCTATGATCAAATTGCTATTCGTATCGGTGGATCTAATCATCAGAATCCAGCTACCTTCTATATCAGAGACTTTTTACCCTCTAACTCTTTTGTGCAGGAGGGGACACCAAGATTTGATGAGTTGAGTGCTGGGAATTTACCTTTCTTTCACACCTTCGAGGCGGCGACTTCAGGTTTGAAGTTGGAGGGAGCAGGGAATAATTCTGTGGCCATGTTCTACGGGCAAAGTGATCCAGCAGGCAGTACCCAAGGGGTAGGACGCTATGTGCGCCCGGAAGGCCCAGTTTCTGACGGATTTTCTGACTTCAAGTTTGCTACTTTTGATGAGCCCATTGACTTCTCCGAATTTCACCGCTTTGCGATCGATGTATATATACCATCTGACCAAAACTATGAAGGGAATTTCAGGTCATTGGCAGAGGTACTATTTCTAGATTCAAGTAACCCTGAATTCTGGACCACTTGGACGGTGCTAGAGCAGGAGATTACTGCTGACCAATTCGATACTTGGGTCACTGTGACATTTGAAGGGGGAGAAAATCTGGCTGCTGCCAGCATATATGACCAGATTGCGCTCCGTATTGGCGGGTTTGGCCATGAGGTTGGTGCCACCTTCTATGTAAGGGATTTCAGACCTGTTAGTGAATAGAATAATCCATAAACAGATTATAAGATTTTGTTTAGTCGCGATAAATCAATTGTATTCAATTCAGATGTTTCCCCTCAATCAAGGGGAAACATCCTTTGGATTCTTAGTCTATTTCTAACATTTACAGTAGTATTGGGATGTGCCTCCTGCCAAAAAGAGGAACCATCCATTGAACAAGAAATCACCTGTTCGGATGGAATCAAAAATGGATTAGAAGAAGGCGTCGATTGCGGTGGCAACTGCCCAAATTGTGAGACTGAGATACAAGTTCCTGGTGGAGGATATGTTTCTGCGAATGCCTATCCTGGATACGAACTAGTATGGTCCGACGAATTTGAAGGGAGCAACTTGGTGACGGACAACTGGAGCTTCCATCTGGGGGACGGCTGCCCAAATCTTTGTGGTTGGGGAAATAATGAACAACAAACCTACACAGGGGCACCAGAGAACATTAAGGTGGACCAAGGCTATTTGTTTATCACTGCTCTGGAGGAAAACCTAAATGGTAAGAACTATAGCTCCTCCAGGATACATACGGATGGGAAATTTGAATTTCGCTACGGACGCATAGATATTCGAGCGGCAATGCCTTCAGCCACGGGGACCTGGGTAGCCCTTTGGTTGCTAAATCACGAATATCAAGTACAAGATCCAGCGAAATTCTGGCCTAGCGGAGGGGAGATAGACATCATGGAGTATCTCGGTGAAGAAGAACGCAAGATCTTTGGAACAGCACATTTCGGTACAGATTTTCCCGCTAATCACCGATTTGTGTCGGGATATCATACTACACAGCAGCATCCGTTTGATAAAGCCTTTTATGTCTTTTCCATTATCTGGGAAAAGGATCGGATACAGTGGCTGATCAATGATGAAGTTTACCATGAGGTCACACCCAGTACTACGGCACAATTTGGACAACCCTATCCTTTCAATGACCACTTTTACCTAATCATGAATCTGTCGGTAGGGGGAAATCTCCCAGTGGCACCTATAGCCTCGGAATTCCCTAGCACCTTGATCATCGATTACATTCGCGTATTTCAATAGACAAGCACATGACTATCAAATGGGGCATCATCGGATTGGGGAACATCGCCCATCAGTTTATTCAGGACTTGCAGTTGGTGAAAAATACAGCTTGTCATGCCGTTGCTTCTAGGACCGTCGATAAGGCGAGAGACTTTGCCAACAAGTATGAGGTTCCGAAGGCATATGGAAGTTATGCGGAACTATTAGCAGATCCACAAGTGGATATTGTTTATATCGCCACGCCTCATAACTTTCATTTCGAGCATACAATAAACGCTCTACGTGCAGGCAAACACGTGCTGTGCGAAAAACCTTTTGCCGTGAATGCGAAGCAAGTACGGGAAATGATCGCAACTGCAGTTAAGCAGCGACGATTTCTGATGGAGGCCTTTTGGACCCGTTTTAATCCAAGTTTTGAATATTGTCTGGAATTGGTAGAAAATGGAGCACTGGGCGTAGTGAACTATATCAACGCTGATTTTACCTTCTTTAGGAATGATCCACCAGAGAGCAGGATGCTAAATATGGATTATGCTGGCGGTTCCCTCTTGGAGTTGGGTGTTTACCCCTTATTCTTGGCGTACATGCTACTTGGAAAACCGACTGAAGTTAAGGCCGTAGCCCACTTCCATGAAACGGGGGCCGATCTGCAGGTAGGGATACTGCTAAAGTCGGAGCAAGGAATAGCCAATCTATTTTCAGGTTTCCAATCTCAATCGGATATGGTGGCGAAGATATATGGAACGAAGGGCAGAATGTACTTGCAGCCGTATTGGCACGAAACGCAAGGCTACGAACTTGTAATTGGGAATGATGGGGTGTATAAAACTGAAAAGGCGCAGCTGCCCACTAGAGGAAAAGGCTTTACCTATGAGATAGAGGAATGTTTGCAGTGTATTCGGGCAGACCAATTGGAAAGCTCCAAATGGTCCCACCAAAATAGCTTGGAACTGACCAGCCTGACGGATACGGTTAGAGAACAGATAGGACTGAAATATCCGTTTGAATAAATGTGCAATTGGTGATTGCATGTAGCCGATGAAAATCTCATTTCCTGCCTGAAGTGGGGTAGGTATTAGCATAGAAGGGGCGGCTTTCGCTCGAAGGTACTCCCCAAAAGTTGAAGAAGGACTAAGGTCCCATTCACCCAATTTTTTTTACAGAGTAACATGCCTAAACGGTCGCCCTGGAAGATCCGGGGTTGGCCACTCTGGCTACCAATTGTATAACAACATGAAAAGGATCAATTTTATCTTAATTGGATTAGTAGCTTCCGTTCTCTTATTCGGCATAAGTAGCTGCACCCAAGGGAACGCTAGTTCTACTATAGAAGCTGAATCTATGGACCAAAGCGCAGTACCTGCTACCCTCGCTAAATTTGAACCCAAAGAAGAAAAAGTCTTGGTCTTTGCTGGGCAAGACTTGGAATCCATAGGAGGTTTACCCGAATATAACAACGGATATGCAGATCATTTTCCGATTCCCGCAGGGGTGACGCTTTACACTGGAATCGGACCTAATGATGGTTCATTTGGAGGAAAAAATAAAACCGGACTTCAAGGTATTTACGAAACCATGGATTCTGGCAATGGCCCAAGCAATATGAAGCTGCTCATGGAGACAGAACTTTTTCGGCACTCCATGCTTGCCATCGGACTTTCCATGGTCAACAATGAAAAGAAGGTAGCTGCGGGAGAACTGGATGAGAACATCAAGAAATTGGGAGTTTTTTTATTAAGCTTAGGGGAACGTCCAGTCTTTTTGCGAATTGGTTATGAATTTGATGGGCATCCTTGGAATCACTACGACAAGGAGAGTTGGAAAACCGCCTACAAACGGATCAAGGATCAGCTAGATAGTATGGGGGTAAAGAACACTGCTTACGTTTGGCAGTCCGTGGGGTGGGTGTCGGATCCTTATGAGTTGGAGGAATGGTATCCTGGTGATGCGTATGTAGATTGGTGTGCCTTCTCTTTTTTTGATCGCTGGAGAGAAGTTCAGATGCTGGATTTTGCAAGGCGAAAAGGTAAGCCGGTCTTCATTGCCGAAGCTTCTGCGACCATTTCTAGCCCTACCTCTAAGTTTGATGGAAAGACGAAGGAAACGCTCCTAGGCAACCCGCAACAGGCGGCGGAAGCCTGGGAGAAGTGGTTTGTTCCTTTTTTCGATATGATTGAAAACAATAGAGATGTGATTAAGGCCATCCACTACATTAATTGCAACTGGAAGGTGCGTCCTATGTGGTTTGAGAACCCAACTTTTCAGGATGTGGATGCACGAATACAGGAAAGCCCTGAAATTATGACCAAGTGGAAAGAGAAAATGAACAATGATCTATACCTTAATGCCTCAGTGGACTTGATGGATCATATACTTAAAACCACCGACAACTAATTTTACTACCATGGATGTAAAGAAATACGCGGAGGAGTTCTGGGAAAAAGGCTTCCTTCATTTGCCTGGTTTTTTTGATGCCAATATGATGGATACCCTCAATACCCTCATATTGAAACATTATGGTATGAAACCTGCTTGGGAACATACCAATGAGTTTATTGCCAAATCTGCGACTGAAGTTGTGCCGTGGTTTCCTTTTAGAGAAGGCAACAATGTCTTTGAGGTCATCGAACAGGATCGGCGTTTATTGAATCTAACAAAAGCCATACTCGGAGACGGATGGGAGAAACTCTATTTTATGGCGATGTTTTCGAAGAAAGGTACCAGAGGACAGGCTTGGCACCAGGATTGCCCTCCTGAGGATCAACAGCAGTTTAACCTAAATCGACTGTTTTATACCCATGATATCACGGAGGAAACAGGGGGACAGACTATCGTATTTCCAGCTACGCACCGAGGTGGAGCGATACCAAGTGGACACCCACATGAGGATCTAGAAGGGCAGGTTGTGCTAAGCCCTAAGCGGGGGGATTTGATCATCTTACATGGTCATCTTTGGCACCGTGTTTTGCCTGTTCAAGGAGAATACCGAATCTCTGCGAACTCCAGGGCCATACCAAAAGATACACCTGAGGATATTACCGATATAGCGGTCTACCGTAATATGCGATACAAGTTTTCCACGAAGGAGGTGATCGAAGAACGGTAGAGCGCTCTAGATTACCTATATTTGAGAGATTCCCTGCCGAGAGGAGTAGGGGAGTTTTTCAATAATATGTATGAAACAGTAAACACAAGATGAAAGACAGACGAAACCAGATTTGGATTGCAGCACTTGTATCTCTTGGAGGATTTCTCTTCGGCTTTGATGCTTCCGTAATTTCAGGTGTAACCAAGTATATCAAACCAGAATTCGCTTTAAGTGACTTCGAGTTAGGCTGGGTAGTTAGTTCTCCGACTTTCTCCGCCATGTTTGCCATGTTAGTGGCAGGTACGATCAGTGACCGCGTTGGTCGGAAGAAGGTGCTAATTGTGGTTGCCTTTCTTTATGCCATTTCCGCCATATGGTCTGCCATGGCTGGTGGTTTTGCATCATTGGTGATGGCGCGCATGATCGGTGGCTTAGCATTCGGAGCAGCTTTGGTTTTGGCTCCCATCTATATCGCTGAGATCTCCTTGGCAGACAACCGAGGGAAAATGGTCTCCATTCAACAGTTGAACATTGTTGTTGGGTTTTCTGCAGCTTATTTCAGTAACTATTATCTACAAGGACTAGTGGGTACTGGTGGAGATATTACAGAACAGACCGTTTGGCGATGGATGTTAGGAATTGAATTTGCGCCAGCGATCGTTTATTTCATAGCCTTATTTTTCGTGCCGCGAAGTCCAAGGTGGCTCTTGGTACAGAACCGGGAAGAAGAAGGACGAGAAGTTTTGGCCAATCTGCATGGTAAAGAGCAGATGGAGCTAGAGTACCAACAGATCAAGGAAAGCATAGAGGAGACCAGCACCACACGTAAGGCCTCACTTAGTAGTCTACTGCATCCTTCCTTAAGGTTTGTGATACTTATAGGTTTGACGGTTGGTATCTTACAGCAGATCACTGGAGTGAATGCGATATATTTTTACGCAACCACCATCTTTGAACAGTCAGGCGTTGGGCAGAATGCTGCTTTTGCGCAAGCGGTCTGGGTCGGTATTATTAACGTCGTATTCACTTTAGTAGCGATGAGTTTGATTGACCGGATGGGGAGAAAGCCACTCCTTCTCATTGGAATCTTTGGCATTGCCGCCAGTATGTTCTTGACTAGTTACGGTTTCAAGCAAGCCACCTACCAATTGACTAGTGATGATGTATTCAAGATTGAAGGTTTGGAAGAAGAACAGCTGGGCGGAGTTGTCGGTCAACTGTATTCAGATGATGTCAGCTTTAAAAACGCCATGAAGGGAGCCCTCGGAGAGGTGGAGTTTTCCAAATTAGAAGGAAATATCGTGAAAGAAGCGATTCAAATGAATCCCATTCTAATACTAATAGGAATTCTGGGTTTTGTAGCGTCTTTTGCCATCTCCTTAGGACCAGTTATGTGGGTGATGCTGTCAGAGCTCTTTCCCAACTGGATTCGAGGCCTGGCCATTTCTGTGATCGGTTTCATCAATTCTGCCACTAGTTGGCTGGTACAATTTATTTTCCCCTGGGAATTGGCAAACCTGGGCAATGCCTTTACCTACTTGATTTATGGGCTATTTGCTATTGTAGGCTTTGTGATCCTGTATAGGATATTGCCAGAAACCAAAGGGAAGTCTTTAGAACAGATAGAAAAAGAATTGGTTAGATGAATTTGATTAAAAACCCCATCCTAAGGGGCTTTAATCCGGACCCATCTATCATTAGGGTGGGGGAGGATTACTATATAGCTACCTCAACATTTGAATGGTTTCCCGGGGTGCAAATCCATCACTCCAGAGACCTTGTCAACTGGGAGTTGGTGGCCCATCCTTTACGCCGGACCACACAGCTGGACATGCTAGGCAACCCTGATTCCTGTGGCGTTTGGGCACCTTGTTTATCCTATTATGAGGGTACCTTCTACTTGGTGTATTCTAATGTCCGTTCCTTTGATGGTATCTGGAAGGATACACCCAACTTTCTGGTGACGACTCAAGATATTTTGGGAGATTGGTCAGATCCAATCTTTTTGAGTTCCAGTGGATTTGATGGCTCTCTATTTCATGATGACGATGGCCGGAAATGGTTCACTAGTATGTGGTGTGATCATCGCAAAGGCAAGTTCTTTGGGGGAACCTTATTGCAAGAGTACGACCCAGTGCAACAAAAGGTCGTGGGCAAGGCGGTGCAAATTTTTCCCGGTTCGGAATTAGGCATTACGGAGGCACCGCATATATATAAACGGAATGGATATTATTATCTGATTACGGCAGAAGGAGGTACAGAGTATGGTCATGCCGTCAGTTTGGCTCGTTCCAAAAAAATTGAAGGCCCTTATGAGCTGCATCCGAGCAATCCTGTGATTAGTGTTCGTGAAGATCCAAGTGCCCCGCTACAGAAGTGTGGGCATGCTGACTTGGTGGAGACCCCAAATGGGGAATGGTATGCGGTCTTTCTGGTCGGTCGACCACTTACCCAGCGTGGGAGATGTGTTTTAGGGCGGGAGACCGCCATTGAACAAGTAGAGTGGAGAGAAGATAACTGGCTGTACCTGAAACAAGGTGTAGCCGTGCCACGCCTGGAGGTTCCCGCTCCAGCAGGAGTAGAACTGCAGCCTGCTGCTGCGTTCCCAGCCCGGACTACCTTTAATGATTCAAGCTTAGATCGACATTTCCAGAGCCTACGCGTTCCTGTAGAGGGTAGTTGGCTTTCATTAACGGATCGGCCCGGTTACTTGCGTCTCTACGGTCGAGAATCATTAAGCTCCTTTCATCGACAAAGCTTGGTAGCTAGAAGAGTTCAACATTTTCAAGCAGAAGTCTCAGCTTGTCTAGATTTTCAACCTACTCATTTTCAGGAGATGGCTGGATTGGTAGCCTATTACAATACCTCGCATTGGGTCTACCTTCATCTATCTGGAGGAGAGGATGCGAATCACCGGTATCTACAGCTGATTTACTGTGATAATTTTGATATGCAGGAAAAATTGGCAGAACCCGTACTGATTCCCAAGTCTGGAGAAGTGTATCTACGTTTCACCTTTGATTATGGAGCCCTAGAAGCCTCTTATGCCTTGGAGGAGAATCAATGGATGCCGGTTGGTCCTGTCTTGGATGGTACCATCCTAGCAGATGACTATGTCAGAGGTACAGATCGTTATCGACCTGCCTTTACAGGAACATTTGTCGGGATGTGCTGTCAGGATTTGAGTGGACACCGGAAAGCTGCTGATTTTAAATGGTACGAATACGTAGAAAAATAAAATACCTCTCAGATAGACTTTGTGGCTAGGACAGCTTGTCCGAGCTGTGCTATATCAATGGTAATGGTGAGCGCAGTGCCCAGAAGCATCGGAGAACCAAATAAGAAAAACATGAGAACGCTTTTGTATGGCTTAGGGCTTATTGCCCTCCAGGCCTGTGCGCCTAATGCTTCTGACGAAGCTAACCCACCAAACGATGCTAACGCACAAGAACCCACTTCAACACTTGCCAAATTCGAACCTGAAGATGGCAAATGCATCCTTTTTGTAGGTCAAGAATTAGCAGCTATCGGTGGTTTGGAGGAATTTAACGATGGATACTTGGATCATTTTGAACGTCCGGGTGGATTTACTATGTATACAAAGATCCGACCTGGGGATGAGGAGTTTGGCTTTACCTATGATGGCCTAGCTGGAGTCTTCACAACGGATGACTGGGGTGATGGGCCTAGTAATATGTCTAGACAGATCGCTGATCCAGATTTTGAACATATGGCCTTAGCCATTGGCTTGGAGCTTGTCAATCATGAAGCCAAAGTTGCCGATGGAACCCATGATAGTTTAGTCATAGCACTTGGGGAGTGGATCAAGAGTTTGGGGCAAAGACCTGTCTTTTTGCGAATTGGCTATGAATTTGGAGGGGCCTGGAATCACTATGACCGTAAACAGTATGTAGACGCCTTTAAACGAATCCATCATCTGTATGATAGCCTGGAAGTTGAAAATGTGGCCTATGTGTGGCAGTCGCATGGGTGGGGAATGGATCAAAACGTTTTAGAGAGCTGGTATCCGGGGGATGAGTATGTGGACTGGTGTGGTTATTCCTTCTTTTCCCGTTTTGATGAAGTAGAAATGATTGAGTTTGCTCGTAAGAGAGGAAAACCCGTATTTATTGCCGAAGCCACCGCCACCATATCGACAGAGACGGTCAAGACAAATGGTAAGACGAAGGAAACGATTCTCTCCAATTCAAACCAGGCCACGGAAGCATGGGATCAGTGGTTTGAACCCTTCTTCCAGACGATTGAAGAAAATGAAGATGTCGTAAAGGCTGTTAGTTATATTAATTGTCACTGGAAGGCCAATCGAATGTGGTTTGATAATCCCACCTTCCAAAATGTCGATGCTCGACTACAGACGAGCGAAATGATCAGCGCCAAATGGAAAAGTAAAGTATCCGATCCGCGATACATACACGCTTCCCCTGAGCTATACTCTCGCTTGTGGAGAACTGCTCCATAGCTTGAATTAAGATTGCACTTAGTTTATCGTGCCCGTCAGGAAGTTTGCGACTATACCTTTTCACGATCAGCAATCTCCCTGAAATTTTATTTTGGGACAACCTCGGATTAATCTAGAATTTACATCGTAGGCTTATATTGTGTCATGCAATTAGCTAATCACCATGCCCACTCGCACTTCAGCGATGGAAGACTAAGTCCTAGAGAATATTTACAAGAGGCCATAGCCCAAGGATTAAAGACCTATGGTTTTTCTGATCATGCTCCAGTCCCTGGATCCGCTGTGGGGCTGATGAGCTTGGAGGAGCTCGAACGATATTTGGCCGAAATAGATACCCTGAAGCAGATGTATGAAGAGGATATTCAAGTCTACAAAAGTCTGGAGGTAGACTATATCCCAGGAGTAATTGCAATGGATAGTCCACATATCCTAGAATCAGAGCTAGATTATGTGATCGGAGCGGTGCACTTCGTCGATGCATTTGCAGATGGGACTCCCTGGGGGTTTGAGGAGTCAGTAGAGTGTTTTGAACGAGGAGTGACTGAAATCTTTAATGGTAGTATCCAGGCTGCAGTGGAGCGATATTATGCTTTGATTAGGGAGATGGTCGAAGACTTTCGACCTACCATTGTGGCACATCTGGATCGTATCAAGAAATGGAATAGAGGGGAGCGATTCTTCTCGGAATCATCTCCATGGTATCTAGAAGCGATAGATAAAACGCTAGTTTCCATTGCGGAAGTCGGTTCCATTATGGAGGTAAATACAAAAGGTTACTACAAAAACGAAACGGCGGAACCTTATCCTGGACGGCGGATACTGATCCAATCTAAGCAGATGGGGATTCCAGTTCATCTAGCTTCTGACGCTCATCATCCCGAAAATATCACCAAAGGCTTTGAGTTCGGGACTTCCTTACTATTAGAATCAGGTTATGAGCAGATCTCAGTACTTTCTGATGGGGAATGGATGCCAGCTCCACTTAAACCAAGTAAACTGCATCCCGCACCTTTTAGAAAATAACACGACAATCCCATATCTAATCTATTGTAAAAGACGGGATTAGTAGCTTTCCATACCAACCGTGTCAAATCCAAATGCTTACCGCATATCCATCAGCCTACTGATGTCCTATATTCGTTTATGTTACTAATTAATATTAGGAGCCATGTAACTTGTTTGTTAAGTTGGAAGGGAATATGAATTTTTATTATTAAAAATATGGCTAATGTAAGAGAAAAGTTATATTTTGCATTTGCAATCGAGCCATAGTCCCCCTATCGGCTTAAAATATTAAGTAATTATAGGTACGAATCGCGCTTTAACTCAACCACCATACTACATATAGGATCAAACAAATAGACAAGTAAACACCCTTACAACTACTGCAACCAAAATAGGCACAGCACAAAGTCTGACAAAAAAACCGATGTCAGCGTACGCTATCTCACTGAATAGCTGTTTTCTCTCTGAGATCTTACAGCTGTTTCAGGCCGAGCCGATGCGTCGATCTATTGTCATCGGATATTTAGTTGATAGTCAAAGATCTACTCTTTTATTCAGTAAGTACATAGTAATAGTTATAGCAACAAGATTGCCAAAATTTGGTGAATATTACCCGCAGTATTCAGTACAATTACTGTTTCAGTTTAAACAACCACCTATTGGGGTAAATTATAGCTCAAAACTGCCATGGCTGTCCTAACAGGCTATATGCATTCCTGTTGAGACTGTCTAAGTAGTGTCTATAGTCTACCAATCACCTTTTGTGGACTAGTAAGTCTAAACAGCCTTTGCTAGTCCTGATGTATTTATGCGTTCTAAACAACTAAGTATAGACTAGTTAGCATTAGACGCTTTTCCCATCTTAGTGTTCTCACTAGGGGTGGAAGGCTAATGTTAATATTAACCTATTTCTATTTTCATAGACATCGACCTTAAAAGTAGCTCAAACATGACGTTTTTTGGTTACCAGCAAATAGTGCCTTGCGCTATAGCCAAAACGGGACTAACACTAAGACCCCATTTCCTTCCTAAAGCCAATCCGATTTACGGATGGACTACTACTTATCTAAGGCTTAAACCTTTCCAACCACAACAACCACCTCCCTGGAGGGGGCGCATCTTATAGTAATCCACTACTAAATGGGGATAATTCTCCATTCACTTTCCTTTCGATTTAAGTAATGAAAAAATGCCGTCTGCTTATGCAGTCGATTGCACTGCATTTGCTGTAGGGCATGAATATGGAATCTAAAAGTCCTAAGCAATCAATATAAACTTCAGCTATATGACCTATTTCCTACAAAACTTTCAACCTCAAAAAGCCATACTGCTTATAGCGTGGCTGTTGAGTTCCTTGTCAGTGATTGGACAAGTGAACTTTACATCGAGTGGATTGGTAGGGGAGTCCTCAAACAACCCGACCTCTCTACAGTTCGGGCCTGACGGTCGTTTATATGTTTCCCAACAGAATGGAACCATATACGCTTACACGATCCAAAGAAATGGCCCGAATGATTATGAAGTCACCAGTACAGAAACAATCAACCTGGTGAAGAACATCCAAAATCACAATGATGATGGATCGAATTCTGGAAATAGTAACCGGCAGGTTACTGGGATATTAATAACTGGCACGGGTGCCAATCCGATCCTCTACGTAAGTTCTAGTGATCCTCGGATTGGAGCCGGTGGAGGAGGAAATGACACAGGTTTGGATACCAATTCCGGTGTCGTTTCTAAGCTTACCTGTACTGGTGGTATTGATGGCTCTGGCCAATGCACCGGCTGGACCAAAGTTGACCTAATTAGAGGTTTACCAAGGTCGGAAGAGAACCACGCCACTAACGGAATGCAGTTGGATGAGCAAAACAACATCCTTTACATTGCCCAAGGTGGACATACTAATGCTGGTGCACCTTCCAACAACTT
This sequence comes from uncultured Lewinella sp., assembly GCA_913057785.1. Lineage (GTDB taxonomy): Bacteria > Bacteroidota > Bacteroidia > Chitinophagales > Saprospiraceae > DT-111. Next base: position 37,079 of record CAJXPD010000015.1, on the reverse strand, counting down.
TGCTTTTACAACAGAATACGCCTTATCTGCGGCGGTACTAGAGGCAGATTTGGATGTGATTGAGGCCTTACCGACCCAAACCGATGGAGATGGAGCAGCTTTTAAGTACAATTTGCCTACGCTCCAGAATGTGAGTAAAGCTGATCTATTGGCCAATGGTAATGATCACCCGGATCCTTGGGGGGGAGATGATGGTTTAAACCAAGCCATGCTGGATCCGAATGGCCCCGTGCAAATCTTTTCACCCGGTTGGCGAAACCTATATGACCTCGTACTTACAGAATCTGGCAGAATGTACGGTGTGGATAATGGTGCCAATGGAGGCTGGGGAGGTTTCCCGGAATATGAAGAATCATATGATGCCACTAACAACTACATAAATGGTGAACCGGGTTCCACAGGCCAAGGGCCAGACCCCTCCACTTACCCGAACAATATTACCTTATTGGACGGACAGAACGGGACCGTGGCAAGTAATGGAAACCCGGATCCACAGGTCAACAATAAAAACGGCCTGCACCTGTTTTTCAAGGATTATTATGCCGGGCACCCAACGCCAATCCGAGGTAATCCGGACGGCGCTGGTTTGTATTACAATGGTACATTTTATGCTCCTGGGAATAACAATCTGCCAGCAAGTTGGCCACCCGTAACGGCAGCTAATCCTATAGAATGTGATTTTCAGCAATCCGGTGTGGATGACAATGCCATGGCTAATTACGGCCCTTCCACCAACGGTATCGCAGAATACACGGCTAGTAACTTTAATAACGCCTTAAAGGGGACGCTTCTATTGGCAGCCTTCAACGGAAACATCTATCAGGTATTTTTGAATGCGGATGGAACGGTAGCAACGAATTGTCCTTCCAATCCGGCCAATAACTGTAGTGATTCTTTCGCATCTGGTTTTGGAAGTAATCCGCTTGATGTGATTGCTCAGGGAGATGATGATGCATTCGGAGGTACCGTATGGGCAGTAACCTACGGGGCAGATAACATTACCATTTTTGAACCTTCTGATTACGACGGTAATGATCCTGGTCAGTGCTTAGGCAATGACGACGATACGATAGATGAGGACAATGATGGATATACCAATGCGGATGAAATCGATAACGGAACCAATCCTTGCTCAGGGGCGAGTAAGCCCGCTGACTTTGACGATGTAGTTGAATTTAACGGTTTCAAGCGATCAGATTTAAATGATGCGGATGACGATCAAGACGGTATCCCAGATGTGGATGATGCCTTCTGTTTTGACGCAACTAATGGTAAAGGCGGTCTAGGAGATCTTCCAGTACGCTTAGACCTCTTCAACTCCACCGGATATGGCTTTGGTAGCCTCGGTTTCACGGGCATCATGACCAATGGTTCTCAAGATTACTTCGGCCTGATCGATGATAGTGGAGATGAATTGGTATTCGGGGGAACAGCGGGTATATATACCGATCCATCGGTGGCTGCTGGTGATGCTTTCGAAGGAGGAAACTCCCAAAAGAATGCCTTTCAGTTTCCGGTAAATGTGAGCACAAGCACTGGCCCCTTCACCGTGCTAGGGCAAATCAATGGCCCTTTCTTCGATAATCAATCACCACAAAATTTTGCCTCCCACGGAATCTTTATCGGTACTGGGGATCAGCAGAATTATTTGAAGGTGACCGTTAGAAATAACGGTGGATCTTCCGCCTTTCAGGTATTATTAGAGAATAACGGCTCTACCACCTCACAGTTGGTTAACGTGGCTGGTATATTAAATGCCTCTACGATCATTATTTATATCAGCGTAGACCCCACCACTGGTGAAGTGCAGGCAAGTTATGCTGCTGATGGAGGTACCCGAACGGATATCGGAACCCCAGTAACTGTTACCGGAGATTTATTGGATGCCATCCAAGGTACTTATACCATTAATGGGCAAGCCTCGGCACTAGCTGCTGGCCCGATTGCTACTTCTACTGGGCCAGCTCCGGAATTCTCCGCTAGCTGGGATTACTTCGAAGTGACCCAGAATCCATCGGATGCACAAGCGAAGATCGAGGTTAATACCGGTGGGATCAATGGAAGTACATTTGGCAATTCATCTTTTTTCATAGAAAACCTATCCACGGGCTCGCAGATAACAAAGGTTATCATTGACCTGTCTACTGCGATTATCCCAGAGGTTGTCTTTGATCCCAATGGAACGGCGGGAGATGCAACCTCCAAGGACCTAACGCTTAATGGTGGTTCAGATGGTGGTACTGGCTATACAAGCCACAATTTTGGCAAGTCCTACGAAGGAGGGTTTTACTCCTTAGAGGTAAATTTCAATGACTTTGCCAGTGGAGAGACCATCGAATTCGGATTGGATATTGATCCGGTCAGTATAAAAGGTGGTAGTTCTCCAGGACCAAATGAATCCGGTAGTGTGTCCGGTTTGGAAATTAGTGGTGCTAAAGTCATTGTTACTTTTGACACCGGTGAAGAATGGGAAGTGGAATTGATGAGTGGCGAAAATGATAGCGAGGGAGATTCCAAGAACGTGGCACGAAATGCACTCCCAGATGCACCTACTATTTCTATTGATAATGTGACTAGCCAGTCCGTGGTGGTGACACCAAACCATACGGTGACGGTTACTGGTCCCGTAAGTGGAGAGGTACTCCTACTACAACTGGAGGCGGGCTTATTCCTTGATGGATTAAATGGCCCGAATGCCCCAGATGGATATGATATTGATCCCTGGGAAGTGAATAGCGTGATTGGTGTCACTAAGCTAACTAGTACCATCAGTAATTCTTTCACCGCGGATTTCAATGTGACCTTAACAGATTCAGATGATGAAGCGGGTTACAACATTTTTGCCGCAGTAATAGTCGATGATGATGGAGCTACCAGTGACTTATCAAATATTATCATTGTAGAATACGACCCTGACGCAGCACCCGCTGAAGAAATTCGGGTTAACGCCGGTGGTCCAGCCTACACGGACGGAGCCGGTAAAGAATGGGCTGCTGATAATTTCTTTGTTAATGGTCAGACCTTTTCATCTACAGCAGCGATAGCTAATACGGATGACGACGATCTGTACCAAACGGAGCGATACAATGCGAATCTGCAATACGAAATCCCGGTAGCCGGAACTGGCCCGTACCAAGTGAATCTACACTTTGCAGAGTTGTTCTTCGGCTTGTCAGGTGGTGGCGGAGTGGGTTCCCGAGTCTTTGATATCGTGATTGAAGGCGAAAATAAGCTCTTGAACTTTGACATTTTTGCTGAGGTCGGAGCCGCAGCTGCAACGATCAAGACGTTTGGTAATATCACCGTAAGTGATGGTTCCTTGAGTATCTCATTCCCTGCATCCGCGAACAATGGTAAGATCTCAGCTATCGAAGTACTAGGCTTTGGGTCAACCGGAGATATTCCGATCAACCTTAGTCAGATTAGTGATCAAATCAGTGTGGAGGGGGTACCGTCTCCATTTGATATTGTGGCGACTGGTGGAGATGGCAATTTACTTTATTCCGCAAGTGGCTTACCTACAGGCTTAAGTGTAGAACCAACCAACGGAGACATCATTGGTACTATAGATGTTGGAGCATCCGCAGGAGGTCCTAATAATGACGGTATATACAATGTCACTGTATCGGTGGATGATAGTGATGGTGAAACGAATGATTTAGTCAGCACAAGCTTTACTTGGACCGTGCTTGCGCCTTCTCAAACCCAGGCGTTATTCCGCGTTAATGCAGGTGGTGCGCAACTTTCTGCAGCGGATGCATCTTCTCCGGTTTGGAGTGCGGATACTGGAGCTTTCGGAGCTGCAGGAAATTCGCCTTATCTCATTGCAGCAACAGCTACGGGCGGTACCTTCAGTGGAAATAGTGCCAGCGCTCATCCAGGACCGATCATCACGACCGATCCATCCTTAGCTGCCTTTCCAGAGATTCCTACGGAAGTATTCAATACGGAACGTTGGGATGGTCCTGGCGCCCCAGAGATGTTGTGGCAATTCCCGGTTCCACAAGGTACAGAAGTAGAAATTGCGATTTTGTTCGCTGAACTATTTCAAGACATCACGGGAGCTGGACAACGCGTTTTTGATATTTCTATTGACGGGGTTATACCTCCTGTATTTGATGATATAGATCCATATGCGGTAGCTGGACCAAAAGGAGCCTTCGTTCGAACCTTTACCACTACTTCAGATGGTACGATTGATATAGAGCTGATTCACGGCGTAGAAAATCCAGCGATTAAGGGGATTCAGGTCTCTACTGTTGCCGCTTCTGATAACGATCCTCCGGTGGTCATTAATCCAGGAACGCAATCTGGCGTAGAAGGAAGTGCTGTTTCCTTACAGATTGCTGCTACAGACACGGATCCTTGCGATGGCTTGACCTATTCGGCTACAGGCCTTCCGCCTAGTTTAAGTATTGATGAAAATACCGGACTGATTACCGGAACTTTAGATGCAGGATCTGGATCTGGTGTGGCAGGAGCCTTTATTGAAGATGGAGGAGTACTAATTATTGAGGCAGAAACGGACTTTGTGAATACTTCAGGTGGTTGGGAACCTTTCGCAGATTCAGGTGTGGATTTCTTGCTAGCTACCGGTAATAATTTTGGTAATGCCACCGGTGGTGAGGTACTAACCTACGATATTGAGATCAATACTCCAGGAGTTTATCGCTTCCACATGAAGAGTGATATCACAGGTACCGTTGGTTCAGAAGAGAATGACAGTTGGTTCAAGATTGATAACACCACGGACGTACATTTCTTCTGTTCACAAGGTGGTACAGTGAGTAGTACTCAGGCTTTTCTCAATGAAATCGCGGATCCTAATAGCACTAGTCAAACCTACTATTATCCAGCAGGAAATGCGGAAAACCGTCCTGACCATGGAAATGAGAATCCTGGCAATAAAGGTTATTTCAAAGTATTTAGAAGTGGGACTGATGGAAATAAATGGGATTCTAAAACAATTGACAATAACGGTTTTCCTATCTATGCATACTTCCCCACTGCTGGTAATTACACGATCAATATGTCTGAGCGCTCAGCTGGGCACAAGGTAGATCGTTTTGCCCTAATCCACATAGATGATGTGGCGACTGGCGTTCCTACCAATACCTTGAACGGACCAGAATCTGAACAGGCAGTTGGTGGTACAGCAGGTGCTGCGGATGGCAGTCCATATAATGTTACGGTAACGGTTGCAGATGCGTGTGATCCACCCGCTTTTGCAAGTGCCAACTTCACATGGGTAGTTTCTGAAACCCCACCAACTGGAAGCCCATCGGCTTTGGTTGAGATTACTCCTGACGGAGCGCTAGGTGCAAGCACCTTTGGTGGAAGCAGTATCCAGTTGACGAACACTTCTACGGGCAATCTACAAATCACCAGCTTCACGCTCGATCTGAGCACTGGAATCTTGCCAGATATGGTATTTGATCCCGTCGGTGCTGGAGGAGATGCTACGGCGAGTTGTTTTACGGCGAATAGTGGTGCCACGGCCACTGGCTTGATCGCTCCAGCTGATCCTTGTTCGAGTCCATTCAGTGCCCCGCGCAATGGCGGTTTTGATGTGATGAGTATCAGCTTCACGGATTTTGATCCAAATGAGGCCTTGTTCCACACAGTAGATGTCGATCCTAATAGCATTCAAGGTGTGCCCGGGGCAGGTGGGGCTGGATCCGTTTCTGGATATGAGTTGATCGGTGCTACAGTAACGATCACGTTTAGCGATGGCAGTACTTTGGTTTCTAATATCTATGAAGACGGTAGTTTAGGTGGTGGCCAAGCTATTGTGGCTGAGAACGCACCTGCTACACCAAGTATTACGGCGGTAGGACAAGATGATATTACTTGTGTTGAGTCTGCCAATCAGACGATCGAAGTTAGCGGTCCCGCTGGTGCCAATGTATCCTTATTGTTGATGGATTCTCGCTTGTTTATCCAGTCCGGCAACCCACCTTTCAATGTTCCTGATGAGACCTTCTATGCTAATGAGGCGATGAGTGGTAAGACCTTATATACCGCTGTTATTGGAAATGATGGAACGGTAGAAATTCCAGTTACCCTGCTTGAAACACCAGGACCTGGAGGTACTACCAACGGTGGATTGAACCACATCGTCGCAGTATTGTCTGATGGCCCTTATGCCGTAGATCAACAAGTAAGTCAAACTTCCAATATCCTAATCCTGAAGTTAGATCCTACTTGTGCAGGCGCAGGTGCAGACTTGACACTTACTGTCACCAACCAAGGTAGAGATCTAGGGACAGGTAATCCAGACTACAGTGGAGATTACACGGTGAATTTGTTCAGCTTGACAGATGCCCAGACCCCTGTGGCTTCCTATACACCGACTGCAGATGCTGCTGGTAGCATGACCATTCCTGATATCACTCCTGGAACTTACCAAGTGGCAGTGAAGCGTGCTGGGTTCTTGCAGCGCGTGCAGGTAATCACCTTGACAGAAGGAGCTAATTCAGCGACGATCGCTGAGCTACTGGCAGGTGATGTGGATGGGGACAATAAAGTGCTTCTGGAGGATTTCTCCATCCTTGGTGGTGTCTTCAACACTTCAAACGTGAATCCCGGTGGCGCTCCAAACTATGCTGATTTCAATGGCGATGGCCAAGTGGGATTAGAGGACTTCTCCGTAGCAGGAGGCAACTTCAATGTGAACGGAGAAGAACCGACAGAACAGCCGTAGTGCTGACGCTGGAACACTCTTTTTAAATAGCCTATTCTTTTAAAAATATAATTATGCACTTAGCATTTATATCAAAAATCAAAAGCCACCCAGGCGCACCTCCGCAAAGCGAAGGTGACCTGAAACGGTACCTAAGTGTACTGGCTTTATTTTTCGCTTTTGCGGTGTCAGCCTGGGCACAGCCCACGCTGGAGTTTAATCCCGCAAATGTTACAGTAGACCCGACTATTAGTACAGAGTTTACGACCGTGGTTCAAGTAAATGGAACTGGTTTGGTGGATGCAGCAGAAATTCATCTCACCTTTGATCCAACTGTGTTGCAGGTTAAAGCTGCTGGCCTTACGGCAGGTTCGTCCTTGCCAACCCCCATCGTGGCCCCAACCTTTGACAACACCTTGGGTACAATAGATTATGCAGCAGTCTTGTTTTCAACAGACGTACCTGCTGGCTTTGATTTCTTGACCATTGAGTTTGAGGTGATTGGGGTAGGAACTACCACTACGGTAGATTTTGATGGCACTTTACCTTCTAAAGTATCCTTAGATGGCCCTAATATCTTGGCGGGTACCACGCCACTGTCTGTCACGATAGGCAGTGATAATACGGCACCGGTAGTTACTATTACGGCGCCTACCGATGGGGCCGATATTACCCGTGGGCAAAACTTCAATTTGACGGCTACCGTAGTAGATGGCCAAGAACCCAATCTAGGAGATGATCTGGCTTGGTCTTCTAGTGATGTGGCTTTTTCCGGAAGTCAACTAGGTACTTCTATTGCGGATCAGTTGCTAGAGCCAGGCCCTCAGACGATTACGGCTTCGGTGACGGATGCTGGAGGTTTACCGGGGACTGACGAAATTACTGTTAATGTATCCTGTCCTACGATCACCTTTGTTGCTCCCACAGAGGGGGGAAGCATAGAAGGAACTACGGTCGATGTGGAAGTCAATGTTACGGATCTTCTATTTGGTACGGAACAAGCGCCAAATGAGCACATGCACTTCTTCATCAACCCTCCAGATGTGAATAACCTGGATCAGGCAAAACGAATCTCTACGGCCAGTAATGGATCTCAAACAAGCTTTACCTTCGATGAGAATAGTGGAAGCTTGGCCTTTGATGGGAACGGCAATGGAATCCAGCTTGGTGCTAATACTATCGTAGTAGTAGCTGCGGCCGCCAACCATACGGAATTTACTTGTGTAGGAGCCAAAGCGATTGTGAACTTCACGGTGACACAAGGCAATACGGCACCAGTGATTACCATTGACCCCACCGCAAGTGTAAATGAAGGTGGAATTGTTAGCGTACCACTTAGTGTAGCAGATGCTGATGGGGACAATCTCACAGTTACCATCACTTCTATCTCAAATGAACCTGAAGATCTACAATCTGCCAATAGTGGTAAGCAAGTAGATCCATTCCCAACCACGGCTGGTGGATTTTTAACTGAGTCTTCTATTTCATCGGCTGCCGGTTCCTATAGCTCAAGCCTAGATTTCACCCCCACCTTCGGTGACGGTGGATCCAATGGCGATGGGAATGCCGTCTATACAATTACAGTAGAGGTATCAGACGAAGATGGTAACACCATCACCGAAACCTTAGACTTAACTGTTAACGATGTGGATCAAGTAGTAACTGAGATCGGAACTACTAGGATTGAGGCAGAATCTTTTGATGAGCAAGGCCCAGATAACACCTCACCTGGAAATACCAGTGATAATAACGGTATAGGGGTAGAAATCGATGCTGGTTTTACCAATATTGGATTCACCAATGCGGGTGATTTTGCAGAATATGAAATAGATGTTGAAACGGCCGGGAACTACAAATTAGATCTGTTTGTGGGGGTCCCTGGTGGAGCGAACAAAGGCATGGAAATTTCCTCTAATGGAAATCTCTTGACTACATTCACCCCGACCTCTACCGGAGGTTTTGGCTCTTATCAGATCCAAAGCGTGACAGTCGCGCTGCCCGCTGGTCCTCAGACTTTACGTTTTGATTGGGTAGGTGCTACTGCTTTCCAATTCAATATCGACTACTTTGAATTTTCAGTTAGTACGGCACCTCTTATTACCGCCGTTGATGATCAAGAGATAGATGAAGGAACTACGCTCAATATACCTATAACGGTAAGTGGTGGCGATGCTCCCAATACTGTGGGAATCGTTATTTATGATAAGAGTGCCCCTGGAGGAACGAATAATCCGTTTACTCCAGCAGCCACCGTACCTGCTTCTGCATATACCTTTACAGAGAGCCCTGCTAATTCTGGTAACTATATTCTGGATTGGCCAACTGCTAACACTGATGGTAAGTCTTACGAAGCTCGTGTAACGGCTGATGATGGGATTAATCCCGTAGCGCAGGAGGTGTTCCAAATTAACGTTGCCCAAGATATTATTGATGTAATCTTGGCTAGAACTTTCTCCACCCCGGTTACTCCTTTTTACGGAGGTAATCCACCCGGCGGGCAATTTGCTATTGAACCGGCAGGTAATATTGGTTGGATTGACTCAGGTGAGTTTGCGGAATATCTTATTGATGTACCTGCTCCAGGTGCCTATGACCTAAGAGTTAATGCCTCGAAAGGTAATAACGCTGGCGGCAATCCAGCAACTTTAACGGTTTCAGAGGAATCAGGAGGTGGATTTTCATCGATTGGAACTTTAGGTATCCAAAATAACGGATGGACTAATTTCTCTGACTATACCACCACTGTTATTTTTACAAGTACTGGCCTACAACGCTTGCGATTTGATTTTGGTGGAGGTATGAATATCAATGAGTTTGAGTTTACGCAAACTACTAGTACACTACCTCCAGTTTTTACATCAAATATCCCAGATCAGTTCAGTTTGGAAGGAGATTCACCAACGGGTCCAACGGCTGCAGCATTTGATCCAGATGGCGGTGCCGTTACCTACTCCGATAATGGTACACTACCTCCTGGATTAAGTATTGATCCGAATACGGGGGTCATCAGTGGAACTATCTCTGTAGGTGCTTCCAATGGTAGTCCTTATGCAGTTGTAATTACGGCTACGGACGATGAACCAGAATCTAATACTGAAGCATTTAGTTGGACGGTGGAAGTGGCAGCTGATCTACCACTTTGTGTTAACTGTGGCAATGCGCCTAACCCAATTACCGCGTTCGGGCGTACCTTTAGCCCTGAGCAGTACTTGGTCGGTTCAGCAAATAACTTCAATAACCTAGCTGCTGCGATTTCAGGTACCTTCCCTGGCAGTGGAGAGGAACAAGTATACCAGTCAGAAAAGTTTGCGACCCTCCTTCAGTATGCTGTACCAACCGGAAATGGAGATTTTACGGTAGAACTTTACCTAACAGAATTATATATCGGCTCTCCAGGTGGTGGCTCTGGACTTGGAGCAGGAGACCGACTCTTTGATATTGATGTCGAGGGAGTTACCGAAAATGGGATTGATCTATTTGTTGAATACGGTCCATTAGTCGCTGCTACCAAAACCTTCAATGTAACCGTAACGGATGGTATCTTGAACATCGATATAGATGCTTCCGTTGATAACGGTAAGTTGAATGGCTTCTGTATCACACCTACAGCGGACTTTGTGGCCAACACCGCTCCAACTGTAGATATTCTTGCGCAAGAGGATGTGATTGATTGCGAAGGCGATGGAGAAGACATCACTTTGACGGCAAGCGCGGCCGATGCAGAACAAGAAGGGGACTTCACCACTTTGATCGTCTGGAAGGATGCAAGTAATGCCCAGGTGGGGACCGGAGGAACTTTAGACTTGATCGGCTTTACCGGAACAGCGACCTTCACCGCAGAAGTAACAGATGCTACTCCTGCTACCACAGTGGAAAGCATCACCGTTAATGTCCTGGAGAACACACCGCCAAGTCTTTCACCAATCGTAGCCAATCCTACCGTCATCACGGTCGGTGGAGGCGTATCCTTATCGACGACCGCTACTGATGATGAAGAGGATGATAACAGTTTGGTTGTGATTTGGTCTTCTGATCTAGAAACAGCTAATAATGGTGAGCTTGGTACCGGCCTTACGCTTAATCCAATACTTACCGTTGAAGGAACGCATACCATCACGGCTTCTGTAACGGACGCCTGTGGTATAGAAACCACCGAAACGGTTCAGGTGGTAGTTGAACCCCCAGTACCGTGCGCTATTACCGCTATTCAGGTCGATAACATTTCAGCTTGTAATGATAATGGAACTGATGCTAACCTTGAGGATGATACCTTTACTGCAGATATTACAGTGACGTTCAATGAGAGTGCGCCTACCACTGGAAACTTGGTATTAGGAGAGGAAGCGACGGGTAGCATTCCAGTGGGTGACATTACAGGGAATTCCTATACTTTTACTGGTGTAACGATGACCGCAGATGGTACAACTATTATCGTATCTGCAGCATTCTCCGACGAGCCTACTTGTGAATTGACGAATATCAATGCAGGGACAGCTCCGGAAGCTTGTTCCGTGGTGCCCTGCCAACTAATTGATATTGTTGTACTGGCTACTGGTCCGTGTAACGATAAAGGTACTCCTGAAGATCCCTCTGATGATACTTTCTTTCAATCGCTTACCGTTACCTTGAATAATGCGCCTGCCTTTGGAACTTTAGAGGTTACTGGCTCAGCATCCTTTACGCTTGATTTAAGCCTTCTGAGTGCCCCGCTGACCAATATTCAATTTAACATTGAGGTTCCTGCGGATGGTGCTCCTATTTCCTATACTGCCAGCATCATAGGGATTCCTGGATGTTCGGTGACAAACGATGATTTGGGTAACGCTCCTGAACCTTGTTCTGTGGCGCCATGTAGCATTAGTGCCATCGAGGTGAACAATATTTCTGCTTGTAACGATCAGACGACCTCCGATGCAGGTGATGATACTTTCACTGCCGATGTGACGGTCACTTTTGCCAGTGCTCCAGCAGCTGGTACCCTAGATCTGACCGGAGATGGTACAGCATCAGTGGATGTATCTACTTTAGTAGGTACGACGCATACTTTTGTTGGTGTAGAAATGAGTGCTGATGGTGGTCCTATTAGTCTAACGGCAACCTTCTCTGATGATCTAGCTTGTACATTTGCAAATGAGGATGCGGGAACAGCTCCCGCGGATTGCTCAGTAGATCCTTGTTCTCGTGTTGCTTTTGAAACAGGCGGTGGATTAGCTGGCTCTAGTACTTTTGGTGGTGGCTTATTCATCACTAACAATTCAATTGGAGCAGTCAATATCTCCTCAGTCTCTATTGACCTTAGCACAGCAGTCTTCCCTAACATGGTCTTTGACCCTGTAGGTACTGCAGGTGACGCTACGGCACAGTGTGTGACGCTTGTTGCTCAAACAGGAGGGAACTCGAATGTAGGGTTGACCATTCCTGGTAATAATGGAACGGGAACGGATCCCGATTGTGTAGCCCCATTCTCTGATCCCAATGGCCCGGGTGGTTATAATGTGATGACCTTAGACTTCACAGAGTTCGAGCCAGGCGAGACGGTGAATATTGCGGTGGATGTAGATCCACGTAGTATTGAAGGCTTTAACTCAGCTGGGAATGCAGGCGCCGAATTGATCGGTGCAACGGTTACCGTAAATTACTCCAATGGCGCCACTTCTACTCGCCAACTGTGGCAGGTAGGGAATAGCCAGGTGAATTCTGAGAACTTCTTCAATGGAACTGCTGAGGCTTGTGCAGCTCCAACGCTTGAAGTTGGGGGTGTGACAGGAGACGCTCAAGTAACAGAAACGGCTCAAACTGCGACCATTACTGGCCCAGCAAATGCCGAAGTTGAAATACTAGTTTATGGTACTACGCTTGAAGACGTAGCTGGAAATGCGCCTTCTGATCCTTTGGAGATGAACAAAGCACAATCTATCCAATCTATCACTACGACATTGGATGTCAATGGTACGGCTGATGTAAACCTTGATCTTACTGGGACATCGGATCAGCAGATATACTACATCGTAGCTACCGTCCTACCAGTGGCGGACAACTGCGGTCAAAGTGCCTGTGATATTTCGAATGTAGTACGTCTACAGATCATTGAACTGGTTTGTACGGTTACGGATATTTCGGTTTCTAATGTTTCTCTTTGTGACGATGCTGGCTCACCTGAGTTTGAAGATGACTTCTTTACCGCTGATATTACCGTGAGCTTTGAGAACATTCCTACCATTGGAACGCTAGACTTGTCTGGTGATGGTACAGGATCAGTTGATGTTAGCGAACTAGTTGATCAACTGTCTTATACTTTTGAAGGCGTGGTGATGGCTGCTGATGGATCGGCGATCAGCTTGACGGCAGCTTTCAGTGACGATACAGCTTGTATTTTCACCAATGAAGATGCGGGTCCAGCACCTGCAGGTTGCTCTGTGGATCCGTGTGCTCGGGTAGCCTTTGATACCGGCGGCGGATTGGCAGGTTCTAGTACTTTTGGTGGGGGACTATTTATAAGCAATAATTCTAGTGGAGCGGTTAATATCACCTCTGTTTCCATTGATCTTAGCACAGCAGTATTCCCGAACATGGTGTTTGATCCAGTAGGGACAGCGGGTGATGCCACGGCACAATGTGTGACTTTGGTTTCACAGACTGGCGGTAATGGAAATGTTGGATTGACCATACCTGGTAACAACGGTACAGGAACCGATCCAGACTGTGTAGATCCATTCTCTGATCCAAATGGACCGGGAGGATACAATACTATGACCTTGGACTTCACGGAATTCGAGCCAGGGGAGACAGTGAATGTGGCGGTGGATGTTGATCCTCGCAGTATTGAAGGGTTTAACTCTGCCGGAAATGCAGGCGCGATTGCAGGATCGGAATTGATTGGTGCTACGGTGACAGTAACGTACTCGAATGGTGCTACGGCAACCCGCCAATTGTGGCAAGTTGGAAATAGCCAGGTGAACGCTGAGAACTTCTTTAGCCCAGCTACTCCAACCTGTACAGCACCAGAATTGTCAGTTGGAGGAATCACGGCAGATGGTCAAGTGACGGAGACTGCTCAGATAGCATCGATCTCAGGTCTTGATAATGCTGATGTGGAAGTATTGGTGTTCGGAACAACGATCGAAGATGTTGGAGTAAATGGTCTACCCACTGATCCATTGGAAATGAACAAGGCGCAATCTATCGCGGCTTTCACAACCAGTTTGAACGGAATAGGAACAGGCCAGATAGCTATTGATCTTACGGGTACTTCCGATCAACAGATATACTATATCGTTGCAACGATCATTCCTGAAGCAGATGACTGCGGACAAGGAGCCTGTGACGTTTCAAATATTGTAAGACTACAAATTGTAGAACCTGTATGTGCGATTAGCGCACTGACAGTAGATAATATTTCTGCCTGTAATGATCTAGAGACACCAGATCTAACTGATGATATCTTCACAGCAGATGTAACGGTGACTTTCGAAAATATACCTGCAACGGGCACACTTGATCTGTCAGGTAGTGCTACGGCTTCTGTCGATGTAAATGATTTGACTGGAACTTCTTACACTTTTGTAGGGGTGCAAATGCCAGCAGACGGAGCTACCATCAGTTTAACGGCTACCTTCTCGGAAGATATAGCCTGTACTTTTGCCAACGCAGATGCAGGAACGGCGCCGGAAGCCTGTTCAGTTCAACCACCAGATGTCACCTTGTGGCTAGAGGCTGAATGTGCTGAAGTAGGTGAAAACTGGGTGACGGTTGTGGATGCAGGAGCTTCTAATGGAGAATACGTAACACCAGTACCTGGCAATAACTCACTTCCTAGTCCGCCAGCTGATGTCCCCGCCAACCAGGTGAAGTTCAGTTTTGAACTAGGTACTGGAGAGGGAGCAGATTATTACCTATTTGGTTTAGTGAACGCCCCAACTGGTGACGACAACTCTTTCTGGGTACGCGTAAATGGCGGGAGTTGGATTCAGTGGTGGCAAGGATTGGATACGGATGGAGGTTTTGAATGGAGAGAGGTGCTGAATAGTCCGTTTAGCCTAGCTGAAGGAGAGAATACGATCGAATTCGCTTATCGCGAAGATGGTACACTACTAGATAAGATTTACTTGAGTGCCGAAGCAGGATCTCCTACAACTACTGGACCAGAAGGCGTGAACTGTTTGCCAAACGAAGCACCGATCGCAGCTTTCACTGCGGATCCATTAAGTGGTATTGTACCGCTATCGGTAAGCTTGGATGCTTCTGCTTCAAGCGATGCAGATGGTACTATCGTATCTTACCAGTGGGTGATTACTGGACCGGTATCTGCTTCCTTCAATGAGGATACCCCACTAAGTAGCTTTGACTTCACTACGCCAGGTATTTACACGGTAAGCTTGACAGTGGTAGATAATGATGGGGCAATTAGCACTAATACTGCCACGGCTACGATTACTGCTGAAAATGCTCCAGATGCGGATGAGGATGGAATCCCAGATGCGGATGACAACTGTCCTAATGATGCCAACCCAGGTCAAGAAGACCTAGATCTTGATGGCATTGGTGATGTTTGCGATCCTGATATTGATGGCGATGGTACGATCAATGAAGAAGATTGTGCGCCATTGGATGCCGCGCTTGCCATAGAGCAAACCTACTATGCGGACGCCGACGAGGACGGTTTTGGTGATCCAAATGCTAGCCAAGTCTCTTGTGGTCAACTTGCAGGCTACGTGTTGGATAATACGGATAACTGCCCAGATACAGCCAACCCTGACCAAGCGGACTTGGATAACGATGGTATTGGTGATGTTTGTGATACAGATGCAGATGGTGATGGATTTGAAGCAGGTGAGGATTGCGATGATCTAGATGCCGCTATCAATCCAGATGCTATTGACATTCCAGATAATAGTATTGATGAAAACTGTGACGGTCAAGATGCTACGAATAGTGGATCGGGTACCTTCTGGTTGGAAGCTGAATGTGCTATCGTAGGAAGTAATTGGATTACAATTACGGATGGCGATGCTTCTAATGGAGAATATGTAACGCCAGCGAGCGGAAACAATTCTCTACCCGTCCCACCAGCTGATGTGCCGGCAAATCAAGTTGAGTTTGTTGTCAATTTGTCCGCAGGACAAGTAGGTGACTACCACTTATTTGCGCGTATTGAAGCGCCATCGAATGACGACAACTCTTTCTGGGTACGTGTTAATGGTGGTGACTGGATTCAATGGTGGCAAGGTCTAAATACCTTTGGTGGATTTGATTGGAGAGAAGTACTGAACAGTCCGTTTGCTTTGGTGGCAGGTGCGAACACCATTGAGTTTGCGTATCGCGAAGATGGGACCTTACTCGATAAGATCTATCTAAGTGGAGATCCTGAGATACCTACTTCGATCGGACCCGAAGGTGTAAATTGTACGCCAAATATCCCACCGGTAGCTGCCTTTACGGCTGATCCACTATCTGGTACTGCGCCGCTAACTGTCAGCTTCGACGCGAGTACTTCCAGTGATGCGGATGGTACTGTAGTTACTTATAACTGGGACTTTGGTCCAAGTACGGATACGGATGATGATCCAATTTCTAGCTTCACCTATACGCAGCCAGGTACCTATGTGGTGACGCTGACCGTAGTAGACAATGATGGTGCTGCTAGTTTGAATACAGCCACGGTAACTATTGTTGTGGACGAAGTAGTTGTGCCTGATGCGGATGAAGATGGAATTCCTGATGCGGATGACAACTGTATAAACACGCCGAACCCGGATCAAGATGATCTGGATAACGATGGCATTGGTGACGTCTGTGATGATGATGCCGATGGTGATGGCTTCGACGCAGGTGAAGATTGTGATGACTTCAATGCGGCTATCAATCCTGACGCATTCGATATTCCAGACAATGATATCGATGAAGATTGTGATGGCCAAGATGCTACTACCACTGAAGTAACGATTTGGTTAGAAGCCGAGTGTGCAGAAGTAGGAAGCAATTGGGATACTACTGTTGATCCAAGCAGTGGAGCCTCGAATGATACCTATGTATCTATTCAATCTGGCTTCAACTCGCTTTTCGCACCACCAGCGGACAACCCTGCGAACATTGTGAAATTCACAGTAGATCTTCAGCAGGCTGGAGACTTCTACATCGTAGCTAGAATCCAAGCACCAAGCAATAGCGATGACTCTTTTTGGGTCAGAGTGAATGGTGGTGGCTGGATTCAGTGGTGGCAAGGATTGTTTACTGGAAACGAATTCGATTGGAGAGAAGTAGTTCAGAGTCCATTTAGTCTACAGGCAGGATCGAACACAATCGAATTTGCCTACCGTGAGGATGGCACCTTGCTAGATAAGATCATGGTAAGCACTGAGTTGCAATTCCCTGATGGTGTAGGTGGTACTGCTCCTGATTGCGACATTTCTACCAATCAGCCTCCTGTAGCCTCCTTCTTTGCTACACCAACCTCTGGTACGGCACCACTGACGGTTAACTTCAATGCTAGTGCTTCTTCTGATCCTGATGGTACGGTTGAAATCTACACCTGGGACTTCGGTCCGGTTGGTGGATCAGATAATAGTCCATTGACACAATTCACTTTCACAGATCCAGGTACCTACGTAGTGACTTTGGTAGTCACGGATAATGAAGGAGCAACGAGCAATACAGCTAGTACTGTCATTGTAGTATCCCCCGCCGTGGATGATGATGCGGATGACGATGGCGTTGCCGATGATGTAGATAACTGTCCAAACACACCCAATCCAAACCAAGCAGACTTAGATAATGATGGTATTGGAGATGTGTGTGACGATGATGCGGATGGTGACGGATTTGACAATACCATTGATTGCAATGATTTCGATGAAGATGTCAACAATGGCGCAATCGAAATTTGTGATGGTATAGACAACGATTGTGATGGCTTTGTGGATGAAGACGGCGTTTGTGACGGCTGTAGCCAGCAACTGATCGACTTCAACAACTTCGATAACACATGGGGTATTTGGAATGACGGTGGTATTGACTGTCGTCGTAGTGCGAATGATGCGGCATTTGCCTTCGGCGGCACGGGGCGCCCTGTTCGCTTGCGCGACAATACCATTAGTTCCGTCATGACGACTGATCCTCTAGATTTGACCGCTTACACTGAGTTGACGGTTGATTTCACTTACCTGACGATTAGTTTGGATAATGAACTGGAGGACTTCTGGTTGCAAGTATCCTTGGATGGAGGTGCTTCCTTCACTACTGTTGAAGAGTGGAATCTAGGAGATGAATTCCAAAATGGTATTCGCTATTTCGATGCTGTCACCATTGCAGGTCCATTTACAGAAAATACCTTGTTGCGTTTCCGTTGCGATGCTTCTGGTAATACCGATCGGGTATACATCGATAATGTTGCCATCTCTGGTTGCTTCGACCTTAATGGCTTGATTGCAGGTCCTGAAAGGGAGACCAAGACAGCCAAAAAAGCGGTGAGTACATTCGGTGCATTAGAAGTGGAGAGAGATCAAGAAACGGCACCAACTGATCTTCAGTTATTCCCGAACCCTGTTGCGGATCAATTGACGGTAAGATTCAGTTTGCCAGAACTTACGGATGTCACTTTAGTAGTGACGGATCTACAAGGAAGAAGAATTGGCATGGAACGCCTGTTGAATGCCAGAGGTACCTTAGAACAGAGAATTGCCGTAGAACGCTATCCAGCGGGCATTTACCTGTTGCACCTAATCACTCCTGAAGGCAAACGGACACGCAAGTTTGTCGTCGCCAGGAACTGATTGAAATTTCGGCTATAACTTACTGAATTATATTGGAGAGGCCGCTGCAGTAATGCAACGGCCTCCTTTTTTTTACACCAGAATGGAAATGTCTGACCTTGTCTTGCTCCTGCTTATTGGCGAATCAGTTGCTCTAGAAAATCCCCCACATAATAGGAAACCAAGGCAGCCAGTACCCCTAAGAGCAGTGTTTCCCCAATACCCTTCAGCCGGTTGGTTTCCGTTACATAAGTCTTTAGAAAACCAACTATGATAAAGCCAAGAGAAGTCAAAATACTCGTGCCTAGGAAGAGATTTCCCGGATAACCCCACACATAATCCCAAACATACAGGCTGAGTGGGATTAGACCGATGAAAATAAAGGATACATAAGTCACGAATCCCACCATAAAAGCAGATTTGCTTTCCTTCATCATCTTCAATTCCTCTTTCATCATCACATCCACCCATCTGTCCTTGTCCGCTGTTATGACATCTACTACCTGTTGAAGCAATTCACCTTCAAATCCTTTCTCCCGATAGATGTCCTCTACTTCTTTCCGCTCGGCCTCTGGGAAAGCTTCCACCTCATGATATTCTACTCTTTTGTGTTTTTCATAATTGTCCTGCTCCGATCGGGTGGAAAGGTAGGCACCGATGGACATGGCAAAGCCATCAGCAAATAGATTAGCAAATCCTAGAATTATAATAATGGCACTATCTAACCCAGCACCTACCGATCCCGCTACCACCGCAAAGGTCGTTACACTGCCATCTATTCCACCGTAGACAAATTCTCCTAAGTAGTTTTGATAGCGGGAAAAGCTATGGGATTGATGATGCAATTCTTCTTCATTGTGAACCATACAATTATCAAGATTTTGAGTGGTAAAGAGGCAATTCAGTAACTACGCCTGGTCACCACTAGGTAATAGATCTCCAAGATAGAGGAATCAAGTGCATCAAAAGATGATGATTGTCACCTGCTTTTATTGAGCACCCAAGGTGCAAACACCAAAAAATATGCAGCCTTCCGACCAGATTTGCACGGAACTAGATAAAAAAGCGAAAAAAAAGTAGGAAATTTTTGAAATGAGGCAACCCACCCCCAAGTCGCACCCGTAAGGTCTATGTAAGCAAGCAAGGAGCATGACTGAAAATAAGCAATTAGCTTTTTTAATCGAAGGTTGTATTAAAGGAGAAGAGCGCAGTCAGATGGAACTGTATCGCCAATACTACAGCTATGGGATGGGGATTTGTCTCCGTTATGCTCGTAAGCGAGAATTAGCGGTTGAAATGCTGAATGATGGCTTTCTAAAAGTATTTACCAAAATAGAGCAGTACGACGCCAAGCATGCCTTTAGACCCTGGTTACGAAGAATATTGGTTAATGCAGCGATCGACCACTACCGCAAGTACAAGCGAGATCAAGAAGAAGAAGCACCTGCCGTCCGGCCAGCCGGAACATCCTATAATGAAGCCTTAGACAATTTGGCATTTGAAGACTTGCTAGAAATAATGCAGGTCCTGCCACCAGCCTATCGGATGGTTTTCAATCTGTACGTTGTGGAGGGACATACTCACGCAGAAATTGCTAAACAGCTGAATATATCAATAGGAACCTCGAAATCCAATTTAGCCAAAGCCCGATTAAAGATTAAGGAGCAGTTGAGCGCCAACAAGGGTTTTTCTTCTAAAACCAAAAAATATGGGTGATAACTACTTTGATGAAAAGTTAAAAGATATCCTGGAATCTCCCCCTGAGTACGAACCGGATACCTTGGCTTTACAAGACATGCAGAAGCGGCTTCGCGGCCGTGGGGGAGGAGCTTCAGGTATCGCTTGGGTCCCTTGGATCTTGTCTTCCGTATTGCTACTGCTTTTGACCGGTGGAGGGTTCTTGTTGCAGCGATTATCCAATATGCAATCAAAGTTAGATCACCTAGAAAATCAGTTAACCACGGCTCAGACTACTAACGATACTATTATTCACCAGCAAATTATTCAGCAGTACGATACCATTTATACAATTATTTATAGAGAGAAATATTTACCGGTTGAGGAGGCTTTGGCCAGTTTTCCAAGCCTTTATCGACCTGCGTCCCCTAGGTTGCTTAGCCAGCCCGGAATAGCAAGGTCTCTTAGTGGTCAACCGGTCTTTGATCAAGGAATGTACAGCTGGAGTTTGGATGAAAATCGTTATTCCTTGCTTGAGCGTAGTCCAAGCTCCGGTTTTTTTGCTACGGATAGCCTAGCTTTGGAAACGCAGGGAGAAGAAGACTTTTGGGCTACACCGGCAGCTTCGGTCAGAAGTGGTAGATTAAAGTACCTACGTACCCAACCGTCTTGGGTGAAAGCATCTGTGGAGGGTCCAGGCTTGCCAATTGTACCCTATAAAAAATCTACCATTAGCCCATTGTATTACTTTACGCCAGTTGGGGCAGCGGTACAAGGAAGCTTTACACCCTTGGTTTTGCCTTCACATGAATTGGGCGGCTCTTCCTTCTCTTTCGGAGGAGAGTTAGCCATTAAACTGCCGCAAGAACGCAGCTTGGTAATCGGAGCGGATTGGCTATCTATGAATTTTGATCTAAAGAACCCCGAGCAATTCGAACCATTTCCAATTTTAGATCCTGAAGATCCCTCCGATGTTTTACATGAATTGAAAGGCTATTTTTCGTATTTGCAGATTCCCGTGAGTCTGCGCCAGCAACTCTTTGAACGGAAAACTTGGAACACAGCTCTAAAGGTGGGCATGGTGGCTGTTAAACCAGTGAGACATCGCTTGGAATATGAATATTTGAATGGGCTGGGAGAATATAAACTATTCAGCAACGAGCCGACAGCTCCCTTCTCGCTTAGAAATCTCAGATTGGGATTGGAAGGCCAGATACAGCTCAATAGAAGGTTGAGTTTTAACCCGGAACTGCAGTACCAGCATGCTTTTGAAACGCAGGAACTCGAATTTTTCCAACTGAACTACTGGAGTTTACGATTAGGCCTACAGTATGACTTTAGCCAATAAGGAGGAACTGGTTCACAAAGCTTAAAGAGAAAGAAAGAGCAGTTGGACTGCCTGTAATTCCACGGGCATGAATAGCAAAAGCCAGACTCCATATTACCTGTACTTTTTTCTGTTAACCAGAATATCCTATTACTTATGCTAAGAACCTGGTTGGTTTTCTTTGGCCTAACAATGCTTTGGATTGTAACAAGGTCAATTTGTTTGGAGACTTGGACTTCGGATCAGACATCAGCTACGCCAGTTGTTACGTCCGACGATCCTATTACTTGTAGCAGTTGTCTAAACCTTCTTGAAGAAAAAGTAACTTTTTTGGCGGATCAAGATGCAGACAAGTTGGCGGCCTACAACCGGAGATTGGCAAAGTG
This sequence comes from uncultured Lewinella sp., assembly GCA_913057785.1. Lineage (GTDB taxonomy): Bacteria > Bacteroidota > Bacteroidia > Chitinophagales > Saprospiraceae > DT-111. Next base: position 15,260 of record CAJXPD010000015.1, on the reverse strand, counting down.
TCAGCGTAGTTGTACGGCTTATTTTTCAGTTGAAAAACAGAAAAAAGAATCTTCTTTACTATCCAAATACCGTCCATAAAGAAGAGGGGACAGCTTTGAATCTAAATTTTTAAGTATTCCTGCTAAGGAAAAGTAAGTTATTCAGTAATCTCCAGTAACACTTAGCCGAAATTGAACATACCCCACCGTGCCCACTGGCGGTATTCCTACGGAGCCGCCAGTTACTCTCATAAAAGCACCTTATAGACCCAAAACGATTAGATCCAACGCCTACTATCAAATTCGTTATTGCGACAAGAGTTCCCAAGCCCGAATCAGTATCCTGGAGCTAAACTTTATCTTGGACGACACAAAGATTGGCTCCGTTTGAAGGGGTAAACGGATACCTGGTGCCGTGAAGCTATGCTTTTTTGAGTTCCTCTCGATCAACAGGACTTTGCTACTTGATGTTGTCTTGAGGGATTTCACGTTCTACTTCAAATGCTGCTGGCACCAAAAGATTCGGGTTGGGAGGCCCAACAACTAAATACATGTTAGCTCCTTCTGTCATTCGCGATTTTGCTTAGTGTACGCGGATGGCAGGGGAGTCTTTTTGCATGCATTTAATTTTCGGGTCGTCTAGTTGTAGCGTATTAATACTGATGCTTCCCACGAGACCATCCATGCCCGGACAGCAAGTTGTTTCCATCTTCAGCAGCAGGCTCTTCCAACTGGGTTCCCATACTGTCATTCCAACGATTGAGGTATCCGAATAAGGCAATCACACCCATGATTTCTACAATCTCACCCTGATCCCAATGGGCCCGCATATTCTCTGAGATTTCATCATCCACAGCATTCGGTACGGAGGAGGCCGCTATGGCTAGATCAAAGGCGGCTCTTTCTGCGTCAGAGAATGCTGGGTAGGTTTTATAATCCCAGATATTTTGCAATTTATCTTCCTCCGAACCATAGCGAACGGCGGCTCTAATGGCATGTGCTTCACAATAGCGGCAGCCAGTAGTCATGCTGGATAGATAAGCTATCAGCCGTTTCAGGGCACTGGTTACGCGTCCTTTATTTTCCATCACTGCTTGATTCATTTCTAGGAAAGCAGTAGCGATGCGCGGACGATGCATCATTGTGAAAAGACTATTGGGGGTAAAACCTAGGGTCTCTTCATAAAAACGGGCCATTTCCTCAGCCTCTTTATTGGCATTTCTGTCCAATGGAGATACAAGTGGTTGTTTCATATCTGGTATTTATATTAGTTAGAGCATTCTATGCCTTAGTTTTTCGTCTTGTCAATGATCACTTCTTGCTGTATCTGTTTTTGACCATCAAAGATTTGCGCAAAAAAATCAAAGACGGCAGGCAGTTCCTCGAATTGTACACCGGCAATTTCATGTTTTGCTCCAATGTAAGTGTACATCAGGTAGGAACCTTGGTGTTCTTTCAGCTTTGCGGTGATGGTGGCTGATCCATCTAGCCAGATGTAGCCAGCACGTTCGGGCGCGCAGTAATGGTGCGGAGCAGTGGCATATGGGACCAGGTTATCCTTTGTGCCATGGAAAAAGACGCCGGGTACCGCATTATGGGATCCTATATATCTTTCGTCCACTATGGCTCCCGCTTGCGACCAAACGCCCGCTATCTGGATATCATCATATTTGCTTTCGGATTCAAATAACCAATCTTTCAAATACACCGCATTTAGGATGGCTTCCGCTCCAGCACTGCTTCCTCCTACAATGATCTTCTCTGGATCAATTTGAAACTTCTCTTTTTCTTGGTGTATATAATGAATTGCATCCCAGGTATCGTAGGCACTTTCTTGAAACACCTTGACCTTTTCACTCCTCGGGCAATCACAACTAAAACCCGTGTCTTCACCTTTTCGAAGCAGACGATAAGTGATCGATACGCCCACATATCCTTGACTCGCTACCGCTTCCATTAAACGGACTTCCATTTTATTGTCCCGCTGTCCTCCTGAAAATCCTCCGCCATGCACCCAAATCAACACCGGACGCGCTACTCCCTTTGGATTGGCGGTTTGATAGACGTCCAATTCCAACCTTTGTCCGTCCTTTTCTGCATAAAGATGGGTGGATTTTTGGATTTCCTGGGCGATCAGGGGTAAGCTGATGAGGAGACAAAAAGGAATTAGAAGTTTTTTCATCTTGCTTAAGTTTTCGTAATCGTTTTGATTTTAATTACTCTTTCTGCTAAGGTTTCGGCAGAAGCCCAAATGTAGGTATTATCTGCCAAGGGAGAAGGACCAAAAATAGTTTTCCCGAGATAAATTACCTGCAGGTGTCTCGGGGAATTCAATTGCTGCCAAGCTATAATCTTTTCTTTTTTATGTAAATTGAAATCCTGAATCAAGACAAAACGAAAATGAAAAACCACTGGACAATCCTATGGCTTTGCCTGGGCATGCTCCTGATCGTGCATTTGCCGAGCGGGAATGCCCAAAATCGTCTTTTACTGGATTTTGGCCAGCGTGGACCAAGTTCTCACTCCTCCTACCTTCAGGTTACTGCTGAAAAACACGCTTCCAACTTTTCCTGGGCAGTTCCGCCGCAAGATCATTTCTATAGGCCCAAATTTGAGGCCATTCGAGCACCGGAATGGCTTGATGGGGTGGTGGGCAAGTCTTTGGAGTTTTCGATTGATGTCTCTCCAGGCAACTGGCAGATTCGCTTGGCGGCAGATGCAGGAACGGAATATATATCCAGCTTATCTTTACAGATCAATCAGCAAGCTCAAAATCTAGGCTGGCATGGCTTCCGCCCCCCCGCCGAACCATTGACAAACCCCATCGAACACTTTCGACTTTGGTTAGGGAATATCAATACATCTAGTGGGCAGCTGCACTTTAAACTTAGCAGTGAGCGGGATTCTGTTCGATTACTCAGCCTAGAACTGGTGGCGACGGGTGAACCCGAGACAGCTAAAGAGCAATGGCTAGCAGAGCAGATTCATGAACTGGGTGCTTGGAAAGGTCGTGATAAATCCATTAAACCCTTATTGGAAGAATTGTGGTTTGAGAGTCAAAAGAATACAGACCGAAACTGGTGCTATCAGCAATGGCAATATCTCGATCTGTTGGCAAGAGCAGAGGAAATCCGAGATATGCGCGGTTGGGAATGGGCCAAACGTAAGACCAGAATGAGTATGATCCGCCGTCATCAGCAGGGCGGTATGCTATTGGATCCATTATTGCGTGAACCCGGCCATCCGCTAGAAGAACGGGCCCGCTGGCTGAGGGCTAGATTTTTACACCATCTAGATCTGGAGTACCGGTATCCAGGAGAGGCAGCGCGCGCTGAAGCTGATTTTCAATTACTGAGGAAGACGCATCCCACTGATCGATTGCTTAGAATGTATACTGGTGAGCAATTGCCGGCAGAGTGGGGGAGCAAGGAAGATCTAGTTCCTTCCCCTAGTGCCCCGGCTTGGTCAAGGAAGCAATTGCTAGCCATGCAGCGACTCCGTTCTTTGGTACATTATTGGGTGGAGGAGCGGCAAGCCAGCAATGGAGAGTTAGGTGGAAAACTAGGAGACGATGTGGAGGCCTTACGATTTTGGCACCCTTTGATTTACACGGGGGATACGATTGCTCGAAGGGGCTGGATTAAGTTGGCAGATGGTGTTTGGCATAGTCAGCAGGTGCACCAGGGCTACGCTCGTTATGTAGATGATGTAGAACATGCTTCGGAGTTTGTTTCAGATACTGCGCCCTTATTGTTGGTGGCTTCTGAAGACACCGCCTATCATCGCCGAACCCTATTCACGCTGAAACACTTTTTGGAAAGATGGACGCGTGTATCTTCCGATGGACACCGCTTATTTAAATCGGCTTGGTATAGCGCCACTGAGATCGAAGAGAAGCCACCAAAGAATAGAGATGTTCAATACAATGCCCGTGCGATGCAACCGCTCCGGTATTGGCTGTGGCGATACCCAGAAGATAAGCAGGTTCGAGATGCTCTATATGACTGGAGCATGGCCTGGGCTACTATTGCTGCAAGTACCGCAAAAGGTAAACCCAAAGGGATCCTGCCGCCTTCCATCCGATCAGAAGACGGTGCCATCAATGGCGACGAACCTACTTGGTATAAAGCCAATATGCTCTGGGACTATTATGATTATCGGGGAGATGGCCAAATGTTGGATCAATTGCTTTTTATCTGGCAACACACCCAGGACTCGACCTTACTGGAGCCCATCGTTGCTTCCCTTCAGTTGGTTCAGGATCATATTTCAGAAAGTAAAGATGCGCCAGAGGGCTCCGCGGCTTGGGCGGCAATGAAAATGGTGCAGAATCGTTCCTTCTGGGGCGTGGCGGGGCAGTGGCGCTTACTGACTGCCGATACGCGCTTTGATAACCTACTTTTGCAATATGCTCCCTTTTACGTACGGTACCAGATTACAGGGGAACTGGATTTTCTGTCTGAAGGACTCGATCAATTTCTAGAAACAACGGCCTACAATAAAGAGATGCTGACTAGCGAAGTCATTTTCACCGATCGCCTTTTAGCTACCAACCAGCGCTATGGGGCTCGGCTTGATAGCGAGGCCATAAAGGCCATGCTCACGGGAGATGTGGTTATATCTAGCACTTCGCCTTATCTAGCAGTCACCTGGGAGAAAACCTTTGCAGGATTTACGGCTTTGTTGGAGGAGCAATCTGGGCATTCGCTTAAGTTCTCTATTTTTAATCATTCTCATGAGACCCATGCGGCAGAGTTGCGCTTGTGGCAACTAACACCAGGAACGTACCGGATAATCAGTAGTGAAGGTTATCAAGCGCGCTTTAATCAGCGGGAAGCCGGGAAGCTAATTAGCATACCGTGCCCTTCTCAAGAGTTAGTTGAATTTCAAATTATGACGGATCAATAAGAGTAGGAAAGCTATTTGATTTCAGGGTGATTTACTGAACTACCTCATGCTTGGCAATAAAATCGGGATCAATCAGAATTCCTGCTCCTGGCCCTGTTGGCACCTCGATCACACCTGCTCTACTCACTAAATCCGCTGTTGGACATTCAATGGGTATACTAGTATTGAAGCCTTTGAATTCATGATATGGGCCAGCGTTTGGCAAAGCAGAAACAAAATGCATCATATACAGATAGCCTAGACCCGAACCGGAAATATGAGGTACGCACAGCTTGTTTTTGGTGTGAGCCATTCGAGCGACGCGCATAGAACGAATCATACCGCCAAAGTAGAAGATATCCGGTTGTACAATATCTAAGGCATCATTGCCAATCAACCAACGAAAGTTGCGCATGCTAGGCTCCTGTTCCCCCCCGGCGATGGGTACGCTCAGAGCGTCGGCAACAGCCTTGGTTTCTTCATACCAATCAAAAGGGGTAGGTTCTTCATAAAAGTCGATCTGGTATTCCTCTAGAATCCTTCCAACCCGAATGGATTCTTTCACATCATATGAACCGTTGGAGTCAGCGTAGATGGTCATCTCTGGGCCAAAGGCCTCTCGCACTAATGGGATGAGTGCTTCCGTCCGACCGGGAGGGTAGTCTTTGTTTTTGCTCATTCGCCCCCCGATCTTGAATTTGACGGCTTTCGCTTGCGTTTCTGCCACTGTAGCTTTGATTTTTTCAATGGAAGCTGTGGCCGTTTCTCCCCGATAGTTGTTGGCACGATATACAGCAATAGCAGGATTCTTTACCCCACCTAGGAGTGTACCAATAGATTGGTCACTTATTTGACCCAATAGGTCGAGAATAGCAAATTCGATGGTGGCAAGCGGTACCCACAGCGCCAGGTTTTGGAGTTTGTAATTACTTCGATAGACGTATACCTCCTCCAATAAGGATTCCAGTTTTCTAGCATCCTGACCAATAAAGAAGCTTTGTAAACGATTCAGAAAAATGGGATAGAGGGATCGCATTTGTGCGTTGTTGGCTACCGAAAAACCTTCTGCTCCATCCTTCGAGCGAACTCGGCAAATGAAATTGTTTTTGTATCGAAGTAATGCTAAGGATTCAATGAGAACGGGATCCTTCAGCGTGGAGATATTCAGAACATTTTCAGCAAAGGCATTATCCAGGCTTGAATAGTCGATGGGTTTACCGGAAGCAGGATCTTTTGCTTGCTCCAGGTTCTGGCAACCGTAGGTAGGAAGTATCGTTCCTGCTACACCGAGGAGTGAATTCTTAATGAAGGTTCTTCGTTTTGAAAGCATATAGATGTGTTATCAGTGGCAAAATAATTCCCACCAGCCGGGTATTGACATCTTCAGTAGTTGTACTTGCTCTTGTTAAAATTACTGAATTTTGAGAAGATGCTTAAGTCAATGGAGTTTCTTTTAATTAGAAACCAAATATCTCATTAAGGTAGAGTTGCATCTGTTTTTGTCGGGCTTCAACTAAGGTAAGCATCGTCAAGTCTACAGGATGCCACATGAAGAATAGAGTGATAATCTTAGCTTGGCTAATGTAGTGGAAGAAGAGGCCTTCTCCCGCATTTAGCCGTTTGCCCAACATGATCATGTGGTTGCATTTCGAACTTGTCACATCCCTTCAGAATTTCTTTGAGAATATAATTTTTTTACAAATTTTTGCTGTACATTCACCCTTGATCTTCGTGTACTCAAGGGCAAATACTCAACGCCAAAATTATACTTCTCCTTGACTGTGGAACCTGCAAAACGGTTCCTATCTCAATTCCACGTCTCCTAGTATTAAATGATTAATGCCTTGGGCCTTGATGCCTTTATGTAAGTATTAAAGTGCTACCTGATAGGACCCCGATATTGATGATTCTGCAAATTAAGCGCTTGTTTCTACTATTTAGCGGTAGGGGCACGGCCAATAGATCTTATACCTATATACCCCGTATCATGAAAAAACCGTCATACACCATTCTCATCCTTTGCCTTCTATTAAATCCCATCTCGGGATGGAGCACTAGTGAAACAAAAGATAACTATGCTTTTCAAAGAGCTGATTGGATCTACTTTCTGTATGAAGAATTGCAATCCCCGGTAGAAGACTTTGAGGAAGAGCGTACAGAATTTGCTTTGCCTTTTCTTCTAGCAGATAACCCCTGTGAGGTGGGGAGTAATCTTATCCTTCGTTGCGGAATTCCAAGAGAGAGTACCAACCTTTCTCAGCAGTCCAACAATTTTGATATTTCAACCTACACTAGCTGTATTAGCAGCAATTTCGATTATAGTGGAAGAGATCAGATCTATGAACTCACTGTTCCCACAGGTCTGGACTTCCTTGAACTTCGCCTCACAGGTCCCAGACTGAATCCCTTCGGCAAGCCCACTCAATTCACTAGTATGACAGCGAATCTGGATATATTCCTGTACAGTTGCAGCACCGGATCCTGTATTGCTAGTGGGACTAGAACCGGAACCACTAATGAGGTAGTTATGCTTGACCCGGCACCTCCTCCAGGGGAATACTATGTAATTGTAGATGGGAGAACTGACAATATAGTCTCGAGTTACACGGTTTGGGCTTACTGTGGCACAAGCGATGACCCCTGTGCGAATAACACAGCTTCTATCCCAATCGTTTGTAATCAACCGATAAGCGGGAATACATCCGGACAAGGGGACGATTTTCAAGTTGAATTATATAGAGATTGCTTCTTGAGTACTTGGCCTTATGACAACCAGGATATCATGTATGAGTTCCAAACCCCGCAGGGCGCTACCCAACTGGAATTCTTACTCACTGGCCTGACAGCAGATTTGGACATGTTTATCTACGATTGTAGTCCTTCCGGAGAATGTGTAGGACACAATGTCAAATCTGGTTTCTCGTTCGAAAATGTGGTGATCAATAATCCCTCCGGAACCTATTACGTGATCATTGACGGGGAAGATACGGATGGGTTATCTCATGTAGGCGGCTTCACCTTAGAGGTGGTTTGCGATGGAGGTAATGTCAGTGATGATCCTTGTAATAGTGAATTTGATCAGTTGCAATGCAACGAGACCTACCAGGAAGACAACATCAATACGGAAAGCTTCTTCTTTGCGGATGCTTATGATGGTTGTAGCGTAACCAATGGGGCAGATTATGATGGGGATGATCGGCTCTATCGCATCACAGCTACCAGTCCATTACCCATTACCATCAGAATGACAGACCTGAATGCGAACCTGGATATGTTTCTATTTGATTGTACCAGTTCTACCACTTGTATTGATCAAAGTAGGGGAAGTGGTACGAGTGATGAGCAAATTACCATTGACAATCCCATTCCAGGGACAGATTACTATTTTGTTGTTGATGGGGTAGATCCCAATTCACAATCGACCTATACCTTATCCATAGAGTGTCAGAGCAGCGAAGACCCTTGTACCAGCACGGCTATGGACTTGCTTTGTAACCAGAACTCTGGTCTTTTCAATAACAACTCAGGAGGAAGCAATTTCTTCGCAGATCTGTATGAAGATTGTTTTACCACCTCAAATCCTTATTCTGGCAATGACCGCCTCTTCCGCTACTCCACTCCTCAGGATGTTACCTCAGTGACCTTCAACTTGACGAACATGAGTAACAATCTTGACCTTTTTGTATACAATTGTAGCGGGCTCGGAGGTTGTATAGATAGGAGTACAAGGAGTGGTTCTGGGGATGAAAGTATAACGATAAATAATCCGTTTGGCACCTATTACCTGATTGTCGATGCACGAACAGCCAATATAACGAGTAGCTTCCGCCTCTCCGCCGATTGCGAATATGAGGATGACCCCTGCCAAACTACAGCTAATTTGATCGATTGTAATCAAACGATCAATAGCAACAACTTTAGTAGTGAAGATAATTTTGATACATCTGTATTCACCTCCTGCGGCGCGCCAACACAACCCTATGACGCCAGGGATCGAGTTTATGAATTGGTAGTACCAACAGATGTGAATTTTATCGAGGTTGCTCTGACCGGATTAGCGGCAAACCTAGACCTCTTCGTTTTCAATTGTACAGGTGGCAATACGACCTGTGTCGGTGCAAGTACCAGTACAGGTAACGGAGACGAGTTGATAGAACTGGATGTAACGGCCGGGAAGTATCGCATTGTGGTGGATGGCGTCGATGCTAGCCAAGAGTCAAACTTTACTTTGGCGGTCAATTGCTGCAACGATCAACTTTTTGAAAACTGTGACAATATTAGTTACGCGTTCACTGGTTCTGCTCTGAATTTTAATTTCTCAGCCGATCTACCCGATTGGGAGCAGTTTACCGATGGTTGGATCTGGGTAGTAGATGGCCAGGATGCGAGTGATATAGTTACTACCGGATTAAATTATGAATTTACGGGCCCCGGAACTTATGAAGTTTGCTATGATTATATTGATAACACAACGGGTTGTCAGGTAGGCTGTTGCAATCAATATTGCATTGAAGACCCGTACGCCTGTGGACTGATCAATATTCAAAAGGACTCTTTCCCTGGAGAAGGCTTTCAGTTTACCTTACTGGAGACTGCCGTTTCGCAGATTACTTGGACGATGCGTACGGAAAGTGGCGAAGTGACTGAAATTGGTACGGAACCGATCTCTCAATTGGTGCTCTTTGATAGTAACTGTCCGGTGGTAGATATCTGCGTTCGATATTACGATGATATCAGTGGGTGTTGGAAGATTTGCTGTCTAACAGTAGAATTATGCGAAGAGGTAGCAGGATGTGATGACTGCGTAGATTGCTTCTTTTATGATACCCGAACAGTTAATGATTATACCGTAAGTTTTTACGATAACTATTGTGAGGCAACAGATGAATTCGGCAACCCGCTTACCTTAACCTATCAATGGCTCTTCATCGAAGTGGCTACGGGACAACCTGCAAATGTTATTTATCTAGATGGAACCAGCGAAACGGACGCCAATCCTGTCGTAGATTTCCCTGGTCCTGGTCAATATGAGGCTTGTATACAGATATTTAGTGATGTCGGTAGTATCCCTGTGCAGCTATTTAGCTGTTGTCAAACCATAAATTTGACGGAAACACCTTGCTTCGCCCCACCTATAGCGCATTTTACCTGGAACATTGATCAAGAGACCGGCTGGTATTATTTTGATGCTTCCAGCAGTCAAGGAGCAAGCAACTTTACTTGGGATATACCGGCCGATGTCGAGACGGTTTATGTCCCTGGGGGACAAGCAGTTTGGGCTTTCTTCCCTGATAATCAATGCGCTGATATTTGCTTAATCGTCAATAATGCGTGTGGACTTTCCTCCATTTGTCAGGAGTTCTGTAGCGTTGACGGCTGTACAGAGATCCCGGAGGCCGCGCCCTTAGTAAGGCCGCAGATCAATGGTCAACAAGTAAGCTTTATAGGAATGCCAGAGGGAGGACTTTGGAATAATCACCAATGGCAATTACCCGCCGGTGCCACTTTCGCCAATGGTACCGATGCCACCACTCCAAGCCCAGTGATCGATTTTGCTGCGGCTGGCCACTACCGAATCTGTGTCACATACTACAATGGCTGCACGCGAATTTGCCATTGTTGGACAGTCGCTATCCAGGACGTTTGCGCTGGGGTCGAAGTGCTCACAATGGGCTTGCAAACCCTTGGAGATAATACTGGCGGGAGCAGCCAGTTTGTAGCCCCAGACTACGACTGCTATGACGGCCAATCCACCTTTTCGGCTCCAGATAAAATATATGAAATCACAAAGACAAGCAATGAGGGAGACCTTACGATTACTTTGATCAACGAGGGGCTTGGTGGGCTACCGCTAGACCTGGATATTTTCCTTTTGGATGATTGTTTATTGCCCGCTACTTGTTTAGGACAAAGCCTCAATCCTTTCGGACAGCCCTATTTCAACCGCAATTTTGACGCGATCCACTTGCCTGATTTTCCGGCGGGAACCTATTATCTGATAGTAGATGGGTATAATCAAGGGCAGCAAGGACCATTCCGGCTTACCGCAACGGAGGGAGATCTTTTCTGTGATGGCAGTAGTATTGTCTGTGGACAACCCAGCTCTGCCTCGACAGATGGACAACCTAATAACGTTAGTGCTTACAGCTGTCAACCAATCGATCGGAGAGGAGGATATACGGGCCCTGAACGAGTCTATACCTATGAGGCAACTTTTGATGGCATAGTTAACGTAAGTCTAAGCGGACTAGAGACACAGGTTGATTTAGATCTGTTAATCCTGGATGCCTGTGATCAAGCCGCCAACTGCCTGGGCTACGGGAAAAATCCCGCTGGCCAAGATGAACTAGTAAACCTAAATGTAACTGCTGGACAGACCTATTATTTGGTGATTGAAGGCTGGGATGGTAGCGTTGGGAATTTTACCCTCGAGATTCAGCACCCAACTTGCGCCCCGGTAAATACCTGCGATAACCTCTGTGCGGAGAATTGTTGCGATACCAACTGCAATAACTTAATCTACACGATCGAAGACAATTACGATATTTACTCAGGCTATGGTTCCCTGACTTACCGCTTTGAGAACATATCGGGAATGGAAATTTGCAAATGGGAAATTGACGGTGTAGAAGTTCCAGGAACTGAGAATTTAGATGTTTTATTCTACACACTGGAGGAGGGACTGCATACTATTTGTATGTATCTGAAAGTTCCCGGAGCGGATTGCGTAATTCAGTGTTGCAAAACCATCTATGTACAGCCCCCCTTTAACTGTGGAGAGACTACGATTGACTATGAACTGGTAACAAACCAAGGCTATCGTTTTACACTCAATAATGGATCCAATTATCAGACCATTTCTTGGACCTGGGTAGATACGGACTCACCCTTAGGAACAGGTCCACTTTCAAATATTCTAGATTTTCCTACTTCTTGTGAATCTGCTACGGTTAGTGTTAGTTATTTTGACCCGCAATTTGATGCCTGGTTCTTGTGTAGCCGAACAGTTTGGCTATGTCCACCAGAGGATTGTGGTGCAGGCAATATCAACTATAAGTATGATGGGGATACCTTCGTGTTCGACTTCGATTTGCCGAACACGACTGATCCATCGACAGTGACTTGGAGCGAATTGGAAACAGGTCTAGAGTTCGGCCAGGGACAGGGCTTGGGAGTATCTTATCCTAGCGCTTTACCGTGCGAGATTCGGACAATCTGCATTCGCTATTTTGACTACTACACCTACAGCTGGTACAGTTGCTGCCGAAGGATTTACTTATGTGATCCCTTTGATTGCACAATTATTGATTGGCAGTACCTTGACTCAGAATCCAGTTTCCAATTCAACATTCCGCAAGAAGATGATTACAGCAATGTGAGCTGGAGAATAGATGCGCCAAACATGGCGCCCTTAGGTACGGGCTATACCTCGGATCTTTTACCCGCCTCAAGCTCCTGCCCAACCTATGTGGTGACGGTCGAATATTATCAAGCATCATGCGAATGCTGGCGCCAATGTAGCCTTGTTTTTGAGGCATGCCCACCCGAAGACTGTGGTACTACAGATCCACTAACCTTACCTTGGTTACAAGCCCTAATCGATTGTGATAATGCGAGCTGTGGGCTGCAGGTGTTTGCTTGCCGTTATCAAGGACAACCAGTAATAAATCTAAGAGACAATCCGTACCTCTGTACTTTTGGAGAAGGTAGAGTATACAATTGCGTCGGCGAACTACTATTCACCTACGGCGGTACCAGTGGGATCAACAATGATTTAGCAGAGCAATTGACCAATTGTGAGTTAATTTTTGAATGCCCATTACCTAGCCCTGAGATCTGTGATGATGGCTTGGATAATGACCAAGATGGTTTGGTAGATTGTGAGGATCCAGATTGTAGTTTTGATATCTACTTTGCATGGACAGATGCGGATTGCGGTGCTAATAATGGTAGTGCTACGGTTTACATCGATCCCGGATATATAATTGCGAGAGGAATCCTACCTACTTACGAATGGAGTAATGGTGCAACAACTCAGTCCATCAATGGTGTGGCACCTGGCACCTATTCCGTCACAGTTACTAATGATAGCGGATGCCAAACCGTTGGTGAAGTGACGATCGGAGAGAAAAATAACTTGGTGGTTCAGGTAGGAACCACGGTCAATATTATTTGTGAAGGTGACAGCACCCTATTGCAATCACAAATCAATGGAGGCAAACCTCCCTATGCCTACACCTGGAGTGACGGCCTCGGCTCTACCTCTTCCGTCTTTGCTAAACCTATCGAAACTACTACTTTCTATCTCACGGTAACGGATATCAACGGCTGTCAAACTATAGATTCTACCGAGATTACGGTAATCCCGAAACCTCCGATAGACAATATTGATACCATATGTTCACCAGACCTCCTGACCTACCGGGTGGAGTTCTTTACAACTCCTGGCAACTTGGTGAGTGCTGATCAAGGGCAAGTCCAAGATTTGGGCAGCGGCTTGTTTGCTGTCTCTGGCATCACTACAGGCCAAGATGTGGTTATCACGGTTGTAGACCCTAATACAGACTGTTTCAACATCGAAACCGTCATCTCCCCGCTATGTCCTTGTCCAGATATTCCACCTCCAGTTAGTGACGGAGATCAAGAAATTTGCCTCGGAGATGCTATCCCCGCCCTCACTGTTCAAGCCATAGATGGTTTCAATGCCAATTGGTATGATGCTCCTGTAGATGGTCAATTCTTGGCTTCTACCTTTAGCTTCATTCCGCCACAGGCTGGTACCTACTATGTGGAATATGAAGATATTCTGAGCGGCTGTGTAAGCACAACTAGAACAGCCGTCACCTTGATCATTAATCCTTTGCCAGTGGTCGAAATCCTGGGAGATACCATTCTCTGTGCTTCGGAAACTACCATCCTGACGGCAACTGGTGCAGATACCTATAGTTGGAGTACAGGTGAAACGGGGGACAACATTACGGTTTCGTCCAGTGGTATTTACTGGGTGGAAGGAACGGATGTCAATGGATGTAGAGATAGAGATACTGTGACGGTTGATATTGCAGACCCCATAAATATTAACATGACGCCAGCTGACGTCAGCTGTTTCGGGTTCTCCGACGGAAGTATCAGGAGGAACGCCTCCTTATGCCTATGTCTGGAATACTGGGTCACAATCACCGGACTTAACAGGGCTGCTGCCTGGTCGTTATATACTGACGATAACAGACGCCAGACAATGCACCCAAATCGATAGCGTAGATATTATGCAGCCGGATGAACTCTCCTTGGATACTATAGTGGTAGATCCCATATGCGGGACCGTGCCCAACGGTAGTATTGATGTGGTGCCAAGTGGAGGAACTCCGCCTTACAATTTTGCTTGGTCCGACGATCTCCTTGCAACCACAGGATCTCGAACGGACCTAAATGCTGGAAATTATTCCGTCACGATAACGGATCAAAATGACTGTATCATTACAGCCAGTTTCACGCTAACCGATATCCAAGAATTAAATCTAGAACTAATTCCTACTGATGCAGATTGCAATGGGGCTAGCACTGGTAGTATAACCCCCATTCTTACCGGCGGGACAGGCCCTTATAGTTTCCTTTGGTCAGATCAGAGCGCCGATTCTGTCTTACAGAATATCCCTGCGGGAGTCACCTTTTCAGTGGTAGTAACGGATGCCTTTGGTTGCACAATTTCCGGTGAGGCTAGTGTGTCTGAGCCCCCTGTATTGGAAGGTACCCTCAACGCTACAAATGTGATTTGTTTTGGAGAATCCAATGGTAGTGTATCTGTGGTGCCATCTGGGGGCACCCCTCCGTATAATTATAGCTGGTCTAATGGTTTGCAAGATGCTAGTACCATTGAGGATCTACCAGCGGGACAATATGTTTTAACCCTTACCGATGCGAATGGTTGTGCCTGGATTAGTGAGCCGGTGGAGGTAGATCAACCAGATGATCTTGTTGTTACTGGAGAAGTTACGGATGCTACTTCGTGTGCTACGTCGCCAGATGGTGCCATTATCCTAAGCGTTACTGGGGGTACACCCGATTATACCTATGCCTGGTCTACTGGAGTTAACACAAAAGACCTAATTGGTGTAAGTGGTGGTACTTATACGGTCACAGTCACGGATGCGAACGACTGTGAACAGATCGAAAGCTTTACCGTCAATGAGCCCTCCGCTTTATCCGTAGAAATAACGCAAGTGGATGTGCTTTGCAATGGAGATGCCACTGGCAGCCTAAGTTTGTCGATTAGCGGTGGCTTACCGCCCTACAGCGTGCTTTGGTCAGATGGTACTACCGGCACCGATCGAGAGAATCTTGTCGCTGGCACCTACGGCTATACGGTCACGGATGCCAATCAATGTACCTTCACC